>CANGDR010000003.1 GCA_947452765.1 Actinomycetota bacterium | reverse complement strand
GATCCTCCTATTTCGGTGTCCGAGGGGGGACTTGAACCCCCATCCCCGTGAAGGGACTAGCACCTCAAGCTAGCGCGTCTGCCTATTCCGCCACTCGGACTGGTGACTGGTTTCCCAGCCCCGTAAGGATACCTGTAAAGCGCATAGGGGCTCAACTAGGCGTAATGACGCGCTACGGAACCCAATAGGGAAAGATTAGAACATGACTGTTGAACCGTTAGCTGACATTGAATCTGAAGTAGTCGAGATAGTACGCGACTTGATCAAGATTGATACGAGTAACTATGGTGATAATTCTGGACCCGGCGAAGCGCTTGCCGCTGAGTATGTAGAAGCGAAGTTGCTCGAGGTTGGTATCGCGTGTGAACGGTATGAAACAACTGGAGCTAAGCGCCAAGGTGTAAACGCACGAATCGAAGGTAAGGATCCAAGTAAGCCAGCATTATTGATCCACGGTCACCTGGACGTTGTGCCGGCACAGGCCAAAGACTGGACCTACGATCCATTCGCCGCAGAAGTTCATGACGGCATGATTTGGGGTCGTGGCGCCGTAGACATGAAAGATGGCGATGGCATGATCCTGGCCATGGTTCGCGCCTGGGCTCGAAATGGCGTGCAACCCGACCGCACTATCGTTTTAGATTTCTTACCGGATGAAGAGGCTGGTAGCGAGCATGGTTCGCAGTGGCTAGTGGAAAATCGGCCCGAGCTATATCACGGTGTTACCGAAGCAGTAGGTGAAGTTGGTGGGTTCTCACTCACACTTCGTGATGACGTACGACTTTACTTAGTGCAAACCGCAGAGAAGGGGATTCGCTGGTTGAAATTGCGGGCCGAGGGCCAAGCTGGACACGGTTCCTTCATAAACAACGACAACGCAGTCACCAGACTGGCTGAAGCCGTGGCGGCAATTGGTAACCACAAATTTGAACTTGCGCTAACTCCAACAGTTAGGGATTTCATTAAGGCAGTTTCCGACGCTCTTGGCATGGAATTGAGCGCCGAAGATCCCGAAGAATTGCTGGCACAGCTCGGACCGATTGCGCGAATCATTGGAGCGACGCTATCAAATACCGCAAATCCAACAATGTTGAACGCTGGCTACAAGCACAACGTCATCCCAGGCGCAGCTGAAGCCATGATCGACGGTCGTTTCTTGCCGGGTTACGAAGATGAACTCATTAAGGACATCGAGAACTTGTTGCCGGCGGGTGTCTATTTGGAAGACGTAGTCAAAGGGATCGCTCTCGAAGCCCCGTTCGAGGGTCAATTAGTGGATGCAATGGGTGCAGCTATCCGCGCCGAAGATCCTTTTGGTACGCCGGTTCCATATACGGTCTCGGGTGGAACCGATGCGAAAGCTTTTAGCTCACTAGGAATAACGTGCTACGGGTTTTTGCCGCTGCTGTTGCCGCCAGAGCTTGACTTCAGCGCAATGTTCCACGGCGTTGACGAACGTGTACCAACTGCAGGTCTTGAGTTTGGAATGCGCGTTATGGATCGATTCGTCCGCAGTCTTTAAGCAGTGCGTTGCAAGTGGTAAATCTTGCGCCGGAACCTCACTGAGCGCTTGCCATCTCGGTATACGCGAACTCGATCTATTTCCCAGCGTTCGACCTCAGCCAAGGTAGTTAGGTAAGCCCTAACATCGCCCCGCTTTGAATCGTGATGGAAATTCATTTCCCGATATTCCCAAACGGCGCTCACTATTGGTTCCAACCATATTCTGGATAGCCTCGCTCCGGCGCGGATACTGACGTGAGTGCATCCAAAATTTCTGGAGGTAACGTAACGTCGGTGGCATTCAATACGACTCGCAGTTGAGCCGCTGTGCGCGCACCGACCACAACACTGCTCACTTGCTGTCGGCTAGTAAGCCAAGCCAAGGACACGTCGATTGGACTTAAACCCAATCCTTCGGCTGCTGTACAGACCGCGTCCACAATGGCTCGCGACTTGTCGTCGAGGTAAGTTGAAACGAAGGACGCAAAGTGCGAGGTAGCGCCGCGGGAATCTGCTGGAGTTCCGTGACGATATTTACCAGTAAGAACGCCACGACCTAGGGGAGACCAGGCCATAATTCCGACACCTAGGTCTGCCGCTGCTGGAATTACTTCGCGCTCAATTCCGCGTTCGACAAGGGAGTATTCCATTTGCGCACTAATAATCGGATACGGCGAACCAGAGTGTTGCAAGGTCGCGGCTTTGGTTAGTTGCCATCCGGCATAGTTTGAAATTCCTAAGTAACGAACTTTTCCCGACGAAATAGCGGAATCAGCCGCGGCTAGTGTCTCTTCGATCGGCGTGTAAGGATCCCACACATGCATGTGCCAAACATCAATGTGGGTGCGCCTTAACCGTCGTAACGAACCGTCAAGTGCGTCTAACAGGTGTGATCGACTGGTGTCACGTTTCCGTGCCGAGCGAACACTTCCAGCTTTTGTGGATACAAGAACATCAGGATATTCGCGAACGAACTCACCAACAATTTCTTCAGAAACGCCGTCACTGTATACATCGGCGGTATCAATAAGCCTGCCGCCCGCAGAATAGTAAATGTTGAATTGATCTCGCGCCTCATGGATATCCGTATCCCGACCCCAGGTCATGGTGCCAAGTGCAATCTGTGACACAAGTAAGCCACTGTTGCCCAATGACCTAAGTTCCATAGGTTCACGCTAGCGTTTACCAGTAGGCGATCGCCTGAAGATCCTTACGTGTGTCATGGAGCTGGAGGACAAGATGGAACAACTTTCTTGGTTGCAGGCAATCGTGCTTGGTATTTCGCAAGGGTTGACTGAATTTCTTCCAGTATCGTCAACAGCCCACACTTTGATAATCGCTCGGTTGCTACATTGGCCGGATCCAGGTGCCGCCTTTACTGCCGTGACGCAAGTGGGAACAGAACTGGCAGTCGTGATCTACTTCAGGGCTGAAATCACTGCGATCATATCTACCTGGGGTAGATCGCTGCTCAATCGCGAATTGCGATCTGACCCAAATGCCCGCATGGGTTGGTATGTAATCCTTGGCACACTTCCAATCGCAGTCCTTGGTATCGCATTCAAAGATGCCATTGAAACTACCGCTCGAAATTTGTGGGTAGTGGCATTCGCGTTGATCTTCATGGGATTGATTTTGGGTGCTGCAGATAAGTTTGCAAAACATGTTTTCAATGAAGCGAATTTGAACTTGCGCCGCGGCTTATTGTTTGGCGTGGGCCAATCGCTTGCATTAATTCCAGGTGTTTCTCGTTCCGGCGCAACCATCACGTTTGGCCTGGCTATGGGATTCAAACGTGAGGTCGCGGCTCGCTATTCCTTCCTGCTCGCCATACCGGCAGTTTTCGCTTCGGCTGCGCTTGAAGCGAACAAAATATCGGCAGACACTTATGTGAATTGGCCGGCAACTTTGTTTGCCACGGTGGTCGCTTTCATCGTTGGATATCTCGTGATTGCTGCATTGATGCGCTATTTGAGCACTCGCACATTCGCGCCATTCGTTATTTATCGAGTTGTGCTGGGTGGACTTCTCCTTGCTTTACTTGCCTCAGGCACCATCAGCGCAACTTGAGATAGACATTAGCGACAGTAGTCCTAATAGTCTTTAGGCATGGGTACGTTATTACTTATTCGCCATGGTCGGTCGACGGCCAATGCTGAGGGATTGTTGGCAGGCAGGCTGCCTGGGGTTTCTCTCGATGACTTAGGTATATCTTCAACTGAGGTTTTGCGATCCAGATTAGCGAAAGTGCCTATTGTTCAGGCGGTGGTAAGTCCACTGGAGCGCACTAGAGAAACCGCCGAACGGATTTTTGCAGAACAAGTCCCCGTTGCTTTTGAAGACCGGTTGCTGGAGTGTGACTACGGTGATTGGCAAGGCTTGAAACTTGCTGAAATATCCACACATGAGTTGTGGCCAATCGTTCGTGATCGTCCTGACGAGATGATTTTCCCGAATGGTGAATCTATGACTGAGATGTCTAATCGCGCCGTGTCTGCAATGCGACAGTGGGATGAAATTATTTCCAATGAGCATGGTCCAGGAAGTATCTGGGCGGCTGTTTCACATGGCGACATCATCAAGGCGATCTGTGCTGATGCGCTCGGATTACCACTCAGAAAGTTTCAATCACTAATGATCGAGCCTGCTTCTGTGAGTGTTGTTCATTACGGAGAGCATGGTTCATCAGTGAGCAAGTTGAACGAGACGGGCGAAAGCTGGCTGAACAAATTGACTGAAGCAGTACCGACAACTGCAACTGTCGGTGGCGAAACTGGAAAGGATGAAGCCAAGTGACACGCATGGTGCACACGTTTGATGATCCCGAACGTTTTATTGCTGGCACAGTAGGCGTACCTGGCGAACGTACCTTCTTTTTGCAAGCACGTTCTGGCGCTCGATTAATAAGCGTTGCCTTAGAGAAACAACAAGTTGCGCTTTTGGCCGATCGACTCATCGAGCTCATTGACCAAGTAACCAGGACTGATGCCTACCAAGTTGATTTTGGTGGTCCGTCAGATTTAGAGCCGTTAGATAACCCGATTGATGAAGAATTTCGCGTAGGAACTTTGGCGTTGGGTTGGAACTCTGAGAGCCAGCAAATCATAATTGAGGCGCACGAAGTAACCGAAGCATTCGAAGAAGTTCCCGACCTAGAAGAAGATGCACATGAGGGTCCAGACGTCCTGCGCGTTCGAATTTCCGTTGGCGCAGCAAGAGCTTTTTGTTTGCGAGCACAGTCGGTAGTCTCAGCGGGGCGGCCACCTTGCCCGCTATGTGACGAGCCGTTGGACCAGCAAGGACATATTTGCCCGAGAGCAAATGGGTACCGCCGACGCGGCTAGCGCGTGGTGGCAATTAAGTACCGCCGACGCGGCTAGCGCGTGGTGGCAATTAAGTACCGCCGACGCGGCTAGCGCGTGGTGGCAATTAAGTACCGCCGACGCGGCTAGAAGACCGGCCAGGGGACAGCGGGCCAATGCGGACTTGGAGCCGGAAATTTCCTAGTGGTAAGCAAGTGTTGAATTCGGCCAATTAGTGCGGCGACTTCTTCTGGTTCGAGGAGTTCATTGAGTTCGGAATCCGGAATTTGATCCAAAGTTGATTGCAAATCGTTAAGCCACTCAACAGGTATCTGTTCGTCTATCCAGCCCCAAAGAACCGTGCGCAACTTATCTTCTTCGTGAAAAGTTACGCCATGATCTATCCCGAAATGCTGCCCCGTATCGGTGGTAAGGATGTGACCGGCTTTGCGATCCGCATTATTGATAACCGCGTCAAATAGCGCGATCTGTTTAAGGCGAAGGTCATCAAGGTGGGCCAAAGTTACGGGGGCACCCTCTTCATTGGTTCCACTAGCAATAATTAGCCAATTCTCAGGTACTTGATCAGCACTAAAGATATTGGCAGCTTTAACATCTGCGGTAAGCCAACTTTGTAAACTACCAAGTCCGTATGGTCCCTCGGCCAAAATGGTCTCAGGCACCAAATCCCATCCCAAGGTTTCGCTCAGTACGTATGCAGAGCGTTCTCGTAGCGCTAATGTGCCATCCAGAAAGTCCCAGAGTGGACGTTCACCTGTGATGGGCTTGTAGACAAAACGGTTTTGGTCTATTTCAACAACTAGGGTGGCATTCGAGGCATTGACCAGTTGGCCCACCATTTTCCAACCCAAATGTTCGGTCAAATCACACCAAGCAAGGCATCTACGTAAGTGGCCATCTCACTGGTGTTGCCTGCGGCCTTGTTGGTATCTAACAGCGTTGCATCGGCCCAGTTGTCCACTAGCTCTATCACCTTCGGCGTATCCAAATCATTTGCCAACGCAAGAACTAGTTCGGCAGCTACAGATGGTGCTTGTGATGCACTCGCAAAAGCTGTGCGCCACTTTGTTAGCCGTGTGACAGCGATGTCCAACTCAGAATCAAACCATTCCCAGTCTGATCGATAGTGATGGTTCAAAATAGTCAACCTAATAGCCATTGGGTCAACTCCCGTAGCTCTAAGCTTCGAAACAAAAACTAGGTTGCCAAGAGATTTACTCATTTTCTCGCCATCGAGGGCGACCATGCCTGCGTGCATAAACACTTGAGCGAACGGAATTTCCCCCGTAACGGTTTCAGCGTGAGCCGCACTCATCTCGTGGTGTGGGAATTTCAGATCGCTTCCGCCGCCTTGCACCGTGATGGTGTCGCCAAGATATTCCAAAGCAATTGCCGAACACTCAATGTGCCAGCCCGGTCGTCCTTCACCTAATGGCCCAGGCCAATAAGGATCATTGTTTGCTTTCGCTCGCCAAACTAGGGCATCCAGTGGATGCCGTTTGCCTGCACGAGTTGGATCCCCACCACGCTGCGCAAATATTTCGTTCATTTCGTCGTTTGTTAAATGGGCGATTTTACCGAGCAACCGAGCGCGCGTTATGTCGTAGTAGAAATCTCCGTCAAGTTCATATATGGCATCAAGCTTTTGGAGTTCTGCAATTCGCTTTAGTACTAAATCGATTGATTCAACAGCACCAATGTAACTGCGCGGAGGTATAACTCGAAGGGCTTCCATGTCCGCTTTGAATAGATCTATTTGTTCAGTCGCAATGTCTTGCCAGTTTCGGCCGGTGGCTATCGCGCGTTCGATTAACGGGTCATCAACGTCGGTGATGTTCTGGGCGTAATTAACATCTACGCCCAAAGCTGTCCATAGGCGTATTAGCGAATCGAAAGCGACGTAGGTAGCAGCATGACCCATGTGAGTGGCGTCATACGGTGTGATCCCACAAACGTAAATTGTGCTGGATTCAGGTAACGGTAACGAGACAAGCTCATTCGAAACGGAGTCGAAGACAACTGGAGCGGCAAGGGGAGTGGACACTGCAGGTACCGACACTTGTGTCCATGGTTTCATGTTAGAAGTCTACGATCTGCTGGAATTTAGTTCTCGCGACGGCGAAGGTAGCGTTCGAACTCTTTCGCTATCGCGTCACCAGTGGCTTCAGGTAGCTCCGCGGTGTCTTGATTTTCCTCCAACGTGCGTACGTATTCGGCAATCTCTTCGTCATCGCTTGCCAATTCCTCCACACCAAGTTGCCAAGCGCGAGCGTCTTCAATCAACTCTGCAACTGGGATTGAGGTATCAAGAATGTCCTCGAGCCCCCTAATCAGCGCAAGAGTCGCTTTTGGGCACGGTGGAGATGCGACATAGTGCGGGATCGCAGCCCAAATCGAAGCGCCTGGTATGCCTTGAACCTCGAATTCAGATTGCATGATTCCCAAAATTCCTGTTGGTCCTTCATATTTTGACGATTCATAACCAGTTAGCTCTTGCAGAGCGTGATTCGATGTTGTTCCGCTTACCGGAATTGGGCGCGTGTGTGGTGCGTCTGCCAGAAGCGCGCCCAAAGTGATCAGGACTTTTGAGCCCTCGCTCGGAATTTGCGCGAGAATCTCGGTGCAGAATTGTTTCCACCGCATGCTTGGTTCAACACCAAGAACCAGAATGAATTTCGTTTCCGGCAAGGTGTCAGTTGAAGCCTTGTATACCGAGGTGCCCGGCCAAGCAATTTCGCGTTCACCATCGAGCCCGAAACTTACCTCAGGGCGATTGAACTGATAGTCATAGTATTCGTCACCTGGCAGATCAACTACTAATTCTGAGTTCCAAACATCGAGCAAGTGCTCCAAGGCATCAGTAGCAGCCTCACCAGCGTCATTCCAGCCACCAAACGCCGCAATCACAACCGTAGTTTGCTTAGGAAAAGACTCGCTCAATTCCAACTTATGCTCCCTGGTTCTTGTGTTGAGACCAGTTTAGGGCTCTGCTGGGGAAGCGCTGGAAAGTACGCCAATTCGGTTAGATCGCTGAAGACTGAAAGAATGAATAGGTGGAACATAATCAGGTCGTCAGTTCAGCTCGCGCTGTTGAGTTTGAAGTTGGGGATCGAGTTCAACTTACGGATACCAAATCCCGCAAGCACACAATTCTGCTAGAGCCAGGTAGGGAATTTCACACAAATCACGGCAGCGTCAAACATGACGACCTAATTGGAACCTCTGAGGGCTCCACCGTCATTTCGACGGGGAACATGGTTTATCTGGCATTGCGTCCTTTGCTACTTGATTTCGTTTTGAGTATGCCGCGAGGTGCCGCCGTTGTGTATCCCAAGGATGCAGCCGCCATCGTCGGTTTAGCCGATATCTTTCCGGGCGCTGTTGTAGTCGAGGCGGGCGTTGGATCAGGTGCGTTGACATGCTCACTACTTCGCGCGGTTGGAACTTCCGGCTATGTATACAGTTTTGAGCGCCGAGACGATTTCGCAAAGATTGCGCAAAAAAATGTAACCAATTTCTTTCGAGAGTTGCCAACTAATTGGTCGGTCACTTTAGGTGACTTGCAGGACGAAGTACTGCACCTTCCTGAATCTTCCGTAGATCGCGTAGTTCTGGATATGTTGGCCCCTTGGGAATGCATCTCAGGTATTGCGCACGTGCTTAGACCGGGCGGTGTGGTGATTGCATACGTAGCAACAACAACCCAGATGTCGCGCTTCGTTGAGGAGATGCGCACCGATCGACGTTGGACCAATCCGGAAGGGCAGGAGTTAATCCAACGTCCTTGGCACTTGGAGGGCTTGGCCGTCCGACCTAACCATCGGATGCAGGGTCACACTGGCTTTTTGGTAACAGCGCGGAAATTGGCGCCAGGAACTGTTTTGCCACCTCGACGAATTCGACCTACCAAAGGTGCGATACCAGTACTGGAAGAAGTAGTGTCTTCTGAAGAAGGAGATCTGTCATGACTGAACCAATAACGGACCAAGTTCGGTCATTGAATGTTCGCATCGATGAATTGGCAGAATCTAATCAAAGATTGACCACCACTCTGCGCGAAGCGCGGGATCAAATTGTGGGTCTCAAGGAAGAAGTAGATCGCTTAAGCGCACCGCCAAATGGATATGCAATCTTTGTTGGCACCGCTGATGAAGACTTGGTCGACGTTTCAATCAATGGCCGCAAGATGCGAGTGGCAATCTCGCCTGATGTCGATCGAGCATCGTTGTTACCAGGCCAAGAAGTAATCCTTAACGAATCTATGAACGTCGTCGTTGCAGGACGATTTGATGATCACGGCGAAATAGTTATCTTCCAAGAACTAATTGACGATGGCAAGCGCGCGATCATTACTGGCCGAAGTGATGAAGAGCGAGTGATCCACCTTGCGGCACCACTCGCTGACATCACTTTGCGCAATGGCGATAGCCTGCTCGCCGACATGAAGTCTGGCTATGCTTTCGAACGAATTGCAAAATCCGAAGTTGAAGATTTGATTCTTGAAGAAGTACCTGACATCAACTACGAAGATATTGGTGGCCTGGGTCCTCAGATCGAAATGATTCGTGATGCCGTGGAGTTACCTTTCCTACATCCAGAGCTTTTCCACGAGTATGAATTGAAGCCGCCAAAAGGCATCTTGCTGTATGGCCCGCCGGGTTGTGGAAAGACACTCATTGCTAAAGCGGTAGCGAACTCGTTGGCCAAGAAGGTTGCGGAAATTAGTGGCCAGGGGACAGGTAAGAGTTATTTCCTAAATATCAAGGGCCCTGAACTACTGAACAAGTTCGTTGGCGAAACTGAACGTCAGATCCGAGTAATTTTCCAACGCGCCCGTGAAAAAGCTAGCGAAGGTAATCCGGTGATTGTTTTCTTCGATGAAATGGATTCACTATTTCGTACCCGAGGTAGCGGCGTCTCAAGTGATGTCGAAAATACCATCGTGCCGCAATTACTAAGTGAAATTGATGGCGTTGAGAGCCTAGAGAACGTCATAGTGATCGGTGCGTCGAACCGTGAGGACATGATTGATCCCGCAATCCTGCGTCCAGGTCGCCTTGACGTGAAAATTAAGATCGAGCGGCCGGATTCAACGGCTGCGCTGGAAATCTTCAGCAAGTATTTAACGACTGAGGTTCCTCTCAATTCTGATGACCTTGCCAAGCACGGTAATGATGCAGCTAAGACCGCGACTGCGATGATCGAATCCGTAGTCCAGCAAATGTATGCAACTGATGCACATAATGAATTCCTCGAGGTCACTTACGCGAATGGCGATAAAGAGACGCTTTACTTTAAGGACTTTAGCTCTGGCGCGATGATTGAAAACATTGTCAACCGCGCTAAGAAGGAAGCCATCAAGGCTTTTCTTTCAAATGGGACGACAGGTATCCGTACCGAACATTTGTTAAAGGCTTGTGTAGATGAATTCCATGAGAATGAAGATTTACCGAACACAACAAATCCAGAAGACTGGGCGCGAATAGCCGGCAAGAAGGGTGACCGAATCGTATTTATGCGGACCTTAATCCAGAATTCCAAGGGTGACGGCGCTGGGCGCGCAATCGATACCTCTGTTGCGTCCAACCCATTTGCTTAGGTATCAAAATGTCAGTTAGACGCGTGATGGGTATCGAAACTGAATTCGGCATTTCAAATCCTAGAGATTCACAAGCAAATCCGATGTTGCTTTCGAGCCAAGTTGTTAACGCCTATGCAAACAAATTGATGCCCAATCGCATCAAGCGCATGCGATGGGATTACGACGTAGAGTCGCCACTTCGTGATGCGCGTGGGTACGACATGAGCCGGGCTGAAGCAGATCCATCACAGTTGACCGACGATGACTACGGCCTTGCAAATCTAGTTCTGTTCAACGGTGCTCGGTTCTATGTAGATCATGCCCACCCTGAATATTCATCGCCTGAGGTTACAAATCCGTGGGATGCCGCGCTTTGGGATAGCGCTGGGGATCGAATCATCGAACGCAGCGCGCGTTACGCCAGCACACTTACTGGCGAGTTAATTACGGTTTATAAGAACAACACTGACGGCAAGGGTGTGAGTTACGGTACTCACGAGAATTATCAAGTTGATCGTGCAGTCCCGTTTAGTGATCTTGTTAAGTTCTTAACACCGTTCTTTGTTACGAGATGTTTATTTTCGGGAGCCGGGCGCGTTGGGTTGGGCCAAGAAGGCATAGAGCCAGGTTTTCAGATTTCGCAGCGTGCTGACTTCTTTGAGGCTGAGGTTGGACTCGAAACTACGTTACGTCGCCCGATCATAAACACCCGCGATGAACCGCACGCGGATCCTGACCTATTTCGTCGACTACACGTCATCATTGGTGATGCCAACATGTCGCAACGAGCTACCTACCTGAAAATGGGAACAACAGCGATTGTTCTGAGCATGATCGAGGCAGGTTTCCTAAAAATTGACTTTGAACTTTACGATGCCGTCACCTCAATGCATCTGGTGAGCCATGACATTGATTTAGTTACAAAGCAGAGGCTGCGCGACGGCAATGAAATGTCTGCACTAGAGATCCAAAAGCATTATCAACGAAGTGCTGCTGACTATCTGGTACACATTGGAAATCAAGATCCGATGACTAGTGATGTGGTTGCTAACTGGGGACGCGTCTTGCACGCGCTTGAGACAGACAAAATGTCCCTGGCTAATGAAGTTGATTGGATCACAAAGCTTTCGGTTATGAATGGCTATCGAAACCGAGACCAAATGCTTTGGAGCGATCCCAGACTGGCAGCTATCGACATCCAATACGCAGATCTGCGTCCAGAAAAGGGTTTGGGACGAGTGCTACAGCAAAAGGGCAAATTGGAATTGCTGTTCAGTGAAGAAGAAATCGAGCGTGCAATCAACGAACCGCCAGTCGATACGCGGGCTTACTTCAGAGGTAAATGCATGGAAAAATTCGAGACTGAAGTTGCAGCCGCGTCCTGGGATTCATTGATATTCGACATTGGGGAACACACCACTTTGAAGCGCGTCACGTTGCCTGATGCGGTTGGCGGCACCAAAGCTATGACGGAGTCCCTGATCGCACAATCAAGGGACGCCAGCCAGCTTCTCGCGGCCATAGCACCTGCCCATGGTGTGGCGTAGGCTTGCCTGAACAACCCAGCTAGGAGACTTCGATGACTGAACGTGAATTTGCTCGCGGTGGATCCGAACGTGACCAGTCTGAGGATGTAAGCCTGCCGCAAGCTGCCTCATCCCATTTGGATGTATCCGATTTGCTTGACGAGATCGATCTAGTTTTAGAAGAGAATGCGGAAGAGTTCGTGAAAGGCTTCGTGCAAAAGGGCGGTCAATAGCGTGACCGCTGGTCGACTCGATAAGAGAATTTTCGGTATCGAAACTGAATTCGGAGTGACTTGCACTTTCCAAGGTCAACGCCGCTTAACTCCTGACGAGGTTGCTCGCTATTTATTTAAACGAGTTGTTTCGTGGGGTAGAAGCTCCAACGTTTTTTTGCCAAACGGCGCTCGTCTCTATTTGGATGTTGGCAGTCACCCTGAATATGCAACAGCAGAGTGTGACAGTTTTTATGATTTGATCGCGCAAGACAAAGCTGGCGAACGGATCCTTGAGGAATTGATCGAGGATGCGCAAAATCGTTTAGCCGAAGAGGGAATCGAAGGCGAGATCTACCTCTTCAAGAACAACACTGACTCTGGTGGGAACTCTTATGGCTGTCACGAAAATTTCCTGATTCGTCGCAGGCAAGATTATCTCGAGCAAATCGAAGCGTTGTTGCCATTCTTAATTACTCGCCAACTCATTTGTGGCGCCGGCAAAGTTCTTACGACTCCTAGGGGAACTATCTATTCACTTTCCCAACGGGCCGATCACATGTGGGAAGGGGTGTCGAGTGCAACAACGCGATCTCGCCCAATTATCAATACCCGAGACGAGCCACATGCGGACTCCGAAGCGTTTCGCAGACTTCATGTGATTGTCGGGGACTCGAACATGTCTGAAATGACCACGCTCGTCAAAGTTATTTCAATGGATTTTGTTTTGCGGTTACTGGAGACAAATAATCTCAAACGCGATTTAACGTTGGATAATCCAATTCGCGCGATTCGCGATGTGTCTCATGACATAACTGGACGTGCTTTGGTCACCCTGAGTTCTGGGCAAACTATGTCAGCTCTTGAAATGCAATTCGTTTACCTACGTATGGTCCAGGATTATGTAGCAATTGGTGAGATGACGATGACTCCCGAACATGTCGTTGCGCTTGAACTCTGGGAGCGAACACTTCTGGCCATCGAGTCCGGTGACCATTCCAAAATTTCTCGGGATATCGATTGGGCAATCAAGAAACAGCTGCTAGATAGTTACCAAACCAAACATGGCCTGGATCTTGATTCTCCAAGAATGGCGCAAGTTGATCTGATGTATCACGACATTAGTCGCGACCGTGGTCTGTTTTATCTGCTTCAGAAAAAAGGACGCGTAAACCGCATTTCGATTGACGCTGATATAGCCGCGGCGGAAACTGTGCCCCCACAAACAACCCGGGCCAAGTTGCGCGGCGACTTCATAGCGGCTGCGCAAGCAGCGGGTAAGGACATAAGCGTGGATTGGGTCCACCTCAAGATGAACGATCAATCCCAACGCACTGTGTTGTGCAAGGATCCCTTCCTTAATGTGGACGAACGCGTAGAGCGACTCATCTTGTCGATGCAAGAGGCCTAGATAACCTCATGCGCCTAAGATAGAACTATGAGATTAAGAATCGTTGCCCTGTCATTCGCTATTGGAATCGCGCTAACAGGCTGTTCATCTGGCACTAGTAAAGCGGGTCCCACTCCGGAGCCAAGTAAGTCATCTGCGGCCCCAGCCCTGACAGGCACTGAAGTCTCAGTCGCCGTTACGGGTGATATCAAGAGTGAGCCAGTGGTAACCATTACGCCGGGGGATCCAGCGAGTAAATTGACAACCCAAGACATAGTTGTAGGTACCGGGCCAGCGGTGAAAGCTGGCGCGACAGTCACTGCCAATTATGTTGGATACGGCGCTGCCAGTGGACAGATGTTCGACTCCTCTTGGCACAGCGGGACACCACCAACTTTCCCGCTTGGCAATGTGATTCTTGGGTGGCAAAAAGGGCTTGTTGGTATGCAAGTGGGTGGTCGACGGTTACTGATAATTCCGGCTGAGTTGGGTTACGGAAACGCACCACCACCTGGCAGTGGAATAGCAAATGGCGAGACCCTTGTGTTCGTGGTTGATCTAGTAAGTTTTAAATAGTATTTCTGATTTGGATGCAGTAGCAACGTAAAGAGAGTACCCATGCAAAAACCTGAGATTGAATTTCCAGATGGCCCAGCGCCAACGGAACTAGTTATCGAAGACATTTCAATTGGAGATGGCGCGCAGGCCAATCCCGGTCAAACGGTAACAGTGCATTATGTCGGAGTAGATTTCGAGACGGGAGATCAATTTGACGCTTCCTGGGACCGCGGCGAATCAATTGAATTCCCCCTAAAAGGTTTGATCGTCGGTTGGCAAGAGGGTATCCCTGGGATGAAAATTGGTGGACGCCGCAAACTCACAATCCCGCCAGAGATGGCCTACGGCGCAGCAGGTGGCGGACACCGGCTGTCAGGTCGCACGCTAATTTTCGTTATAGACCTGCTAGCAGTTTCCTAAGCCATGGCGAGAGCACGGACTGAGCGCATGCTCAACCTGCTCTTTGTCCTGCTCAATGCTCCAGTACCAATAACTCGTGCGCAGATCACTGATCGTGTTCCCGGATATGGAGGCTCAGATGATGCGCTTGAAAAGATGTTCGAACGTGACAAAGCAACTCTGCGTGAGTTGGGTATTCCGCTGGAGACTCAACCAATAGATCTATTTCACGATGATGTGGTTGGGTATCGAATTGATCGCTCCCAATGGTTGATGCCTGAGATCTCCTTAACTGCTCAAGAACGCACCTACTTAAGTCTGGCAGCGAGCGCATGGGAAACTGCCCAGTTGCGTACCGCGGCTCAACAAGCAGTCCGTCGAATCGATGCGCAGGAATTCGATGATGTTGCAAATATTCCCATTTCCTTGGCCAAAGGACGTAGACACATAGCTGAGATTCTTGGTGCAATTACGAATGATAAGACACTTGTTTTTGAATACGTAGGTCAATCTGATGACAAGCCAACTAAGCGCACCGTTGACCCGTGGCGAGCACTCTTGCATAGTGGGCACTGGTATTTAGTTGGATTTGATCAAGATCGAGGTGAGGTTCGTACATTTAGAACCGATCGCATCGTTGGTGATGTAGTTGAGACAAGTCATCAAAGAGTTGAGCATCTCCCTGATGATTTTTCAATTTCGGAACTTGTGTCTGAATGGGAGTCGCTAGATAGTGGGTCGAAAGAGGCCCAGTTGCTGATTCGACCCGGTAAGGGAGCATCGCTGCGCCTACTTGCTTCCGCGGTTGAGTATGGCGAGGAATGGGACCGGCTTTCTATCCCATACTTCCACGATTCGCAATTGGTTGGCTTGATCGCAAGTTCTTGCGACGTAACACGCGTGATTGAGCCAGCATCACTACATGCATCAGTCTCGCGAATAGTTTCAACCACATTGTCGGTGCACAATAATGGCAAATGATCTAGAGGTTTTAATTGAAATGCTGCCCTGGCTAGTAGCAAATAATGGTGCCTCCCTGTCAGAAATCTCCGAGCACTTCGACATTACCGACAAGTACGCTCTAGCACTTATCGGTCAGCTTGTAGTCACAGGTCCAGACCAGGGTGGCGGGGGGTTGGTAGATATTGATTTTGAAGATTCGGATTCGATCTACGTATCCGATGCGAAGTCGCTCGATCGTCCGATTAAGTTTTCAAGTTTTGAAGCGATGAGTCTGCTTGGTGGACTGCACTATTTAGAACAATTTCCACATGTTGCAGATGCTTCAGTTGTCTCGGGGTTGATTAGCAAGATCCAAAGCCTGATTCCCACCGTCGAGAATTCCATCAGTGTGGTAGCGCAGAACCTCTCACCAGAAATTACCGAATCGATAAACCAAGCAATCAAACAAAACCGTGCGATTGGAATTGATTACGCAGCAATCTCGAAGGACGACATTTCACACCGAATCATCGACCCGAGTGAGGTTTATGTGCGCGATGATTTCGCTTACCTAAAAGCCTGGTGTCGCGAGTCGCAAGCATGGCGCAATTTTCGGATCGATCGAATAATGGGATGCACTGAAACTGAGTTACCTAGCAATTTGCCTGAGGTGTCGCCAGAATTAGAGGCAACCCAGGATTATCTGGCTGCCATAGAACTTGATAAGGCCTATTACGGCCAATTGGACCAGGTAGAGATATTGAGCTTTAAGGAATACATGTGGCACGCTGTTGAAGTCGAAATGAAGGTTTACTCACGCGAGTGGCTGATTTCGATGATCCTCGCCTCGGGGGGCAGGATTCGTGCGCTAAGGCCGCCCGACCTGATATCCGGCCTAATAGAACGCGCCCAGGGTTGGGAATAGCCAGTTATTGGTTATGCGATAACGTAAAGCCATCGGCTACAAGGAGAAACTATGAGAGCCCTATTTGATTCGCCAGCTGCGATTGTTCTTTTGCTGATAGTTATTGTGCTTTTTGGCGCGCGCCGTCTGCCGGATGCTGCTCGCAGCGTGGGTAAATCGATCAAGATCTTTAAAGATGAAATGGATAATGGCAAGAACGAAAATTCAGCGGAAAAGTCCGACGACAAGAATTAGTCCGAGTATTTCCGCCGCCTAATGTCCACTATGCAGGCCATGACGCTCACTGAGCATCTTGGGGAATTGCGCATGCGGCTTGTAAAGTGCTCCATTTCAATTTTGCTTGCAACGGTTGCGATATGGAATTACTACCCAGCCATTTTCGCATTAGTCCGTAAACCCTTCGACGAAGTACATAGTCAGCATGCGTCGGCAATCCTAGCCTTAACAGGTGTTACTTCCGGATTTTCGCTTCAACTACGGGTATGCATGACTGCCGGTATCGTCATTTCGAGTCCGATCTGGATATTCCAAATTTGGAAATTCGTAGCACCTGGGTTGAAACAAAATGAGAGGCGCTGGGCTTACCTGTTCACGGCAGTAGCTGTGCCGCTTTTTGCGTCGGGTGTTTTATTGGCTTACTACGTGATGCCTAGGATGCTCAACATTCTCTATCAATTCACCCCACAGAATGTGAACAACGTAACGAGCGTCGATACATATTTAAGTTTTTTCACTCACTTGGTTTTGTTTTTTGGCCTCGGGTTCTTGCTCCCATTAATACTGCTCATGCTAAATTTTGTTGGAATTTTGCGTGGAGAGGCACTTCGTAATGCTTGGCGGTGGATCATTTTGGGATCGTTTATTTTCGGTGCTGTTGCCACACCAAATGGTGATCCTGTTGGCATGACAACTGTCGCTTTGCCAATGATCGTCTTGAGTTTTGCTGCAGTTGGCGTAGCGCTACTTAATGACAAACGAAAACAGAAGTCATTCGAGGATGCACTGGAGCAATCCTAATGTTTGCATTGCTGATAAAGCCTGGCGTGCACAAGCGATCCAAGTACGCAACAACTATAAACAATCTTGTCGCACAAGGTGCAGTAGTTCTAATGTCCACGGAAGTGACCGGCCTGAAATCCGAGCTGATTGCGCTCAAGGCAGCAAACGCTGAAATTGCACTCATAGCGTGTGGTGGTGATGGGACGGTGCACCTGGCGATGAATGCGTGCTTCGAACTGGAAATAGATTTAGCCGTGATCCCGATGGGTACGGGGAATGATTTTGCTCGCTATATAGGAGTTAAGAACAAGGGGCTTGGGCTAGCAACTCTTCAGACTGGTGCACCTAAACCGATGGACGTCGGTGTAATCAAACTTCATAACGGCGAGCAACACTACTTTGCCGGTATAGCCTCGTGTGGTTTTGATGCTGAGGTAAATGAACGGGCAAATGGATATCGCGGGCCGGCTGGTACGGCTAAGTATCTGGTTGCAGTCTTCCGACAGTTGAGTACCCTCAAAGCACAGCGTTTGAAGCTGCAGATCGATGCGGCGACCCAAGTAGGCGAGTACACGCTTATCGCTATTGCTAACACAAACTCCTATGGTGGCGGCATGAAGGTCTGTCCTACTGCCGACGCATATGACGGTGAATTTGAGATAACCATGGTGGATCGCGTATCGCGGTCGCTATTGGTTCGCGTTTTGCCCCGTGTCTTTTGGGGTGGTCACGTTAAACATCCAAAAGTCTCCCAATCCGTGGGTCAGTTCGTTTCGATCACTGATGCCAGCCCATTGATATATGCAGATGGTGAGCGAATTGGTCGGGGACCGGCTTCGTTCGACATCTTGCCTAATGCCATCAGGGTGTGGCAAGCGATCCCAAGCCAACACCCGTAACCTTGGCTTATGACCAATTCGCCTGCTTCCCGATATGCGGCAGCTAAGGCGAGAGTGAGAGACTCGCACGGTTTACTTGGCTCATTTCAGGATTCCTTAGCGTTCACGCTCGATGATTTCCAACTAGACGCCTGCCGCGCAATCGACGCGGGTAAGGGTGTTTTGGTTGCTGCCCCAACGAGTGCCGGTAAGACCGTTGTTGGACAATTTGCCGTTTACACAGCACTTTCCAAGCAGTCACGATGTTTCTATACGACACCCATAAAGGCGCTTTCGAATCAGAAATATCATGAATTCGTAGCTTTTTATGGCGCAGACAATGTCGGGCTGCTAACTGGTGACAACAGCATTAATGGCGATGCTCCGATTGTTGTGATGACAACTGAAGTCCTGCGAAACATGCTCTACGAAGATGCAAGCGGTCTCAATGGTTTAAGTCATGTCGTAATGGATGAAGTGCATTACTTGGCTGATCGCACCAGGGGAGCGGTCTGGGAAGAAGTCATAATTCACTTATCAAACAGCGTTTCGGTAGTAGCTCTGTCGGCGACTGTTAGTAACGCCGAGGAATTTGGCGACTGGTTACGAACTGTGCGCGGTGATACCGAAGTGATCGTAGAAGAACATCGTCCAATCCCGCTACATCAGCATGTAATGGTAGGCGACGAACTTTATGACTTGTTCACCGACAACGCTAAAACCAAAGTCAGCCAAGAGCTGATTCGGATCGCACACAATGACCGTCAGCAGGGAAAGCATGGCTACGGTCGTGGGAATCGGTTCCGCAGTAGATTCACACCATCCCGAGTGGAGGTGATTGAGGAACTCGAGCGAGCCGGTTTGCTACCTAGTATTACGTTCATTTTTTCTCGCGCTGCCTGCGATGATGCCGTGAGTCAGTGTTTAGCGGGTGGCCTATCTGTAACCACCCCAGAAGAGCGGCTACTTATCCGAGGAATAGTAGATGCAAATTTTCCTGATGCAAGTTCCGAAGAACTGCGCGTTCTTGGATTTGGCCAATGGTGCGATGGGTTAGAGCGCGGGATTGCATCGCACCATGCCGGGCTACTGCCAGCATTCAAAGTTGTGGTGGAGCAATTGTTTCAACAGGGGCTAGTGAAGGTTGTCTTTGCAACCGAAACTCTGGCCCTCGGAATCAACATGCCCGCTCGAAGTGTGGTGCTTGAGAAACTAACTAAATGGAATGGCTCAGTACACGCACCGGTAACAGCGGGCGAGTACACACAATTGACGGGTCGTGCTGGTCGTCGCGGCATAGATACTCAAGGGCATGCAATCGTAGTGTGGCATCAAGAACTAGATCCAAATGCGCTGGCAGGTTTAGCAAGTACTCGAACCTACCCACTTAAATCCAGTTTCCGCCCCTCATACAACATGGCGATCAATCTGATTGGAAAAGTAGGTACTCACCGAGCTCGCGAACTATTGGAATCATCGTTTGCCCAATTTCAGGCGGACCGATCAGTCGTTGGGCTTGCGACTCAAATGCGAAAAGGTGAGGACGCTATCGATGGCTACCATGCCGCAATGGAGTGCCACTTAGGTGATTTTGATGGTTACATGAACTTGCGCAGACAGTTGTCACAACTTGAGAAGGATACGAAGCGAGACGGGGTTCGGGAGCGTCGAAATAGCGCCACGAACTTACTCAATGAAGCGGAACGTGGTGATGTATTGCTTATCGACGCTGGGCGCCGAACTGCAATCCCGTATGTCGTGTTAGATGCAGCAAGGGACTTGGATGACCCGAGACCACGGGTAATGTCGGTTTCGAGAGTCGTGAAAAGAATTGGATTCTCAGATGTGGGTGAAAAAAGTTCGACCATTGGTCGCATAACTATTCCAGCTACCTTTGATTCGCGATCACCCAAGACACGCAATTGGTTGGCTGACCAGATCAAGCAAATTTCAAGTGGCGTAGTACTTGAACCGGTTGAGACGTTATCGGATTCCCGAATAGATACCGAAATTGCCCGGTTGCGAAAAGCTCTACGCGTACATCCGTGTCATGGTTGCACGGATCGCGAAGAACATGTCCGTTGGCATGATCGCATCTACACCGCACAACGGGAGATAAGCCGCCTGGAGTCGAAGGTGCAATCGCGAACTAGTTCGATTGCCAAGGAATTCGATCAGATTTGTGCAGTACTGACTGATTTAAATTATCTACGACGTGAGATCGATGAGCATGAGGTAACTGAAGCAGGGCAGGTCCTCGGTCGCATTTACTGTGAATTGGATCTACTAGCCGCTGAGTGTTTACGCAGTGGCATTTGGAACGATCTGACTCCAGAACAAATGGCGAGCGCTGTTAGTACTTTGGTATTTGAGTCGCGCCGAGCAGAAGACCGAGAACCCGAAAACATTCCCGATGGACCACTTGGTTTGGCATTGACCGAGATGGTGCATATTTGGGGTCAAGTAAAAGAGGTCGAGAATCAAAATCGCGTCGATCACATCCGCGAACTCGACCCTGGCTTTATCTGGCTCACTCTGAAGTGGGCGCGTGGGCAATCAATCGGGCAAGTTTTACGCAATTCAGATCTACAACCAGGAGATTTCGTGCGCTGGTCTAAGCAGGTGATCGATCTGCTCGGGCAAATAGCGCTCGCGAGTGAAGTGCCGGCTTTGAGTAATAAAGCAAGGTCGGCAAGTGATTTAGTAGATCGAGGAATTGTTTCATGGTAGAACGCAACCTATTTTTTGACACCGCAACGCTTTACTATCGTGCGTTCTACGCAGTTCCAGAGAAGATTGTGGCTCCCGACGGGACTCCATCTGGAGCAGTACGCGGGTTTTTGGAAATGGTTACAAATATCGTCAAAGATTTCCCACCCAACGAATTGGTTTTCGCTTGGGATGATGATTGGCGGCCGCAATGGCGCGTTGATCTGATTCCGTCGTACAAATTGCACCGAGTTGATGAAGCGGCAGTCGAGGGAGAGTCTCTTGAAGTTATCCCAGACCTGTTGTCTCCGCAGATTGGGGCGATAGCAGCAATTTTGGATGCAGTTGGGTTCGCAAGAGTGGGGCAAGTGGGGCATGAAGCTGACGATGTGCTTGGCGCTCTAGTGCACCGGAGTGGCACGAACTGTGATGTGGTCACAGGGGATCGCGATTTGTTCCAACTAGTCGATGATCGCGCCGGGATCCGAGTGGTGTCAATAACAAAAGGGGTAAAGAATCTCGAGGTTGTGACGGATAGCTATCTACTTGAGCGTTACGGAGTAACCGGCAAACAGTATGCAGACTTTTCGATGTTGCGTGGTGACCCATCCGATGGTTTACCGGGTGTAAAGGGAATTGGCGAGAAAACTGCCGCAAAACTAATATCGCAATACCAAGATTTACCTGGTCTGCTTGCAGCTGCCGCAGATATGGATTCAGACATCCCGAAAGCAGTTCGCACAAATCTACTTGCTAGTAACTCCTACATTAAGGCGGCGAGCAAAGTCGTGCGCGTCAAAACCTCGGCTAAGTTGCCTAAGTCGCTGCAAGTTCCGACAGTTGTTAAGGATCCAACGTTCCTAGGCGACTTGGTCACCGACTGGGGAATTGAGCGGCAAATGGGGCGCCTTCTCAAGGTTCTCAACATTGGTAATCTGGTTTCATGAGAAGCGCCGATTTCGCAGAACGCATTGACCGAGTTGCGAAAGCCATTAGCGTAAAAGGGCATGATTTCATCTTTATTACCCCTGGTGCTGACTTGCGATACCTAACTGGATACGACGCCCTGCCTCTTGAGCGACTAACTTGCCTAGCTGTGAATTCGTCAGGTGAGTCATGGCTGATTGTGCCCACACTCGAGAAGCCCTCAGCGCTGGCACACGGCATACCTGACATGGGTATCACACTAATTGATTGGCAAGAAACGCAGAATCCGTATGAACTTCTTATCGCATCAACCGGAAAGGTTTCCAACTCGCTAATCAATAACTTGATGTGGGCTGAGAAAGCATTCGGAATCCGGGATGCGATTGGTAGTGAAATTGGATTAGCTGGGAAGGTTCTGTCTGACATCCGCGCGGTAAAGACAGTGGCGGAAGTTACGTCCTTACATGAAGCAGGCGCTGCAATTGATTTAGTCCACAACCAAATTCAAAATTGGTTGCGCCCGGGACGTACCGAACGAGAAGTGGGTCGCGACATTGCTGAGGCAATTTTGGCTGCGGGTCATGCAACTGTTGATTTCGTAATTGTTGGTTCTGGACCAAATGGCGCTAGCCCTCATCACGAGTTGTCGGATCGCACTATTTTGGCAGGTGAGCCTGTTGTTGTCGATATCGGCGGCACGATGCCAAATGGATATTGCAGCGATAGCACGCGCACATATGCGTGCGGTTCAGTGCCAACCGAATACCAAGAGTTCTACAACATATTGCAATCTGCACAGGCTGCTGCAAGTGCACACGCGAAACCAGGTGTAACTTGCGAGTCCGTAGATAGGGCAGCTAGAAGTGTGCTGGAAGCAGGTGGCTTAGGTGACCAGTTCATTCACCGCACGGGTCATGGAATTGGTATGGAGACTCATGAAGAGCCTTACATCGTCGAAGGTAACGAAACACTGCTCGTGCCAGGCCATGCTTTTTCCATCGAACCTGGCTTCTATTTCGCCGATAAATACGGAGCGCGAATTGAAGACATTGTGACCTGCACTGAAACCGGCATTGCAAGTGCAAATCAAACTACGCGCGATCTAGTGATTCTTTAGTAAGTGCTGTGGCTTTTATATTCGCAGCAATAGCGGGAGCGCTAACTGCATTTTCGCTCAACCATCAGATCTGGTACTTGAGTATTCTGTGTATTGCGCTTTTTCTCAGAACCCTCGAAAACAAGCAACGGCGACGCAGACTAGTTGTAAGTTTTATCTTCGCTGCGGTTTACTTTCTGCTCCACATCCAATGGATTTCACTCTTAGGTTTTGACGTTTGGCTTGGACTAAGTCTCATGTGCACGCTTCCTTGGCTCTTGCTGGCGGTGCCTGTACTCCCGAACAGGGGCAGTGCTGCCATATTGTTTCCAACCGCGCTAGTCGTTGTCATTGAATTGATCCGAAGTACGGTTCCGTGGGGTGGGTTTCCCTGGGGTCTGCTTGCTTACTCACAAGTGGACGGGCCGCTAGTCAGGTTGGCTACGCTCGGAGGCTCAAGCTTGGTAACCGGGGTAGTGGTGGCGCTGGCTGCAATAGTCAATATGTTCCTGCGAACCTGGAACTGGAAACTTCTCTTGCTCCCAGCCGCATTGATTCTTGCCACCGGCAGAATTCCACATGTTGCGCCAACTGGCTCAATCAAAGTCGCACTTATTCAAGGCAATGTACCGCGAGCGGGGTATACCGATAAGTCACAAGCACTGGCCGTGGCACAGAACCATTTAAGGCTAACTGCGAAGTACCTTGCATCAGTTGCTACCGGAAGCGAAGCCAAACCTGACCTAGTCGTCTGGCCAGAAAGTGGAACTGACATCGATCCGATACCAGCTGGAGACATTCACGACGAACTAACTAAGTTGACCAATACTGGGACTATCCCAATCTTGGTCGGTGCCTCCACTTGGAATCCACAGCTTTCGGCTCCCATGAATGCGGGCATCCTCTGGGAGCCAGACATCGGTCCAACCCAAATGTATGTAAAGAATCACCTGGTACCTTTTGGCGAATACATTCCGTTACGTTCATATCTAAGTTCGGTAATAGGTCGCTTAGACCAAATTAGAAATGACTTCATTCCGGGATCAACACCTGGCGTATTTCATGTAGCGCAGCACAAAATCGGCGACGTAATTTGTTTTGAAGTTGCGTACGGTGACCACATACGTCGGACAATTGCTCAAGGCGCCGAAGTCATAGCCGTGCAATCAAATAATGCGACATATATGGGTACGCGGCAACCAGAACAACAATTCAACATAACTAGGTTCCGAGCAATCGAACATCAGCGAGCCTTCGTTGTCGCAAGCACTTCTGGAATCTCTGGGATTATCGATCAAAATGGCAAAGTGATATCTAAAACTGCAGAAATGACATCAGCAATCGTGACTGGGGAAGTGGCAACTATTACTAGTAGGTCGATAACCGACAGATTTCCATATTGGGTGATTGTTGCGTGCTTGGCATATCTTGCACTGACGCTTTTTGCGAGACGAAAGCATTCGAACGGGCACCTGCCACAATATGACGAACTAAGATAATCAAGTGAGAACCCAAAGTTTAGGTCGAGTGCTAGTAATTGTTCCCACATATAATGAGCTGGAAAACGTTCGGATAATTACGCGCGAAATACGCAGCCAAGAACCAGACATTGACATTCTAATAGTTGATGACAATTCGCCCGACGGTACCGGGGAAGTAGCAGACCAGATCGCAGCTACGGATTCGAAAATTTCTGTTTTACATCGCTCCCAAAAGGCTGGCCTCGGCGCCGCCTATTTAGAGGCATTTGGCTGGGCAAAGCAAGCTAACTACGATGTCGTTGTAGAGATGGATGCAGACGGTTCGCATCGTGCTGTTGACCTTTCCAAGATATTGGATGCAGTCTCTGACAACGATGTAGTTTTAGGTTCGCGCTGGGTGCCAGATGGACATGTTGTGAACTGGCCAATCACACGCAAGTTGCTCTCACGCGGCGGAAACATTTACACCAGAATCTGGCTAGGAATTCCGATCAAAGATGCGACTGGTGGTTT
Source organism: Actinomycetota bacterium (assembly GCA_947452765.1). Lineage (GTDB taxonomy): Bacteria > Actinomycetota > Actinomycetes > S36-B12 > UBA5976 > UBA5976. The sequence goes on along the minus strand of CANGDR010000003.1, from coordinate 68,976 downwards.
CCGCGCCTATCGAATGACCGCACTGGATGCCATGGACATTTCTAATGTTGAAAGTCAGGGCTACTGCTTCCAAGTTGATATGGCATGGCGCGCCGTCAAATCGCAGCTACGGGTGGCTGAGGTTCCGATCACTTTCGTGGAACGCGAAATCGGCGAAAGCAAAATGAGCCAGGCGATAATTAAGGAAGCGCTCTGGCGGGTAACTCAATGGGGTATTGCCAAACGCACTTCTGAACTTCGACGGGTTATCGGTCGCTAGGAAGCCTTTGCACGCGCGACCTCAAGGCGCTCTTTGAGCAAGTCCTCAAGATCTTTCACGGTTCTACGCTCTAACAGCATGTCCCAGTGGGTTCTGACGTGCTTAGTCTGCTTTGGCTGCGGTACAGCGCCCATTTGGATGCCCTGAAGCCCGCATGAGCATGGCCAAGTGTCTGGAATCTCATCAGCATCAGCTGAGAATGGCATTGTGACTCTGTGGCCGTCTACGCAGACATATGTAGTCAAAGCACGTGGCGCAAATTGTCCGGAATCGACTTCATAACTAGTTGCACCTAATCGTGAGCCGCGCATTGATTCACTCATAATTTCCCTCCCATAAGTGAGCGTTCCCAATTTGATCTAGGAACTTGCAATAGTTATGCCCACGGGAAGGTTTCCTAAACCCAGGTATTCGTAGGGTTTAAAGACGAAATATATGCCCGATAAGATACATTATGTCAACTCAAACAAATCCAACCCTACGAGGCAGCCTTAGACATTGGCCTACTCCGATTCACCAGAACCGGCAATTAATGGTCAGGCGAAATCTGAAATTGGCGGGCAAGCGCAAACTAGATTTCGATCACCATACGTGCCGTCGATTCGGCGTACGGATGGGAAATATTTATTCTCACGTAGTCGATCAACTGGGTAAGCGCCAACTTCACGGGAATATGGATGATCCCATTCACCTAGCAAGAATTGATGCGTGTGTGGGGCGTTGTGCAGCGGATTGTCCTCCACTGCCCATTCCCCTGATGTTACGCGATCAATCTCGCCCTTAATGCTCTGCATGGCCTCTATGAAGCGATCGAGCTCAGCTAATGACTCACTTTCGGTCGGTTCGATCATCAGGGTGCCGGCAACCGGGAACGACATAGTTGGCGCATGGAATCCGTAGTCCATTAGCCGCTTTGCAACATCGTCCACCGAAACTCCGCTTACCTTGGTAATCTCGCGCAAATCTAGAATGCATTCATGTGCGACAAGACCATCTGCGCCGACATAAAGAACCGGGAAGTCATCTCCTAACTTCTTTGCCAAGTAGTTAGCTGAAGCGACTGCGACCTGAGTTGCCTTAGTCAGCCCTTCCCCACCCATCAGACGGATGTAAGCCCATGGGATCGGCAAAATGCCAGCACTACCCCACGGCGCTCCCGAAACCGCTCCAGTGCCGCCATCCGCGTAACCTCGAGCGGTAGGTCCAGCCTCTGGACGTAGCGGGTGTGAAGGTAAATAAGGTGCCAAATGCTCGCGGACTCCTACGGGTCCTACGCCTGGTCCCCCACCACCGTGCGGGATTGCAAATGTTTTATGCAGATTCAGATGCGAAACATCCGCGCCAAACTTTCCTGGCTTTGCTAATCCAACAAGTGCGTTCAGATTTGCGCCATCGACGTAAACCTGCCCGCCCGCATCATGGACCATTGCACAGATATCTGAAACTGTGGCTTCATACACTCCGTGAGTAGATGGGTAGGTAATCATCAACGCTGCAAGTTCATTTTCGTTCTGGAGAATTTTGTGCTTGAGATCGTCCATGTCGACGTTGCCAAAGTCATCACAATTAACGACCACAACTCGCATACCCGCCATAACTGCCGAGGCAGCATTGGTTCCGTGTGCACTACTTGGAATCAGGCAAACTTTACGATGAGAATCGCCACGTGCCTTGTGGTAACTACTAATAGCTAGCAGGCCCGCGAATTCACCTTGGGATCCAGCATTTGGTTGCAGCGAGATCGCGTCATATCCAGTGATCTCAACCAGCATGTCTTCTAGTTGGTGAATCATTTCTAGATAACCCTTGATGGAATCCAGTGGTGCAAATGGATGGACGCCAGCAAACTCCGGCCAAGTAATTGGTTCCATTTCGGTTGTGGCATTTAGTTTCATAGTGCAACTACCCAGAGGGATCATCGAACGATCTAGCGCGATGTCTTTGTCGGATAGTTTGCGGATGTAGCGCAACATGTCCGTCTCGCTATGGTACGAGTTGAAAACTGGGTGTTCAAGGTAATTAGAAGTTCGCAGCAGTTCAGACGGAATCGCTTCCGATTCGAAGTCCGTCGTGTATACAGTTGGGAAACTACCGCCGATTACTTCGGCAAAGATTGACCAGACCATCTCAATAGTTTGCGTCGTGGTGGTCTCATCCAAGCTAATAGCCACAGTGTCGTTATCCACCTGCCAGAACGCCACTTTGCGCTCACGTGCAGCCGCCATTAATGCTCCGGCCTTACCCGGAACGTTTACTCGGATAGTGTCAAAGAACGAGTCGCTGACCCCTACCCCACCGGCTGCCAGACCGCTAGCGAGAGCCGTGGCCTTGTGATGCGTCTTGGTTGCAATCCGCTTAAGTCCTTTTGGTCCGTGGTAGACGGCGTACATAGATGCCATGACTGCAAGTAAAACCTGAGCAGTGCATATGTTGCTCGTAGCTTTCTCGCGGCGAATGTGTTGTTCACGCGTTTGCAGTGCCAATCGATATGCCACGTGGTTATCAGCGTCAACACTTACTCCGACCAAGCGTCCTGGTATCGAACGTTCTAAGCCAGAACGCACGGCCATGAAGCCGGCATGTGGTCCACCAAATCCCATCGGAACACCAAAACGTTGCGACGAGCCAACGACTACATCTGCGCCTAGCTTGCCCGGGGCTTCAATTAACGTAAGCGCAAGTAAGTCAGTTGTGACGGCCACCAATACATCGTTGGCGCTAGCTGAGGCGGTGAACTTAGCGATGTCGCGAATCTTGCCGCTGCTACCTGGGTAGCTGATTAGCAGGCCATATGCATCTTGGATCTCAGTTTCGTTATCTAGGTCGATCAACTTCAGTTCAAGCCCTAGTGGTTCAGCGCGAGTTGCTAACACGGAAAGTGTCTGCGGATGTGTGTCAGTATCTACCAGTAAAACTTGCGACTCCGACTTCGAAGACCTGCGCATTAAAGTCATGGCTTCAGCAGCTGCAGTTGATTCATCGAGCAATGATGCACTGGCAATATCTAAACCTGTTAAATCAGTAACCATAGTTTGAAAATTGATAAGTGCTTCTAATCTGCCTTGCGAAATTTCTGGTTGGTAGGGCGTGTAGGCCGTGTACCAAGCTGGATTCTCAGTTATGTTGCGGAGTATCACGCCAGGCGTGTGAGTTCCGTAGTAGCCAAGACCAATCATGGAAGTTAAAACTTCGTTCTTGTCAGCAAAGGCTCGAAGCTCGGCTAGTACTTCGGCCTCAGTTCGTCCGTGCTCGATAGCTAGTGGAGTCGGGTTCTGGATGTTCACCGGAACGGCGGCCTTAGCTAGATCTGCTAACGATCCATAACCTATGTGTGAAAGAATTGTTTTTAACTCATGTTCGCGTGGACCTATGTGACGATCCGCGAATTCGGTGTACTCAGACTGTTGCACAGTGACTGACATAGTATTCCTCAATAGCAATAGAAGGTAAGACCGTTACCGGCCCTCCCCCTCTGTTGCGAGAAAACACTTCAGAGTTGCTGATTCCATGGAGTCCTTTTGCCTGAGAGGTTCTGGGGAGCATTGCCCCTTCGGCGTCGCACTGGCTGTGCGCTCTCTCCCTCACGGAATCGACAGCACTTAAAGGCTATTACATAATGTGGAAATAGGTGGCATAACCACCCACTTAGACGTACTTGTGGCTATTCGCCAGAAACTCTTGCCCGGCGTCGCATAGAGAGTTCATCGGTCGCACTCGTTTCGTCGATAGCCATTTCGGACTGGTCACTAGGCAGTTGTGATAACGAGCCTTCGACTTCCTGCCAAACACGACCAAGTGCAATACCAAACACACCCTGGCCACCTGCCAATAAATCAATTACTTCGTCCGGTGAGGTGCATTCGTAAACACTCGCCCCATCGCTCATCAAAGTAACTTGAGTCAAGTCAGTCGTTCCGCGGCTCCGCAGATGTTCCACTGCAGTCCTGATTTGCTGAAGCGATACACCAGTGTCGAGGAGGCGCTTGACAATCTTCAATTCCAAAATGTCACGAAAGCCGTAAAGCCGAGCAGTTCCAGAACCTGTGGCTGGGCGCACTGTGGGTGAAACAAGCGAGGTGCGAGCCCAGTAATCGAGCTGACGATACGTGATGCCAACAACACCAGCAGCTACTGGTCCGCGATAGCCGATCTCGGGCACTGATTCAGTCGCCGTTTCGTCGAAGATCAAACCCTGTTCCCCAGCCTTGATAGCAGCAGCATCCCGTGCAATTAGCAGTTGTTGTGCAGCTTGGTCTGGCGTTAGGCCTTGATCCGACATTTAGTGCTCCTGCTTACTCAGGGCGTATCGGCTTACCAATCCGCGGGGAACCTGTGTCCTTTCACAATAGAACTAGCGGATATGCAGGTCAATCACATCCGTCATCGACACGCCGAAGTCTTACCCTAAAGTTCAACTTTAGGCATAGAAACTACTTGAAACAGAACATCTATCCAGGCTTTGCACTTACGGGAAGTCAGGTTCGGGATTAACTGAAATCGTCCGGTTGTATTTCGTCCAAGAATGCTCGGAATGCTTCCAACTCCTCCTGGGAGTCCGTTACATTGTCCTCGCCTTCCGCAAGGTCCATTCCAGCGAAATCCATTACGTCATTGTCGACGAATACTGGGACGCCTGCCCTAACCGCTAACGCAACTGCATCAGATGGACGAGCGCTGATTGCGTCGTGATTCGCAAAGTTAATGGTTGCGAAATACGTACCTTCTACTAATTCACTGATGACAACTGAGATAACCCGCTCATCCAAGTGAATGATCAGGTTCTGTATCAAATCGTGAGTTAGTGGTCGGCTAGGCGCAACCCCATCTATTGCGAGAGTTATTGCGGTGGCTTCAGCGACACCAATCCAAAGCGGCAGGTACCGAGGTGACTCTTGATCACGCAGAATCAGAACTGGCTGATTGGAAGGTAGCTCTAGGCGAATACCAACAACGTCTACTTGTCTCACGCGATCAGTCTATGACGTGATTGTTAGGTTTGGCGGTCCAAAATCTCGCGCACCAGAAGACCATGTAATGAAACTATCGATGACGCCAATTGCAATGACAATTCTTCAATCTCAGCGCGACTTGCGGCCTGCTTACCAGCGCCCGCGGTCTTCACTATTGGCGTAAATAGATCCACTTCGCGACTTGCACTTGAGAGCACCGTCTTTAGGTGACGCGGTTCCAATCCGAAAGCCCGCAGACCATTAGCCCCATTGACGATTCCTACTGCCGTGCCATTGAAGTAACCAGCTGCATCAGCCTTAATCAGTCCAAAATCACACAGGTCTTGGCAAAAATCCACGCCCGTTTTCGAAGCCAATGCCAATTCGTCTATTTTGAGACGCACGTTAGTCGCCACGCTTGAGATGGCGATCTCCGCAGTGCTCATCAAATTGCGAGGCGGCTTTGGAGCCACATCCGTTACGTTGGCTGGCTCCAGGCCACGATTCAATGCGTCAATATGGTCCTTGATGACACGTAACGGCAAAAAGTGGTCGCGTTGCATTCGTAGCACGTAGCGCAGTCGCTCAACATCCACTAACGAGAATTTTCGATATCCACTCGGAGTGCGCTCCGGAGATACCAAGCCATTGGTCTCCAGAAATCTAATCTTTGAAATGGATATGTCAGCAAATTCATCCCGCAATCGAACTAGGACTTCACCAATACTTAGTAGCGCCTCTGCGGGCTGAGCAAAATTGTATTGTGAAGAATTCATCTAATTACTAGCACTATTCATTAAAACGAACACAAAGCGATACTTACCTACCTGCACCTCGTCACCGTCATGCAAAGGTGAATCTGTGACTCGTTGCTTGTTTACATAGGTTCCATTGAGTGATCCAGAGTCAGTTAGTTGCCACGAACCGTTGACCTGCGCAATAGTTGCATGCTTACGAGATACGGTTACGTCATCCAAAAAGATATTGCTTTCTGGGCTTCTACCCAAAGCTAGCGTTTCGCCATTTGGGCTAACCAATGGAAAACGGGCCCCTTCCATAGCGCCGCGACGAACGACAAGAAAAGCAGATTCCTCTTTCGCTGATGCGAACGTGTTGTGATCGATTTTTGACAATTCACCAGTCTCAGGATCAGGTGAAAGCTGAATAACACCAGTATCAGTTGCCGATGTCATTGCTGCTCCACACGATGAACAAAAACGTGCAGTAGCTTCGTTGACGTTGCCACACTGCAAACAATTAGCGTCCATTAGCGTTCCTACCTATCCATCGAGAACTATCTCTAGCAATGGCCTTACAAATGTAAGTATGCATACGGGTATTGGTTAGCCGGAGGTTATTGCTTGGTAGCCAGCTGCATCCAAGAGGCCTTCGGCTATTTCTGTTGCTGAGCCAGATACACGAACGTCTGCGATCCAACCGTTTCCATATGGATCAGAATTCAAGGAGTCCGGAGCAGTTTCTGCACCGTCGTTACGAGCAACGACTTCGCCAGAGACTGGGGCGTAAACATCGCTCACGCTCTTCGTGGATTCAACTTCGCCACATGTGGCTCCAGCAACTAAGTTGTCGCCAACACTTGGCAAGCTCACGAAGACAATGTCCCCCAGTGCGTCTTGGGCGTAGTCGGTTATGCCGAAGCGAATCGTCGAGTCATCAATCACTCGAACCCATTCGTGCTCTGCGGTGTACTTAAGATCTGTTGGAATATTGCTCATGCAGAGATTCTACGGGTTGGTGACCTAGGATTTGGGAAGGGGCACAATTGCTGAAATCGCTAAGTTTTCCATTGGTGCGATGGTCACATTTCCTCCACCCGAGCCGACTGTATCGGCTAAGCCACCAGGTATTTTGAGCGCTGGTTCCATAACCGTTGAATCTCCCAGAACCTTGATTACAATGGGAACTTCTAGCGCAGTACCACTAATAGTTACGCCACTCGCGCTATCAGCAAACCAAGTATTAGCGATAACTCTGACTGCGAGATTACGGTCTGAGATCTGGATCGCAGTTGCGCCGGCATCGCGTAGTTCTTGGATTGCGTCAAGTAACGTCGACGCCGATAAATTCCCAGTAATGGTAACGGTCATACCTGGCCCTGAAGCTGCTTCGCTACCCGCAAGTTTCGCCAACTCGGATGCACGTCGCTTGGCCTCATTCAAAGCCGCATACTGGTCACCGCCAAGCAAAGTCTCGCGCGCTGTTTCTAATCTGCTGTTCTCAGCTTGGAGACGTGCTTCTCGCTGAGCTAGGTCATCTAAGAGACTAACTAGATCGCTTTGACGTGCGTTGGACAAAATCGAATCAGAGCGATTCCCACTTATGGCGGCAGTTGTCATGAAGCCGATCAAAATAAAAATTACCGTGATCATTGTTTGAGTACCACTCATTCGTGGCGACAATGACCGTTTTAATCTAAATCTAGCTTCTGCAGATGTACGCACCGGCCTCGGCGCCGAATGTAAACCCATGCTTATGCCTTAAGTAAATGTCGGCGGATAGCAGCTACGTTTGCGAAGATGCGCATTGATAGCACAACCACAACTCCCGTTGACATTTGTGAACCAACACCAAGTTGATCGCCCAGGAAAACAATTACAGCAGCCACAAGCACGTTTGATAGAAAAGAAATTACGAATATTCGGTCGTTGAAAATACCGTCCAACACAGATCTAAATGCGCCGAATACGGCGTCTAGGGCGGCAACCACGGCAATTGGTAGGTAGGGCTGAAGCCACACTGGAACTGTCGGGTGCAGCAACAAGCCGAAAACGATCCCGACTAGCAATCCGATTGCTGGAATCATGGCGTACCTCCTGAAGTGCTACCACTGCCGGCGGCAGGTAACGTGATTTTTCCTAGAGTTCTTAACTCCCAGATTATGCCGTAGTGCGCCTGAAGTTGTTCAAGCAACAAGCCACCCTGGTTTTCACGAAATTTTCCGGCAACTTGATTGGCGTCAACCCCAATTGCTGAAATCTTGTATGGCGGGAGCAAAGGTCGATAATCAACCAAAATGGCGTCTCCGGCGGACCGTATCGCCGAACTTGCAGTCAGACGTCGGCCGTTAATGGCAACACCTGTTGCGCCTGCCTGCCATAAGCCATTGACAACTTCCTGCAAATCGCGATCAATAATTCGACCTGGCTGTTGCGCGTCACTGGGGACTAATCCATTCACTGGAGCGTCACTTAGGAATACTTCTAATCCATTACCGTACAAAGCCGTGAAACCTGCTGCGGCTCGCAATCTCGCGAGCTTTAAGTTGGCTTGTTGCCCGAGTGAGGTTCCAGCCAGATTAGCTTGTTCAGCGGCTTGCAGGTTCTGTTGTGCGGTCTTAACACGGGCCTCCATCGTTGCTACTCTCCCGTCGGCAGCCTGTACTCGCTGAACAAGTGCGGTCCGAGTAGTTAGATTTGCCAGTGCTTGAACCCTTGTCTCTGCCAGTGCCATTCCTAAAACAATGGTCACAAGAGTTGTGGCACCAACTACGAAAAATACGGACAGTTTTCCATGATCTTCACTGGCGGTGCCGTCATAATCGGAAGCTAACGCATCTGCAAGCAACGCATCCAGGGAGGCGTCGTCTCTCATGATCTAATCTCTGCTCTGAGTTGCCAGACTTGCTGGTAATAGAGCCAAGCCGCGTACCAATACATCCCGATACCCCAAAGCAAAAAAGCCCACCCAATGTTGTGGGCGATGACACCGATGTTGCCATCGAAAGTGCCAAGTAGGACTAGTGGGAGTGCGTAAAGCAGATTCATAGTTGCTGCTTTACCCACAAAATGGACTGGTACACCTGTGTACCCGAACCTCTTCAGGTAGATCAGAAGCAACATCATTGCTACATCTCGGGCAATTAGCGCTAAGACCACCCATAACGGAAGGATATTCCTTAGGTACAGGGCCACTAAAGCCGCAATCACGTAGAGTCGATCTGCCATTGGGTCTAACAATTCGCCTAATCGACTGTATTGCCCGAGACGCCTAGCAAGGTAACCGTCGAGCCAATCTGTAAAAGCGCTAACAATCAGGATTCCGAGTGCTAAACCATCCCGTTGTGGAACTACTATCAGCCAAAAGAATACTGGGACACCCAGAAGCCGTAACGCACTCAAAGCATTTGGAATAGTTAAAACGGCGGACTCAGACTTAGTTGTCACCACTCGTCGACACCGTACATTCTCATATCGCAAGCCTACGGTTAAGACCCGACTTTGGACGCGATAGCCTATGGGAGCAACATTTAAGCCCTGGTACTCCAACTGGCAGAGAGCGCGGTCTCAAACACCGTTCAGTGTGGGTTCGAATCCCACTCAGGGCACGTTATAGCGACGAGATTGTTTCCCGGAGCGCGGCAATTTGTCCCAATAAACCGTTCAAAAATTTTGCAGATTCAGGTGTGCTCAATACTGCTGCAATCTCAATAGCTTCGGAAACCGCTACCCCACTATCAACATCGGGCTTCCAAAGTAACTCTGCAATTGCAACTCGCACAATGGCACGATCAACGGCTGGCATTCTTTCCAGAGGCCACTGCTGAGAGTAGGTAGAAATTACTTCATCAATGCGATCTACGTGTTCCTCAACCAAATTTGCTAGTTCGATAGCATAGTCATTCACTGCTGGGTTGCGCGCGAACACATCAGCTGCAGAGACCCCTCTTTGTTCTGCTTCAAAGAGTGACTCCACGGCACGCTGCCGCGCTTTGGTTCTGGTGCGCACCTAGTTAACGCGCCCTAGGTACGAGCCATCACGAGTGTCTACCTTGATTTTGGTGTTTGATTCGAGAAATAACGGAACCTTAATTTCAGCCCCAGTCTCTAATGTTGCTGGCTTTGACCCTGCACTCGAGCGATCACCCTGCAAGCCTGGTTCAGTGTAGGTCACCATCAATTCAACGCTGGCTGGAAGTTCTAGGTAAATCGGTAAGTCATTGTGAATGGCAACTACACCTTCTTGGTTTTCCAGCATGAATCGAGATGCGTCGCCAACGATTGCATTGGACAGTGTGTATTGCTCGAAAGTTTGTAGATCCATAAAGATCCAGCCGTCACCGTCACGATACAAATACTGCATGTTGCGCTTATCTACATCTGCTGTCTCCACCGAAACTCCGGCATTAAAAGTTTTGTCCACGACTTTGCCGGTGAGGATGTTCTTTAACTTCGTGCGAACAAACGCTGGACCCTTGCCTGGCTTTACGTGCTGGAACTCTACGACATTCCAAAGCTGTCCTTCGATGTTAAGGACTAGACCATTCTTAAGATCATTTGTAGATGCCATGTGCTCTCCTAGTTTCGGGTCTCTAGAGTTCAATCAAGTCGTGAGAAAATTCGGTTAGATTCAAATAACCGTCATCAGTTATGACAACTGTGTCTTCGATTCGAACCCCACCTTGACCAGGCAAATATGCGCCCGGTTCAACCGTGATTACCGTATTTTGGTCAATCTTAGCGTGATCTGAAGCGGCGAAAAACGGGTTCTCGTGAATCGCAAGACCTACGCCGTGCCCAAGTCCATGTGAGAAATACTTTCCATATCCGGCGAAGTTCAGCGACTCCGTTACCGCGGAAACAACGCTAGAAAACGTAACTCTTGGTTTTAGCATCGCCCTTCCAATTGCTTGGGCGTTGAACACCGCATCGTATAGTTCTCGTTGCCAAGCTGATGGGCTCCCTACAACGAAAGTACGAGTGCAATCTGAATGGTAGCCAGCGACTTTTGCGCCAAAATCGATCTTCAGCAAATCACCTACTTCAACCACTTTGGTCGTAGGTTCATGGTGCGGGATTGCCGAATTCAAACCGCCCGCAACAATTGTTTCGAATGCCTTGTCGTCTGCTCCTAGGCGGCGCATTTGCTGTTCAAGTTGGAACGCGATCTCCAGCTCTGTCACGCCAGGGGTGAGCCATTTCGGGAGTTCTGACAGTGCCTGGGTAGAGATCTCGCAAGCCTTCGAGATCATTTCAAGTTCGTAAGCATCTTTGATTACACGCAAGTTCTCAACAACGTCCTCACTTACTGTTAACGAAAGTTTTGGAAACCGCTGTTTGAGCTGGTGAAACTGGATTACTGACAAATCTTTGCCTTCAACAACCAATTCCGGGCAGTTCATTTCGCCTAGCAACGAGCCGAAGAGATCTCGGTCAATCGTGATCACAATTCCGGATGTCTGTTCGGCACTTTGAATTTCATATCTCGAGTCTGTCGCGAGTTTCACCTCATTTTTTGTCACTAGCAACGAACCATTCGACCCAGTAAAGCCAACCAAGTAACGAATATTCAGCGGATCAGTTACTAACAGCGCCTGATCGTCAGACAAAGAAGCGCGTAACCTTGCTATCCGATCTTGGTGATTGGGTTCAAGACTCACAAGTTCAGCATTGCCTGCAGTGCGAGGATGTAAGAATTTGCACCAAATCCACTGATAGTTCCATGTGCGATTCCTGATACCAGCGAAGTGTGGCGAAATTCCTCACGAGCAAGGGGATTGCTCAAGTGGACTTCAATCAGCGGGGCTGTGAGCATCGATGCGGCATCTCTAACTGCTACGGAGTAATGCGTAAATGCAGCTGGATTCATAATTACCGGCAATGACCTGTCAGCTGCTTCGTGTAACCAGCGTATTAACTCCGCTTCGTCATTAGTTTGTCTGAAATCAATTCGCAGCGAATGTGCTTTTGCAAATTCTACGCAACTATCTCCAATTTCTGAGAGCGACAAAGACCCATAAATTTCGGGCTCGCGAGTTCCAAGTCGGTCCAGATTTGGGCCGTTGAGAATCAATACATCGCGCATGTTATTTACCCTGCACTACTTCTTGGAATGCTGCAAACAGCAACGCCGAATCAGGACCCTCCAGTATTGCTGGCCTAGCTATATCGTCCAGCACTACGAAGCGAAGCATTGCGCCACGTGACTTCTTATCTATCTTCATGGCTTCTAGCAGTGTGTCCCAATCACTATTTTCATAAGTGACTGGAAGTCCTACTGCATTCAAAATCGTGCGGTGGCGTAGTAGAACTTCAGTCGAAAGCCGTCCAGATAAATGCGCTAGATTTGCCACAAAAATCATGCCTACGCTAACTGCTGATCCATGTCGCCACTTGTAGTTTTCAGTACGCTCAATTGCATGACCAAAAGTGTGTCCGTAGTTAAGAATCTCTCTACCGGCAGACGTACCCAGGGTTTCGCGTAGATCTAGACCTACAACGTCCGCCTTGACTTGAATTGCCCGCTCAATCATTTCTTGCGCATGCTCCCACAATGGAGACTTAGCACCAATTGGATTGGATTCGATCAAATCCAAAATCTTGGGATCGCGGATGAAGCCTGCCTTAATAATCTCTGCAAGTCCACCGATGTAGTCACCTTGGGTCTGGGACTCCAGGGAATTTAAATCACAAATTACTGCAGTCGGCGAATGGATTGCTCCCGCTAGGTTTTTACCTTCGGCAGTGTTAATTCCAGTTTTCCCCCCGACGGCTGCATCCACCATCGCGAGCAATGTTGTAGGTACGTGGATTACTCGAATTCCGCGTAACCATGTGGCCGCAACGAATCCGGCAAGGTCAGTTGTGGCGCCACCACCAACCGAGATAATCAAATCATTTCGCGTGAACCCTGCTTGACCAAGCGCCATCCAACAGAATTCAAGTACTGAAGCAGTCTTTGCTTCTTCGGCATCTGGGATCTCAATTGTAATCGAAGTTATGCCTGCAAGCTCATGGCGAATCGTGTCTGCTGCAGCGCGCAAGGCTTGCGGATACATGACAGCCACACTTGTGGCATCACCAAGGTATCTGGATATCTCGGCAGTTAAGTTGCGACCAACTATTACGGGATAGGTGTGGTCAGCGTGTACCTCAATAGTTGCCATGGCTAGACATCCAATTTCTGTAGCTCAATCACAATTGCTGCGGCTACTTCAGTCGGCGTGAGTTTGGATGTGTCTACTGTCACGTTGGCAACTTCCCGATAGATGGGTTCCCGTGCTGTCATAAGTTCCGCTAGTTGCCCGCGAACATTACCCAATAAGAGCGGCCGGTTGCGATTCATGCCAACTCGCTCAACCGCCTGCGCCAGGCCAGCTACCAGCCAAACAGCTGTCGCTTCCGAAACTTGCTTGCGTGTGGCTAAGTCCGCCAACGCCCCACCACCGAGTGCGATTACACCTTGGCCACTCGAAATCAAGTCGACTATTACTTCATGTTCCAGCGTACGAAATGCCGGTTCACCGTCCTGTGTGAAAATATCAGCGACAGTCTTGCCGGCTCGCTCTTCGATGACTTGATCACTATCCACAAAAGTGGTTTGCATAAGTTCGGCCAAGAGTCGACCCACTGTAGTCTTACCTGCACCTGGTACACCGACCAGCACGACTGCGCTCATAACTACATCCGTAAATTAGCGATGAATGATTTAAGATTGCGCTGAGTCTCTAAAATGTGATCGCCACCGAATTTTTCTAGTAGTGCGTCAGCAATTACTAGGGCGACCATGGCTTCGGCTACGACACCTGCTGCTGGAACCGCACACGCATCAGATCGCTGGCCAATTGCTACAGCTGGTTCGCCCGTTTGAATATCTACCGTAGATAGCGCACGTGGCACAGTGGAAATTGGTTTCATTGCAGCTCGAACGCGCAACACTTCCCCATTACTCATGCCACCTTCGGTGCCACCACTGCGGCCTGTTACACGACGAAGCTGATCACCATCAGTAAAGATTTCATCGTGAGCTTGTGAGCCACGGCGGCGAGCAGATTCAAAGCCATCTCCGATTTCCACGCCCTTGATAGCTTGAATTCCCATCAACGCTGCGGCTAGTTTTGAATCTAGACGTCGATCCCAGTGCACATGCGAACCTAAGCCAACCGGCAAACCATAAGCAAGAACCTCAACGACTCCACCCAATGTGTCACCATCATTTTGAGCTGATCGAATCTCTGCTTGCATAGCCTCGCTTGTGGCCGCATGGAAACAGCGGACTGGATCAGCATCGATCTTCTCGATGTCTGTTGCTGTCGGCAAGTCGGCTGAATCGCTGCCAACTGAACCGATTCCAACTACGTGGCTGATGACATGGATGTCACCTACCTGTGCCAAAAACTGTTTTGCTACTTCGCCAAGTGCCACTCGCGCTGCTGTCTCTCGGGCGCTGGCTCGTTCCAAAATCGGGCGTGCGTCGTCGTGAGAATACTTTTGCATGCCTGCTAAATCCGCATGTCCTGGTCGCGGCCGAGTAAGTGGAGCATTTCTGGCTATGTTTTCCAGATCAGTTTGGTCGACTGGATCGGGTGACATCACCGCTTCCCATTTGGGCCACTCACTGTTAGCCACCGAGATAGCGATTGGCCCGCCTTGACTTAGCCCATGACGGATTCCGCCTGTGATTGATACCGCATCTTGCTCAAATTTCATGCGAGCACCGCGACCGAAACCTAATCGACGACGAGCTAATGCTGCCTCAATGTCGCTGGTTTGGACCGCAATGCCTGCCGGCATACCCTCAAGAATTGCTGACAAAGCTGGGCCGTGTGATTCACCTGCCGTTAGCCATCGCAACATAGGTCTAGTCTTTCACCTTTTGGTCATTAACCGCGAATTTCCGGACTAGATCGTGGTCAATCCGCGATTGAGTAGTTCGAGATTTAGCGCAGACCGCATTGGCTCAAGTGGTCCCACATGACTGGTCATTAAAGTGACTTGATGTACTGCTTGATGCAGCAACATAGATAGTCCGGAAAGAATTTGTCCGCCTTGCACCCCCCACGCCGCCGCCAACAAAGTTGGCCAAGGATCGTAAACGACATCTAGCAAGGTACCGGTTGGAGAGATGACTTCATTCGCTATGTCATCCATTGCACCTCTGGGGGTTGTGTTTATGACAACATCGGCCGTTAGCCAACTCGATTCGTCAAGTGGGCGGGATTGAACCTGGATTCCTATAGAGTCACCGACGGACTGCAAGGTATTTACCTTTGCAGAATTCCTTGCGACAACTTCCACTTCGGTGACGCCCAAGTTAGCCAATGCCAATAGTGCAGAACGTGCGGTCGCTCCAGCTCCAAGTATTACGGCAGAGCGTGGAGAAGAAATTCCAAACTCAGTCAGCGAGTCCATTATCCCGAGCACATCTGTGTTGTGTGCCGATATCTGGTCTGCGAAAATCAATGTGTTTATCGAACCACTTAGCCGAGCCGTTTCATCTATTGTGTGGGCAACTTGAAAGGCCAACTCTTTAAGCGGCATAGTGAGCGAAAGACCAAGCCAATTTTCATCAAGACTTTGCACGAATTCAGCCAACTGACTTTCGTCAATCTCAATTGCCTCATAGGTATGAGGCAACCCTAGAGCTTCGTATGCGGCTCTATGCAAAACAGGTGACAACGAATGTGAAATCGGACTACCCAGTACAGCTGCCTTACTCATCAGCAGGATCCTGGATTGGCGGCACAGAAAGCTAAGAACTCGTCCTTAAATCTCAAAAACTCAGCATAGGATTTCGTAAATTTTGTCTCTTGAGTCTTCAGGTCAGTCGTTATGAAGTAAAGCCAATCACCAGCTGCTGGATTCAAAGCAGCCTCAATCGCCGCGGCACCCGGATTATCAATCGGCGTCGGTGGTAGACCATCATGGAGATACATGTTGTACGGAGTATCTTTATTCAATAGGTCAGTCGTCAAAATAACATCGGTTCGACCTAGACCATAATTTACAGTTGAATCAAATTGAAGCCGCATGGGTGCAGCAAGTCGGTTGTACACAACTCTCGCAACTTTTGAAAAATCCCTCGGATGACCTTCAACTTGAAGCAACGAAGCAATCGACAATATGTCGTAAGGTGTTCTTCCCATTGACTTGGCGCGAGCCTCCAAATTTAGCGATGTTGACTCGGCGTTAAATTTTGCAATCATCATTTTGAGAATCTCAACAGCGGTCGCGCCAGGTGCTAACTCATACGTAGCCGGGAATAAGAAACCTTCTACATTTCCATTGGCATAACCCGGCAATCCCAATTGTGTTGCGTTGGCAGCTGCAGTCTCAAAATCAGTAACCGGAAGGCCGCTGGCCTTAGCAAGTGTTGCATAAATCCAGGCGGCTCTCTTGCCTTCAGGAATCACTACTCTATCTACGACTTTGACTGTTGGATCAAGCAGCGAATTAACTGCCCCCTTGGCACTCATTTGCAATTTTAGATCGTAGAAGCCGGCTGAAATTTTGGCACTATTTGGATTGTTGTTTGCGGCTGCAACGAAAGCATCAACCGACTTAACTACCCCACTGGCTTTTAGAGTGTTTCCAATTCGCGCGAGAGTGTCACCATCTTTTACTTCAACTCGCACTGAACTAGTACCTGGTCCAGGAAAATCAGGCGCGCCTGAAAACATGCTGATTGCTTTCGGAACCGCAAGCGCAATCAGTGCGATGACCACGACCAAAACTCCAGCAGATTTCAATGCACGAAATCGTTTTGGAGTTCCGTTAGATTTCCTGGATTTCCTCGGTGATGCGTCGACAGAATTAGACGGCGTCTCAGAAGAAGCATTTTGCGGTTGAATTCTTGCGTCAGCCTTGGGATCATCACCAAAAATATCTAAGTTACCCACTAATATCACCGACCCAGATTCCTGCAGGTTCTCCTGATCGTTTTTCGATCTCGAGTGCTTGCTCAAGAATTATGACAGCCGCGGCTTGATCGATGACACTGCGGCTCGCCTTCTGGGTCTTGCCAATATCCTGCATGCCACGTTGTGCGGAAACCGTACTTAACCGCTCGTCAATCAATCGAACTGAAGCAGTTTGTTCTAGAACACTCTGCAACTCGGTAGCAAAACTTTGGGCAGATTCTGTGGACTGGGTGTGTGCACCAGAGAGGTTGACTGGGTTTCCGACATAGATAACGTCAGCTTGGTATTCGACCGCAAGTGCAGCAACTTGAGCTATAGCAGTTTTGCCAGCAACGACTGTGGTCATTGGAATTGCCATGATGCCGTCTGGATCACTATAGGAGACTCCGATTCGCACTGATCCAACATCTAGACCTAGTCGAACACCGCGCTGCAAATCTATTTACCCAGACCATTTGCTGCGGCAACGAGCGCGGCATCAAGTGCTCCAGCGTTTGATCCTCCGCCTTGCGACATTTCCGCACTGCCGCCACCACGACCGTCAACAATCGGCAACATCGCCTTAAGCACTTCAGCGGCCGAGGCTCCGCTATCGCGAGCAGCTGAGTCGGTTGTCACCACAAACGCAACTGTGCCTTCACTAATCGTGGCACCGACTAGCACAAAGTTATTGCCGACAATATTGCCTTTAGCGCTTGTCACCAAATCTCGTAAATCCCCAGCTGAAGTTCCTGTAGGCGCAATGAATCGATATAGGTTCGTCTCACCTATCTTGTTCGGTTGCCCAACTAAATCAGAGATGTTGCTTGTAAGTGCAGACGTTCGTGCTTTAGCAATTTCCTTCTCCGCCTGCTTAAGTCGTTCCATCATCTTGCTAATGCGATCCGGTAATTCGTCAGCGCGTACTTTAGTCATCTCGGTAAGCTGATCAACGATGTGTCTTTCTTTAGCTAGGAACCGATATGCGTCCGCGCCAACTAGTGCTTCAACTCTTCGCACACCAGCACCAATTGAACTCTCAGACAAAAACGTGATTACTCCAAGCTGCCCAGAACGTTCGGTGTGAGTTCCACCGCAAAGCTCTCGAGCCCAATCCCCAACGCTGACAACACGAACTTTGTCGCTATATTTCTCGCCGAATAGCGCCATAGCACCAGTAGCTCGTGCTTGATCTTGAGTCATAATTTCCGCACTGACCAGCAAGTTCTGTAGCAGCACATCATTTACGCGTGCTTCTACATCACTCAGCACTGATTGCGGTACGGCACCAGCGCTTGGAAAATCGAAACGGAATCTGCCGGGTGAATTCTCGGAACCCATCTGGGTAGCAGTTTCACCAAGTGCTTCTCGAAATGCTTTGTGCACCATGTGCGTTGCGGTATGTGCCCGCGAAATCGCAAGACGTCTTTCAACATCGACTTGGCTCATCGCTTTATTACCGACCGTAACTTCGCCGTGCAATACGCGCCCGCGATGAACATACAAACCAGGCACTGGCATTTGCACGTCATCAATCTCTACCTTTGTACCATCGTTTAGTGTGATTAAGCCGTGGTCAGCTAACTGGCCGCCGCCCTCGGCATAAAACGAAGTCCGATCAACTAATACTTCAACTTCGTCACCAGTCCTAGCCGCCGGTACATCAACCCCATCGACTACTAAACCCGTTATGGTACCTTCAGTCTCGGTTTCGGTATAACCCTTGAATTCGGTAGCACCGGACTTACCCATGATGTTGCGATAAACCGTGACAGCTGAAACCCCACTCTTGCGTGCCTGTGAGTCCGCCTTAGCACGCGTGCGTTGTTCGAGCATAAGTTTCCGGAAGCCTTCTTCGTCAACATTCAAACCTTGCTCGGCTGCCATTTCCAGCGTTAAGTCAATTGGGAATCCGAATGTGTCATGTAAGGCAAACGCAGATGCACCACTCAAGGTTTGGATTTTTGCAGCTTTCAAATCCTTAGCTGCTAAATCGAACATTGTGGTTCCACGTTCGAGTGTGCCAAGGAAGGAATCCTCTTCCGCGCTAGCGATAGTGGTGATCCGGCCACGATCCGTTTCTAACTCCGGATATTGCGGTGCCATTGCCTTGATACTTGCATCTATTAGTTGAGCCATGGCAGGTTCATGCATTCCGAGAAGACGCATATTCCGAACCACTCTGCGCAATATTCGACGCAGTACATATCCCCGACCTTCATTGCCAGGCAGGACACCATCGGCAATTAAGAAAGCACAGGTTCGAGCATGGTCTGCGATCACACGTAGCGCAACGTCATTCTTTGGATCCACACCATACTTTTGACCCGTTAGTTCACTGGCGCGGTCAAGGATTATTTTTGTGGTGTCAATTTCATAGATGTTGTCGACACCCTGCAATAAGGCAGCCATGCGTTCGAGGCCCATGCCAGTATCGATGTTCTTTGCAGGCAGTTCGCCCAAGATTGGGTAACCTTCTTTTCCTGGTCCATCACCACGCTCAAATTGCATGAAGACCAAGTTCCAAACTTCGAGGTAACGTGTCTCATCCGCGATAGGTCCGCCTTCGCGTCCATGCTCTGGCCCGCGATCGTAATAGATCTCTGAGCACGGCCCGCAAGGTCCTGGGACACCCATTGACCAGAAGTTGTCCGCCATATCACGTCGTTGGATTCGTTCCATGGGAACGCCAACCTTCTTATGCCAAATGTCGACTGACTCATCGTCGTCTAAATAGACGGTCACCCAGAGTTTTTCTTCGGGAAAGCCATACCCGCCATCGGCGACTGATGAAGTGAGTAGTTCCCAAGCGTATGGAATTGCATCTTCTTTGAAATAGTCACCAAACGAAAAGTTTCCGCACATCTGGAAAAAGGATGCGTGACGTGTTGTCTTACCAACTTCTTCGATGTCGAGAGTGCGGACAACCTTTTGCGCGGTGGTGACTCTTGGGTTTGGCGAAACTGCTTCTCCCAGGAAATATGGTTTGAAAGGCACCATGCCAGCGTTCACAAAAAGCAGGGTTGGATCATCCAATAACAGGCTCGCACTAGGTAAAACGGCATGACCTTTTGACTCAAAATAATTCAAAAATCTTGACCGGATTTCAGCGGAATCCACAGTTATCGACCTTCTCCTACCTCGGCGCCTAACAGGGACTCTGTTACACCCCTAAACCCTAACGAATTAGCGCCCCAAAGGCTCATTTGCGTCCTAAAAGCTCTCGAATTTTTGCCCATAACGGGTTTATCAATGATTCGTTTCCACGAACAGTCGGTTTGAAATATTCAGCGTCGATGAGTGCGGCAGGTAAATACTGTTGTGCTGCGACTCCTTCTGAAATGTCATGTGGATATAGATAGCCAACGCCATGACCGAGATCCCCCGCGCGGGCGTAGTGGCTATCGCGTAAGTGAGGTGGCACTACTCCGATGTCACCTGCTCGAACATCAGCAATCGCAGCATCTATTGCTAGGTAGGCGCTGTTTGATTTCGGTGCCAGCGCGAGTGCGACTGTTACGTGCGCCAATGTAATGCGTGCCTCAGGCATGCCTATTAACGCAACAGTTTGTGCGGCAGCAACAGCGAGGGTAAGCGCCTCATTGTCTGCTAGTCCAATGTCTTCGCTCGCAGAAATCAATAATCGTCGTGCGATAAACCTTGGGTCCTCGCCTGCCTCGAGCATTCGCGCTAGATAGTGCAGGGCTGCATCGACATCGGACCCTCTGATGCTCTTAATAAAGGCACTTATTACGTCGTAGTGTTGATCGCCGCTTCGGTCATACCTGACCACGTTATGGTCGCTTGCAGCGGAAACGTCATCGACTGTCACTTCCATACGTTGTTCGCTCAACGTAACTTCCGAAGCGGCCTCTAAAACTGTCAACGCACGTCTGGCATCCCCACCTGCAAGCCTAGTTAACATGGCCATTGCTTCTTCGCTTACAACAACCGAGCCATTCAAACCTCGCGGATCGATGGTTGCACGATCTATTAACGCGCGAATATCAGTTTCAGATAGTTCGCTAAGTGTCACCATTAGCGAACGTGATAGCAATGGTGAAATAACTGAGAAGGATGGATTCTCAGTTGTGGCCGCAACTAACGTAACCCAGCCATTTTCTACTCCAGGGAGTAGCGCGTCTTGTTGAGTCTTGTTAAATCTATGGACCTCATCCACAAATAGCACAGTCGAAACGCCATACAGTGATTTGTTCTCTTGGGCTGTCGAAATAATATCGCGAACGTCTTTAACACCAGCGTTGATTGCCGAAAGTTCCATGAATTTAGCCGACCCAGCGCGGGCTATCAACTGCGCAAGGGTGGTTTTACCTGTACCTGGCGGCCCCCAAATAATGACCGAAGATTTACTCGTTTCATCGCCTGGTTGCAAAAGCCGGTGTAGCGGACTGCCTGGTGCTACTGCGCGCGATTGACCGACAAATTCTGCCAGCGTACGTGGTCGCATTCGAACCGCAAGTGGTGATGCACCACTACCTTGATCGAATAGCGATTCGCTCATTTACTCAGACTCGGCAAACGGATCTGCATCAATTCCAGCTTCTAAACGTTGCTGCGCTGTAATCGGTGTCGGCGCACTAGTTAACGGATCGAAACCTGCACCGGTCTTTGGAAATGCAATCACATCACGCAAACTCGGCGCACCAGAAAGTAGCATGCAAATTCGATCCCAGCCAAAAGCAATGCCACCATGTGGCGGTGGACCGTACGCAAATGCATCAAGTAAGAAGCCGAACTTCTCTTTGGCTTCCTCATCGCTCAAACCCAGTAGTTTGAAAACTCGCTCTTGAACGTCGCCGCGATGGATACGGATCGAACCGCCACCGATCTCGTTGCCATTGCAGACTATGTCGTATGCCCAGGCGAGTGCTTGATCCGGCGCCTCTTCGAAACGATCAACCCACTCTGCATTTGGTGAAGTAAATGGATGATGAACTGCAGTCCAGCCGCCGTCATCTGTCCTTTCAAACATTGGAGCGTCCACGATCCACAAGAATGACCATTCATCCTCGTTGATCAAGCCACACCGCTCGCCTACTTCTTGGCGCACAGCACCAAGAAGTTGCTGCGTAGTTGATTTAGGGCCCGCACCAAAGAAGGCGCAGTCTCCTGGCTTAGCACCCAAGTGCGCGGCAAGTCCATCACGCTCGGAATCAGAAAGGTTTTTAGCAACAGGCCCACCAAGTGTTCCGTCCGCCTCGAATGTAACGTACGCCAAACCCTTTGCGCCGCGCTGTTTGGCCCACTCTTGCCAGGCATCAAATGCACGTCGTGGCTGATCGGCGCCGCCAGGCATAACAACTGCACCGACATATTCATTCTGGAATACCCGGAACTCCGTTGTCTTGAAGTAATCAGTACATTCCGTCAGTTCGATTAAGAATCGTAAGTCTGGCTTGTCGGAGCCGTAACGATCCATGGCTTGGAAGTAGGTCATTCGTGGGAAGTCACCGATTTTGTAATCGAGTGTTCCCTGCCAGAGATTTCTTACAATAGCCTCGCCAACTTCAAGAATGTCTTCCTGCTCAACGAAACTCATTTCGATATCGAGCTGCGTAAATTCTGGTTGCCGATCCTTGCGGAAGTCTTCATCGCGGTAACACCGAGCGATCTGGTAATAGCGCTCCATGCCAGCAACCATAAGAAGTTGTTTGAAAAGCTGCGGACTCTGTGGAAGTGCGTACCAGTGTCCCGGTTGTAACCGAACTGGAACTAAAAAGTCGCGCGCGCCCTCGGGAGTAGATCGAGTCAAAGTTGGGGTTTCAATCTCAATAAAGTTTCGTTTGTGTAGAACTTCGCGTGCTAGGCGATTTACATCACTACGCATGCGCAGAATGTTTCCAGCACTAGGGCGTCGCAAATCTAAGTAACGGTACTTAAGTCGTGTTTCTTCACCCACGTTTATTGCATCGTCTATCGGAAATGGTAATGCTGCACTTTTGCTAAGCACGACAACTTCATCCGCAATCACTTCAATCTCCCCTGTGGCGATTTCAGAGTTTTCGTTACCCTCAGGTCGGGCAGCTACGGTGCCAATAATTTGCAGGCAGAACTCAGATCTCAAGTCATGTGCGACTGATTCGTCTCGCACAACCACCTGAACCGTGCCAGATGAGTCTCGTAAATCTAGGAATGCTATCCCGCCATGGTCGCGGCGTTTTCCAACCCAGCCTGCGAGGGTTACTTGTGATCCGGCATCGCTTAGACGGAGCGCGCCAGCATCCATACTTCTTAGCATTCAGGTTCCTTTTTGGACTAGTTCAAACGTGCGATTAGGGTTTCGATTACCGAGTCTACGGCCACTGTTTCTTGGGTTCCAATAACCAGGTCTTTGAGGATTACGGTCGAGCTAGCTAACTCCTCATCTCCGATGAGAATTGCGTAACGGGCGCCACTGCGATCTGCGCTCTTCATTGCAGCTTTAATGCTCCGGCCGTCAAACGCGATGTCACTAACAATGCCACTTCCGCGCAACTTTCCCGCTAGGGCTATTACTAAAAGTTGGGATGCTTCACCAATCGGAATGAGAAATGCATCAATCTGCGAATCGTTGGAAAGTTCTATGCCTTCGGCTTGGACTGCAAGGCAAGTGCGATCAACACCCAATCCAAATCCAACGCCGGCCATTGGTGGACCACCTAGAGTTTCGATCAGCCCGTCGTATCTGCCGCCACCACCAATCGCAGATTGTGCGCCTAAGCCATCATGCACGCATTCAAATGTTGTTCGTACGTAGTAGTCCAAACCTCTAACTAGTCTTGGTGCCTGCTCGTAAACAACCCCAAGTGCATCAAGAAAACCAAGAACCTTCACATGGTGCTCGGCACAATCTGCGCACAAGAAATCTGGCATTAGAGGTGCTTCCGTCAGCTGATCTTGTACCTCTTTGCGCTTGTCGTCTAAGACTCGCAAGGGATTAATTAGAACGCGAGCGCGGGTAGCCTCATCTAGATCACAGGTATCAAGGAAAGCTACCAGAATTTTTCGATACTCTGGGCGACAGTTGTGACAACCAAGTGAATTTACGAGTAAGCGAACTTGCTTAAGTCCAAGAATCTCTCGCTGCGCATAGATCGCCATCCAGATAACTTCGGCATCAAGTGCTGGGTCGGAAGATCCGATTGCCTCTACGCCTACTTGTGTGTGTTGCCGATAACGTCCAGATTGCGGTTGTTCGTATCGGAAGTGCGGACCGGTGTACCAAACTTTTGCTGGCAACGCACCACGATCCATTCGATTCTCCAGCATGGCGCGAAGAACTCCGGCAGTTCCTTCTGGCTTCAAAGTCAGGCTGCGGCCGCCTTTATCTTCGAATGTGTACATCTCTTTGGAAACTACATCCGTTGACTCGCCTACTCCGCGGACAAAAAGTGCAGTGTCTTCGAATATCGGAGTCTCGATGTACCCGTAACCTGAATTTATCGGCGGTGTCGAAAGCGCCTTACGAACTGCTAACCAAGTTGCAGAGAACGGCGGTACGACATCGTAAGTGCCCTTCGGAGCTTTGAACAACTCGCTCATACGGCACTCTGCCCACTTGCGACTCGCAATAGATATTGATTTGTTTTGCGCTCTGTCTCCATGTCGCTTGCCGGGCCGTGACCCGGATAAACCATAGCTGCATCATCAAGTTTTAAGACCACGTCGCGAAGCGATTCATCCATCTGAGCTGGTGACCCACCAGGCAAATCAGTTCTGCCGATTGCACCTGCGAATAGCACGTCTCCCGTGAATACCTGTGGTCGATCGTGCTGGAAATCGAAGAGCACTGACCCTTGGGTATGCCCAGGTGCATGTCGAATCTTGATGTCGAATCCAGCAAGCTCCAGTGTCATGTTGTCTGCAATTTCACGCAGGTCATCTGGTTCAGCAAAGACATCGTCACTATCCATCATGGAAATTAGGGAGTTCTGCGTTTCGATTGACATCGCTTGAGTTGGATCATTAATCAAATATCGGTCTGAACCATGAACGAACGCTGGTATTCCGTAGCCGTTAGCAATCGGGAAAATCGACCACATGTGGTCGATGTGACCATGCGTCAACATGGCTGCAATTGGCCTCAGATTGTGCTCTTTCAGCAATTCCTTGATGCCCGCGGCCGCCTTCCTGCCAGGGTCTATTATCAAACATTCACTATTCGGACCAGGAGCGATCACGTAACAGTTGGTCTGCCAGGGACCGGCAGGAAAGCTTTTAATTAGCATAATCTCTCAATTACTCGGGAATTCCTCAAGGCTACCGCGATATTGTCTACATCTCTGGCACCGTAGAATGCCTAATTGTGACTTCAAAACGTGAACGAGAAATAGCCCGCGCCAAGTACGAGCGCCAGCAGATCCGACGCAACACAAAACAAGCGCGTAATCGGTTAATTCGTCGAATATCCGCAGCAGTCAGCGTGCTCGCGGTACTTGGTTTTGTGGTCTACAACCAAACTAAGCCTGCTTCAAATTCAGCAGCGTCTGCGACACAAAGTCCAAATGCCGACTCTTCCGCGGCACCAATCTCAACAAATGCGCCGATCGATGGTTGCCAGAAACCAGCTAGTCCAAGAGCAAACAATATTGTGTTTGGTAGTAAGCCAAAAGATATTCCAAGCATTACCAACCTAACTATTTCGACTAACTGTGGTGACCTTGTTATTGCTGCTGATCCGGCTGCTCCAAATACAAGTGGCACGATTGGCTGGCTAGCCCAAAAAAGTTTCTTTGACAACACTTCGTGCCATCGCTTAACTACGCAAGGAATTTTTGTCCTTCAGTGTGGCGATCCTTCTGGCAGAGGAACTGGCAGTCCCGGCTTCTCTTTTGCAGATGAAAATCTTCCGAAGGCTGGTTCTGCTACCACGTATGTATATCCCCGTGGCACAGTTGCTATGGCAAACAGCGGCCCTAATACAAACGGCAGCCAATTCTTCCTGGTCTATAAGGATTCACCACTTCCACCTAATTACAGCGTTTGGGGAACCATAACCTCTGGTTTGAATTGGCTAGATAAGGTTGCTGCTGCTGGAGTTTCCGGTGGTGGCACCGATGGCCTTCCAAATCAAGCGGTAGTAATTAGCAAGGTAACAACTACGCCATAATTGGATTGCGTAATCAAGAGCCCTAACGGGACCCGACAAAAGGAATGCCATGACCACATCAAATGAATTTGGACACGTAGACGAACAAGGAAACGTGTTTCTTAAGGGTGATGGCGAACCTTTAAAGATCGGACAGTACACAATCGGGACACCAGATGAAGCTCTTGGATTTTTCACCAAGCGCTACCACGACCTAGTCGCCGAGATTGAATTGACTGCAACACGTCTTAAGGACGGCAAGGGCAACCTTGAGTCAGTAACCTCTCTCATCGACCGAATTGAGAAGTCGCTAGAAAGCCCAAATTTACTTGGTGACCTTTCTGTCCTCTCGACACATAAAGACCAACTTCTTGCAAGTATTGAAACCCGCAAAGTAGAAGCAGCAGCAAAGAAGGCCGAACTCAAAGCTCAGGCACTTTCTAAGCGTGAAGAAATGGTTGCACTGGCTGAGTCATTAGCTAATTCCACAGCCTGGAAAGTTTCGGGTGAGAAATTCAAAAATCTCCTGGATGATTGGAAAAAATTGCCCTCTGGCGATCGTGCTAAAGAGCAAGAACTCTGGAAGCGCTTCAGTCACGCTAGATCAGCCTTTGATAAAGCTCGTCGTGCGCACTTCTCCACATTGGATGCCACTAGAGGCGAAGCAATCGCAGCAAAGAAGAAGTTGGTGGCTAAGGCTACTGACCTAGCAGAAACCACAGACTGGGCTGCCACAACTACGGCCTACAAGAAGCTTATGGACGAATGGAAGGGTCTGGCTCGCGCCGGAAAGAGCGACGAAGACAAACTTTGGAAAGAATTTAAGGCAGCACAAGACAAGTTCTTTAGTTCCCGTAATGCTGCAAATTCTGTCCGTGATGAAGAATTCGGAAAAAACCTAGAAGTTAAACTTGAACTACTTATCAAAGCTGAGGCATTGTTGCCTATCACTAACGTGGATTCTGCTAAAACTGCCCTACGCGACATTCAGGAAGCATGGGAAAAGGCAGGCATGGTCCCGCGTAATGATAAAGATAAAGTCGAACGACGTCTAAAAGTTGTTGAAGATGCAATACGCAAGGCGCAAGAAGAAATTTGGCATCGCTCTAAGCCTGAAGTCGTTGAACGCGCGAACACTTTGGTAAATTCCTTTGAAGCTGCCCTCGGAAAACTTGAAAAGCAAGTAGCAGCAGCTGTGACTGCAGGTAAGACCTCTGAAGTTGAGAAGCTAACCGCTCAAATCGATCAAACTAAAGCCTTGCTTGAAGCTGCTCAATCGGGCGCTTCAAAACTGGGTTAATCTCAAACTCGATAAACGTCGTAAACTCCGTCAATACCTCGGACAGCTCGCAGAACTTGATTTAAATGCGCTGGATCGCCCATTTCAAACGTGAATCGCGAGATGGCGACTCGATCACGGCTAGTTGTAACGGATGCATTCAAAATGTTCACGTGCTGGTCAGAAAGCGCTCTAGTTACATCCGAAAGTAGTCTGGCCCGATCTAGCGCTTCAACCTGAATGTTCACTAGAAATACGCTGCTAACTCCTGGAGTCCAAGCTACTTCGATCAGGCGTTCTGGTTGCTCTCGTAATTGATCCGCGTTTACGCAATCTGTCCTGTGGACTGAAATACCCGAGCCGCGGGTAACGAACCCAAGCACTTCGTCACCTGGTACGGGCGTACAGCATCTCGATAATTTGACCCAAGTGTCATCAGCACCAATTACCGTAATACCGGGATCAGGCTTTTCATTCCTTCGATTTGAGACTTTCCCCGGCAGCACGACTTCAGAAGCGTCCTCGGAGAGCCCTTCATGTCCACCTAGCGATACCAACAATCTAGTCACTACCGTCTGCGCGCCGAGGTGCCCTTCTCCGACAGCGGCGTATAGCGCGCTTACATCTGCATAATTAGATTCGGTCGCAAGGGCGGTCAATACGCTATTGGACAAGAGGCGTAGCGGAACGCCCTGCTTCTTCATCGCTCGAACTATGGATTCCTTGCCAATTTCGATCGCCTCTTCTCGGCGCTCCTTAGAGAACCAGGCCTTAATCTTAGATTTCGCTCGTGCACTAGCAACTACATTTAGCCAATCTCGACTGGGTCCAGCCGAGTCAGATTTATTTGTAATGATTTCCACGGCATCGCCATTAGTCAATTTGGAATCTAGCGGCACCAATTTGCCATTGATCCGCGCTCCCACACAGCGCTCGCCCACCTGGGTGTGTACTGCGTAAGCAAAGTCAATCGGCGTGCTACCAGTTGGCAAAGCCAACACTTCGCCCTTCGGTGTGAAGACATAAACTTCAGATGCACCCAGATCGTCACGCAGGGAATCCAAGAAGTCACCAGGATCTTCGGTCTCTTTTTGCCAATCTAGAAGTTGTCGAACCCAGCCAAGATCATCGGGGCCAGACTTACCTGCAACGTTCTCTTGCTTATATCTCCAGTGAGAGGCAACGCCATATTCGGCGGCTCGATGCATTTCATGTGTGCGGATCTGGAACTCGACCGGTTTTCCATAAGGTCCAATGACAGTGGTGTGAAGCGATTGATACATAGTGAACTTTGGCATCGCGATGTAATCTTTAAATCTGCCTGGAACCGGACTCCATCGATTATGAATGATTCCAAGTGTGGCATAACAGTCTTGAACGCTTTCCACTAAAATTCGCACGCCAAGCAGGTCGTAGATATCGTCGAAGTCGCGGCCACGGACAATCATCTTTTGATAAATGCTGTAGAAGTGCTTTGGACGGCCCGAGACGACAGCGGCAACTTTGTTCTCCGCCAGATCCTTATCGACGTCGCCAACAATTTCCTGCAAACTTTCATCACGAGCAGGCGCTCGCTGGCCAACTAATCTGGAAATTTCTTCGAACATCTTTGGGTATAGCGAGGCGAAAGCTAGATCCTCTAGCTCCCATTTGATGCTATTCATACCTAGTCGATGTGCCAGTGGTGCATATATTTCTAGAGTTTCGCGAGCCTTTTGCTCTTGCTTCTCAGCAGGTAGGAAAGCCAGGGTGCGCATGTTGTGTTGGCGATCGACTAGCTTAATCACGAGCACACGGATGTCGCGGGCCATAGCGACAACCATTTTACGAACAGTTTCAGAGGCTGATGTTTGTCCGTATTTAACTTTGTCCAGCTTCGTTACGCCGTCAACTAAGTTTGCAACCTCATCACCAAAATCAACCCTGAGATGCGCAAGATCGTACTCAGTATCTTCGACAGTGTCGTGCAGTAAGGCCGCGATAATTGTTGACGTTGTCATACCCAGGTCTGCCAGCATCCCAGCCACCGCAATGGGATGGGTAATGTATTGCTCCCCTGATTTTCGGGATTGACTGCGGTGAAAATAATCTGCGAATTGGAAAGCTCTTGTTATTTCTGCAATGTCACTAGACGGGTGAAACTTAAGTAAAGTATCGACAACTTCCTGTAACTGTTGCGGAATTGTGGATTCTAGGCCTTTTGGAAAACGTATTTGTAGTGCCTCGGAAAGTTCAGTAGATGATTGGGCCAGTGACATTACACGCTCCTAATCCATCCAGTTGCTTGGGCACCAGTCTATTTGCCAACTTCTAAAACCGTGTAAATGTCACATTTAGGAGCAAATTTGGCAACCTTGCTAGCGCCGCCTAAGAAATCTAAGTTCAATAAAACTGCAACTCCGACAGTCGTCGCGCCGCATCGTGAGATTAAATCAATTGCTGCACAGGCAGTGCCACCAGTTGCCAAAACATCATCGACTATCAAAACTCGATCGCTTCCCGTTAAGGCATCTTGGTGAATTTCAATCGAGTCACTCCCATATTCGAGTTCATATTCAGCTCGATAGGTAGCCCTCGGAAGCTTGCCACTTTTTCTGATCGGTACAAAACCTAGGTGCATATAGCTAGCTAGTGCTGCGCCCAAAATAAAGCCGCGAGCTTCAACACCAACTATTCGTGTTATACGTTGGTCTGTAAAGTGTTTCGAGATTTGCTCAGAAACCCACTGGGCTGCAGCTGCATCTCCAGATATTGGAGTTACATCTTTGAAAACTACACCTGGAAGCGGATAGTCATTAATCTCCGCTATTAGAGCGTTAACTCCAGCTGCATCCATGCACTATTTTCCAGAACGTCGAGAACGTGGCTTCTTGACACGTTGTTGGCGCGGTCCGGCTGCGTGCACTATTGGTGCACCCACAAGAACTGCCCCGAGATTATCTCCAGCTTCAGGTGAATTCTTCCGCTTTGCAGTGACTCGCTTAGCTAGAGCAATGTTTTCAGGCTGACGTTCCTTGATTTGTGCCAAAATCGGTGTTGCAACGAAGATTGATGAATAAGTTCCAACGAGCATGCCGACGAATAGCGCTAAGGCTAAATCGTTGAGCGTTCCAGCGCCTAGTAATGACACGCCAACTACCAAGATCGATAGAACTGGAAGCAACGCAACCGTCGAGGTATTAATACTGCGCACGAGGGTTTGGTTAAGCGCCAGGTTGGCAGCTTCACTGTAAGTCATTCGTGAACCAGAGGTTATTCCCTTTGTGTTCTCCTTGACTTTGTCGAATACCACGACCGTGTCATAAAGCGAGTAACCGAGAATAGTCAAAAACCCGATAACGCTGGCTGGCGTGACTTCAAAACCACTCAAGGCATAAATACCGACTGTTATTAGCACGTCGTGGCCCAACGCAACAAGACCTGCGATAGCCATTGGCCATTCAAAATACATAGCTAAGAACAATGCCACCAAGATCAGGAATACAACTAACGCTCTTGCAGCGTTCTTTGATACTTCGCTACCCCACGTTGGCCCGACGAGTTGAACCTTCACTTCCGATTCACTAACACCAAATGACTTAGCTAATTCAGCACTCACTTTGTTCGATTCTTCGGAAGTAAGAGCAGCAGTCTGAACCCGAACTGTACTTCCACCAACGATCGTCACACTAGATACCGTGTTGCCGGTGCTTGTCACTGCAGTTCGCGCCTGAACTATTGATGCATCTGTTGCGGTGGCTACTGGAACCGAGAATTCCGCACCACCCTTAAATTCGATGCCTAGATTTAAACCTCGTATCCCAAGAGTCGCAATCGAAAGAATGAGCAACACGGCAGATACGCTGTACCAAAGTTTGCGTCGACCAACAATGTTGTAGGAGACCTCGCCACTATAGAGACGGTTGCCGAGCGTACCTAAACCAGCCATTACTGAGTCACCTCCGAAGCCTTAGCCACTCCAAGTCGTTCCGGGCAAACTCCAGTCATAGCCGAACCAGAATTCATCCAATTGGAATTGGCAATCCGTGTAACCACCGCACGGGTGAATAGGAACGCAACCAGAACGTCTACCAGGGTTGTTAAGCCAAGCGTGAAAGCGAAACCTCGAACGCTGCCAACAGAAAGGAAATAAAGCACGGTTGCCGCTAGTATCGACACAAAATCAGCAGCCAAAATTGTGCGGCGAGCTCGGGTCCATCCGGTATCTACGGATGTGCGCAACCGTTTACCTTCTCGAATTTCATCTCGGATACGCTCAAAATAAATAATGAAGGAGTCAGCTGTGATTCCGATCGCAACGATTGCGCCTGCGATACCAGCCAGTGTCAGAGTGAAGCCGATTCCTCGACCCAAGATTATGAACATTAAGTACGTATTTGCTGCGGCAACCATCAGGCTGAATACCGCCACGATTCCAAGTGCACGGTAATACAAGAGTAGATACAAGATAACTAGGAGCAATCCGAACCCACCCGCAATTAGACCAGCGCGAAGTTGATCGGCGCCTAAGGTAGGTGAAATCTGTTGAACTTCGTCAACATCTAAGCCGATAGGAAGCGCTCCATATTTGAGTACCTGTGCCAAAGCTTTTGCTTCATCGACCGTAAATGAACCAGTGATAACAGCTGAGCCGCCAAGGATTGGTTCGTTAACCGCTGGTGCACTCACAACTACACCATCCAACACGATTGCGAATTGATTCTGTGGAGCCGTGGCAGCTGAAAGAGTTTGCGTGGATGTCGCAAATTTCTTTGCTCCCTCAGTTGTCATCTTCAATTCAACTTGCCAACCCGCACCGCCTTGTGGAGGTAATCCTGCGGTAGCGCTCTGAATGTCAGTTCCCACTAGGTCTGCTGGGGCCAATACGTATTTATAAGAACCATTCTTTTCGCAACTAATAAGATATTTCTTCGGATCGTCGACCACACCGCCATCGACGATTTTGGATGTCGCGCAATCCAGCGCAGCGAATAGTTCTGGAAAATTACCGGATAAATCTGTGGCTTGGATTGGAGGCGCAAGTAGCGCTGGATCCACTGAAACAGATGGAGACGGTTTCGGTGTTGGTGACGGTGTTGGTGTTGGTGACGATGTTGCACTTGCAGAAACAGCTGGGCTGGTAGAAGTACTAGCAGTAGGTGTTGGTGAGTCTGTCGGTATAGGTGAGCCATAGTCAACAGCAACAACTGGTCGGAAATTTAACTGCGCGGTTGTCTTTAACTGATCGACAATGGTGCGACTGGTCTGTCCCGGTATCGTGACGATAATTTTTGCGCTACTACCGCTGCCTTGAACGGTCACTTGAGCCTCGGCAACGCCAAAGCCATCGACACGTTGGCGAATAATTGAAACTGTCTGGGTTAATTGCTCGGGTGTGATTGCGGTACCGTCGCCAGTCTTAGGGGAAAGAATTACTTGAGTTCCACCACGAAGATCTAACCCAAGTTTTGGAGCATGATCTTTACCTGGGATAAAGGCCCAAATAGTTAGTCCAACCAGAATGACTGCCATTGTCACTAGTGATCGAACGGGACGATAATGCTTAGCCACGAATATAGCCTTTACGGTTAGGTACTGTCTACATAACTGCCCGCCAACCCAAGTTGTGGCAATCCCTTAACTTTACTGGATTTCGGGTGACTCAATAACGCAGGCTAGCCACCCGCAATGTCCAATTGACCCAGATTTTTTGGGGTATTTCTGCCAAGTGCCGTCCAGGCGGCCGGCGTTGCAACTCGCCCTCTCGAAGTTCGCGTCATAAATCCTTCACGCACCAGGAATGGTTCGCAAACAGAATCCACAGTCTCTGGCTCTTCACCCACCGCTAGCGCTAGTGTTGTGAGTCCAACGGGGCCACCGCCAAATTTATCAATCAATGCAACCAAAACTGCTCTATCCAGCCGATCTAATCCCAAGTCGTCGACTTCGTAAAGTTCGAGCGCCGACTTCGTCCTTTCAAGCGTAAGAACACCATCGTGATGCACTTGCGCGTAATCACGAGCTCGCCGGAGTAAACGATTGGCAATTCTCGGGGTGCCGCGTGAGCGCAAAGATAGTTCGGTTGCTGCTGAAGGCTCGATTTGAATTTCTAACTGTCGAGCCGAACGCAGCACTATCAACTCAAGGTCTTTTGGTTCGTAATAGTCCAAGTGAGCCGTGAAGCCGAATCTGTCTCGGAGCGGTGCGGGCAACATACCCGAGCGGGTGGTTGCGCCAACCAAAGTAAATGGCGGTAGTTCCAGTGGAATTGATGTCGCGCCTGGGCCCTTACCAATCATTACATCAACCCGGAAATCTTCCATCGCCAAATACATCATTTCTTCGGCAGCGCGTGACATGCGATGGATTTCGTCCAGGAAGAGAACTTCCCCCGGAACCAAACTCGAAAGAATGCTAGCCAGATCTCCAGCATGTTGAATTGTTGGTCCACTCGTTATCCGCAACGGTGCACCTACCTCAGCAGCAATAATCATGGCGAGCGTGGTTTTTCCTAATCCAGGAGGACCTGAAAGCAAAATGTGGTCGGCACTTGATTGTCTTTGTTTGGCAGCACTCAATACCAGCTGGAGCTGGTCTTTGACACGTTGTTGCCCAACGAATTCAGCTAAGGATGTTGGGCGAAGTGCCGCATCTGCGACACGTTCCTCATTAGATAACTCGGGGCTGACCATGCGATCGTTCATGCTCCTGCCAAAATCTGTAGTGCTCGTCGCAATAGATCTGAAATTGCATCCGGATCCGTGACGCCTTCATCGACTACCGCGCTAATGGCTCGCTGGGCGTCTCGGTTAGTCCAACCTAGCCCGAGCAAACCTTGTTCAACTTGTTCCTGCCAATGCGCTTGCGCTGGCAGGGTGCGCTTATTGCCTGAAGGCAAAATTCCAATGCGGTCCTTAAGTTCCAGCACTAGGCGCTGGGCTCCCTTGGCTCCGACACCTGGAGTTTGCTTGAGGCGTGCTACATCTTCGGTTCCGATTGCAATTCGAAGCTCGTCAGCGCTAAGCGAAGAGAGAATCGTAAACGCTAATTTGGCACCAAACCCAGAAACACCTTGAATGACATCGAACAATTCTCGACTGTCGGCAGCAGCGAAACCGAAAAGTGTTAGCGAGTCCTCTCGAACAACCAACGATGTGAATAACGTGGTTTCGCCCCCGATGCGAGCTTGTGCAATTGTGT
Organism: Actinomycetota bacterium; assembly: GCA_947452765.1. Taxonomy (GTDB): domain Bacteria; phylum Actinomycetota; class Actinomycetes; order S36-B12; family UBA5976; genus UBA5976. The sequence continues at coordinate 34,587 of CANGDR010000003.1, read as the reverse complement.
CGGGTGCACACATGACCATCATGCCAACTCCACCAACTGCGATGACTAGCGAGTCCGGCCGAATCTCTAAAACTGGTCCTCGAAGTGAAGAGATCATGAGGCACCTACAACTGCATGCTTTGCAATATGTTCTTGGATTCGACTGCGGCCGTGACCTTTCCACGCGTGACAAAGCGCAAGTGCAAGTGCATCGGCAGCATCAGCTGGCTTTGGTGGCGTAGCAAGATTTAAAAGTCGCGTTACCATGGCTGTGACTTGAGCTTTATCGGCACGACCATAACCAGTTACCGCAGCTTTAACTTCAGTTGGTGTGTACATTTCAACTTTAAGACCGTGTCTAGCGGCCACCAACATACCGATTGCAGAAGCTTGCGCTGTACCCATCGCCGTTCGCACATTGTGCTGACTAAACACTCGCTCAAGTGCAATTACATCTGGTTTGTAAGTTCCAAAAAGGTCGTCTAGTTCAGTTTCCAGGGCCAGCAATCGATCGGGCAATGCGCTTTCGGCCGGTGTTTTGACTACGTGCACTCCAACAAAGGAGGCTCTCCGGCTGGTGTTTAGATCCACGATCCCCACCCCACAACGAGTAAGACCTGGGTCGATACCAAGTATGCGCACAATTCCTCCGAACATCTGTTCGAAAGCCTATGCCATAAATGGGCAAAGGTGGCGTATTTAGGGCTTTAGTCGTCTAGTTCAGCTAGAACTTCATCGGAAATGTCGATATTTGTAAAGATATTTTGCACATCATCTACGTCTTCAAGGGCCTCAATCAAGGCGAATACCTTTCGAGCAGTATCTGCATCGACTGGCACCAACATATTCGGAACAAACGTAGATTCGGCTGATTCATAGTCAATTCCCGCTAGTTGTAGGGCCTGACGCACTGCCACTACGTCCTTTGAGTCACAAATAATCTCAATACTGCCGCCATGATCGTTTACTTCTTCAGCGCCTGCATCAAGAACCGCATCCATGATCGCCTCTTCAGTCGAGGCACCTTGTGGCACCATGACCACACCTTTGCGCTCAAACATATAGGACACAGAGCCTGGATCAGCCATCGTGCCGCCATTTCTAGTAACCGCAACTCGGGTGTCCGACGCAGCTCGGTTCTTATTGTCTGAAAGACATTCGATCAAGAGCGCTACTCCGTTGGGTCCATAACCTTCGTACATGATCGTTTGATAATCCGCGCCACCAGCTTCAACGCCAGAGCCGCGCTTAACAGCTCGATCGATGTTGTCATTTGGAACTGAACTTTTCTTTGCCTTAACAATTGCGTCGTAGAGCGTTGGATTCGCAGATGTGTCGCCGCCTCCGACTCGAGCGGCAACTTCAATGTTCTTGATGAGTTTTGCGAACAGCTTTCCACGTCGGGAATCAACTACTGCTTTTTTGTGCTTAGTTGTTGCCCATTTTGAATGGCCGCTCATGCTGACCTCACCATTTCTACGAAGTAATCGTGGATTCGAAGATCCGACGTAATTTCAGGATGAAACGACGTTGCCAGAATATTATCTTGCCGGACCGCAACAATTTGATCTGAGTTGGTTAACGAATTAGCCGCTGGTATCGCCGCCAGGACTTCGACGTCATCCGCGGCAGATTCAACTAGTGGGGCTCGGATAAAAATTGCGTGATAATCAGGTGCACCAATTGCTGGAATCGCTAAATCGATTTCGAATGAATCCACTTGCCTGCCGAATGCATTACGTCGAGCAGTGATGTGTAATCCGCCAATTGTCTCTTGATCCGACCTTCCATCTGTGATGTGATCTGCCAACATAATTAGCCCAGCACAGGATCCGTACATAGGAATTTTCGTACGTAGTTCACGCAATGGTTCCAGCAGGTTATTTTTTACCGCGAGAATGCTCATGGTGGTTGACTCACCACCGGGAATTACTAATCCAGAAATCCCTTGAAACTGCTCGACGGTCTTAACTAACCGAACCTGGGCACCTGATTGCTCCAAACAATGGGCGTGTTCTCGCACATCACCCTGGATTGCGAGAACCCCAATTACTGGGGACATCAATTACTACCAGCCGCGCTCGGCCAAACGATGTGGAACTGGGATGTCAGCAACGTTAATTCCAACCATTGCTTCACCAAGTCCGCGTGATGCTTTTGCGATCTCGTCTGGATTATCAAAATGCAGTGTTGCCTGAACAATTGCATGTGCACGCTTGACTGGATCGCCGGACTTGAAGATGCCGGATCCGACGAACACACCGTCAGCACCAAGCTGCATCATCATTGCTGCGTCGGCTGGAGTTGCAATGCCACCGGCAGTGAATAGCACAACTGGCAAAGCGCCCTTTTCGGCAACTTCACAGACTAATTCGTAAGGTGCTTGAAGTTCTTTCGCAGCCACATAAAGTTCATCTTTAGACATCGACGATAATCGGCGAATCTCACCCTTAATTGTGCGGATGTGACCAGTTGCATTCGATACGTCACCGGTACCAGCTTCACCCTTTGAGCGAATCATTGCTGCACCTTCGTTAATGCGACGGAGTGCTTCACCCAAGTTTGTAGCGCCGCATACGAAGGGAACCGTAAAGGCCCACTTGTCGATGTGGTTTATGTAATCGGCTGGCGTTAAAACTTCGGATTCATCGATGTAATCAACACCGAGGCTTTGGATTACTTGCGCTTCAACAAAATGGCCGATGCGGGCCTTTGCCATAACTGGAATCGAGACTGCTTTAATGATGCCGTCGATCATGTCTGGATCAGACATCCGTGCCACGCCACCCTGGGCGCGGATGTCAGCAGGCACTCGTTCAAGCGCCATAACGGCGATCGCACCTGCATCTTCGGCAATCTTTGCTTGCTCAGCGTTGACAACGTCCATGATGACGCCACCTTTGAGCATGTCTGCCATGCCTCGCTTTACGCGAGTAGTTCCTGTTAAACCTGTTGTTGCATCGGTTGCCATGTTGTCCTCGTAAATTTGATAACGGCTTGTGAAGGAAAGTCTAGCGATCTCTAGAGGTTTCGCGAGTCGCGAAGCCCAGCGGGGATCTGGTCATCGAAATCAATGGTTCTGGGCATTGGGGCGTGCCCTGCGAGGAAAAATAGGCGAACAAGGGTTTGGTTGCGGATTTCGAGACAGTCTCGAACGGCATCAGCATGGAACCTTCTACCCATTTGGATGCGGTTTGCAGCATGTGCCAGCTCACCGAGCAGCTTGGCCGCAAACGGGTCACGACTGATTTCGTCGACTTCCTCGTCGTCATCCAGTGTCGCCACCAAAACTTGGGTCAGTTCATTTTCAGTGTCGGTACGGCTCGCCGAACTGTCATCTTCTAGAGCCAATACATCATGCGCCGCGTCACCCCAAACTGCTGAAAGCGCGGGATCAATTGACGCGACACTTGCCAACTCGGCAACAATGCCAGCTCGTCGATTGAGTTGACCGTGAAGCGCAAGCTCAGAAACCTCAATCCGGTGATGCAATCGATCTAGCCGACCAGCCTGATGTGACAAATACCAAACTATGAGGCAACCAATTGCGAGGAGCAAAATATTTTGGGTTGTCATCACTCGCTTCTACCCTCTGGCGTGATTCGACCTCGTCCGAGCCTGCCCATCATTTGTCCTGCCAAGTCTGGCTCTACTACCATTCCTGGGACTCGGACAGATTCATATACATCCACAATCTTCGCAGCAACAACAACCCAGTCGAATTCTTTTGCACGGTCAATGCCCTTTGCTTTCAGTTGTGCGAGCCTGAAGTCATCAGACAACAGATCAACTATTACTTTTGCTAAATCCTCAGAATCTTCATTCTTAAAAGTAACTCCAGATCTACCAAAGTTGAGCACGCTGGAAAATGCTTCTAAGTCGCTGGATACAACCGGAGTTCCGGAAGCCATTGCCTCCAATAAAACAATGCCAAACGATTCACCTCCAGTATTTGGAGCAACATAGATTGTGCCGGAGGCTAACACGCTTGGTTTTAGTTCTGAGCTGATCATTCCTAAAGCGGTCACACTTTGCTGGTCCGTTGTTGGCAAATTGGCAATTGCGTCGCTGGCATCGCCCGGTCCTGCTATCAGAAGTCGCAGATCTGGATACTGCTTTCGGATCTCTGGGTAAGCGCGCATGAGAACATCTAAGCCTTTTCTCGATTCATCTACCCGCCCCAAGAAAACTAGAGCTTTGCCCGCACCAGGCCAGCCTGACATTGGTTTCGCATGCGAAAAAGTCGCAATGTCGACTCCGTTAGGTATGACAACTGCGTCCCCGCCAACGTGATGGACCAAAGTTGATCGGGCCGCTTCGCTTACAGCAATCCGTGCGGAGATTTTCTCCATTGCAGTCTGTGCTAATTTCGCCAGACTCAATATCATTCTTGAGCGATCCATACTTGAATGCCAAGTCGCGACAATCGGTCCCTTAGCGGCCCAACATGCCAGGACCGAAAGGCTCGGAGCTAACGGTTCATGCACATGCAGGACATCAAATTTGCCGTCTTCAATCCAGCGTGAGACTTTACGCGCTGTAACCGGACCGAAACTTAGTCGCGCGACCGATCCGTTGTATCTCACTGCTTTGGGTTTACCTGTCGAGACAACGAAATCAGGTAATCCAAGCTCAGACTCTGCTGGAGCTAGCACGCTAACATAATGCCCCATACGAATTAGCGATTCCGCCAGATCGTGAACGTGCGCGCTAACTCCGCCTGGAACATCCCAGGCATATGGGCAAACAATTCCAATTCGCATTTTTGAGTTCACTTACTTGCCACTAAGTCTGGCCAGACTGGCTGAAGTTGATGCCAGTTTTCAGGGTGTGCTGAGATTTGTTTCTCAAAATTCTCTGCTACCAGAAGTGTTATCTCTTGAGCTCTGCGCAACCGATCGCGCCCGACAACTGGTGTTCGATCGAATGTAATTTCATCATCGAAAGCGATTACCAATTTATTGCCGTCATAGGAAGTTGCGCAGGTAAAGAGTGGTCGGCCGGTATCGAGCGCCAACAATGCGGCACCAACGGGTAGGGATGCCCGGGAACCAAAGAATTGATTACCCATTCCATTTTTTGCCACATCCCTATCCCCCAACAATGCAACCAGACGACCATTCGAGACGTGATCTCGCAAATACTCATACGTGCCACCCTCACCAGTTAGCGGCATAATCTGCATGCCTCTTCCGATTCTCATCGCCAGAAATTTTTGGAAAACACCTTCGGGTCGCAGTCGTTCGGCAACAGTGCATAACGAGCCAAAATATTTAGCCGCCCATGCTCCTGCATGATCCCAGTTCCCAGAATGAGGCAATGTAATTATTGCGCCGCCTGTTTGCAGCGCAGCCGTGACAGCATCAGCGTTGATTGCGACAACTGACGTTAAGAGTTCTGTGTCGGACCAACGAGGCAGTAAAAATGTTTCGCAGTAGTAACGCATATAACTGCGCGTTGCTAGGCGACTTAATACTCGGATTCTGGGATCGGAAAGTTCGCAACCTAGCACTCGAGTGAGATTCAACTCCAGCTGCCGAACACCTTGAGTTTTACGGCGCCATGCGATTCGCGCTCCCAAGTCAAATAGCCGATACGAGATTGGTGCCGGAATTATCCAGAGCACATTCCAGCCGAGCCAAAAACCGGCATCGATCATTCGATCAGGGATTTTCATACAGCCAACTGGTTGCGCACAAACAAAAGACGTTGAACAACTGTGACGACTGAAAGGAACGCAAGAGCTACTAACACAAATGGCATCACGTCGAAAAAAATTCCGCTGAACATAAATCCAATCCAGAGCAAAGTTGTACGTTCGGCACGCTCTGCAATTCCGACTGTGCAGCTGGCACCTAACGACTCGGCTTTGGCTCTGGCGTACGAAGTAAGCAAAGCACCCGTAAGGGCTACCACTGCTGACACGCAAGCAAGTAAATTTAGATCAATGCGACCTACGTAGTAATAGAACAGCGCTATGAATATGGCTGCATCTGACACTCGGTCCAGTGTTGAATCGAGAAATGCACCCCAAGGGCCGGCAGTTCCGCTCATCCGAGCCATCGTGCCATCAAACAAGTCCGTCAAAGTGAATAAACCCATCAGGATTCCGCCAAGTAAAAAATATCCTTGACTTAGCAAAAATGCAGACACCGCAACGCTGGAAAGGCATCCAATCCATGTCATCGCATCGGGACTGACACCAAGCTTGAGTAGCCCCTTTGCAATGGGATCTACGAAACGGGCCAAAAACTGCCGAGCATCCGCGTTATCAAGCACGTATTGTTCCTTAGCTGCCTTATCCGACTACGATTCGAAGGGTTATGACGATGTTACCGACTGAAGCGGATCTACCTTCAAACAATCACGTCTTGGTTTGCATTGTTACGCCAGAAAACGCAAACTTAGGCGAAATTTGGGAGAACATCGGCGCCATAACCCTGTTCGGGAAGCCACCTGTTTTGAGTCACAGCGACGCGAAACTTCGAAACCTAAGGTTCATCGGCACTTCTGATTCGTCCGTGGACCTGAAAATAGTTGAAGCATCTGACGCACTGGTTGTAATTCTCGATGGCAAAACAGGACTTGGCCCAGGCAGCATCAGCGCCTGGAATCAAGCCCGAGATCACGGCACTCCAAGGCACTTCCTGGCAACTGGTGTCGTTCAAGGGCGAGCGGATTTTGACGAATTAGCCGCAATGGCAACTCGAATGATGGAACCGGAACTATTGGTTCGCTACCTGCCAATCGATTCTGATGACGAGGATTCCTTAGCGGGAGTTTTTGATGTCCTCACTTCTGAAATACACGAAGTTGTGGATGGCCAAGTACGGATAAGACCTGGTGACCCAGAACACGTAACGCTCACTGCCCAGCGTAGAGATGATTTGTTCGACCAACTTGCACATTTAGGACTTGATGATCAGGCCCTTGCAAATCATCGCGATGGTCTGCCGATTAGCATCTCCAAACTTGAGGTTGCCTGGGATCATCCTGATGTGATTTCGATAACTCCGATTGAAAATAGAGTCGGTGTAGAAATATTCACCTCGTGGTTAACCAAACTTCGTCCTACTTGGATTCCTACCGTGACTATCGGTGACACAACGATTGATGTAACAGACACCAGCGCCAGGCTAGGTTTCGTAATTGCCGACAAGATAGCGCGAATGTGGTCAAGTAAAACTGCAGGTAATTTGCAGGCTTGGAATTCCGAGCGCGAAGTAACCGTAGTTCCCATCTACGAAGATGACTCTGTCTTGATTGCAGACGAACTAGCTATCGGCATGACTGTAAGCGCTAGCAAAAATGACTGCGTACTAGTTGCTCCAACTTTCGAATAGTAATTCTCTAGTTTTTTCAAGCAGTTCTGGTAAAACTTTTGTACCACCTACTATTGGCATGAAATTTATGTCACCGGCCCAACGCGGAACAACATGCTGATGGATGTGTCCTGCTACCCCAGCGCCCGCAACATCCCCTTGATTCAAACCAATGTTGAATCCTTTGGCACCTGAAACCTTGCGAAGAGTTCGCATGGATTGGGATGTAAGTTCGCCTATCTCGAGTATTTCCTCTGTCGTCAATTCGTCATACAGCGGCACGTGACGATTGGTGCAGATTAATAAGTGGCCGCTGTTGTATGGGTACTTGTTAAGCACAACAAACGAAACTTTGCGTCGGATGACAACCAAGCCTTCTGTATCGTCAACCTCTTGCGCAATACAAAATGGGCAGGAATCTTCGTCAAATGTGCCAGCCTCGTCGGCCAAGTAAGCAGCACGATGTGGTGCCCAGATTCGATCCCATGCTTCGGGGCCGCGTGGATCAGTACTCATGTAAGACGCTAAATCTGTTTGTGTGAAGCGACGATTTCAACAATCTTGTTGATTGCATCAGCGACTGGGACTGAGTTCTCTTGCGTACCGTCGCGATAGCGGAATGAAACCGCGCCGGCGGCAATGTCTTCATCACCAGCTATGAGCATAAATGGCACCTTTTGGGTTTGCGCGGTACGAATCTTCTTTTGCATCCGCTCATCGGAAGCATCAACTTCAACTCGGACTCCCGCCGCACGCAACTTCATCGCGACATCTTCCAGATAATCATTGTGTGAACTTGCGATCGGTATTCCAACAACCTGCACGGGTGCAAGCCACGGTGGGAACGCTCCTGCATAATGCTCAAGCAAAACGCCAAAGAAGCGCTCGATTGAACCGAATAGTGCGCGGTGAATCATGATTGGCTGACTACGCGTTCCGTCTGCGGCCTGATATTCAAGGTCAAAGCGTTGTGGCAACTGGAAGTCGACCTGAATTGTGGACATCTGCCAGGTGCGGCCAATGGCATCGCGCGCTTGTACTGAAATCTTCGGCCCGTAAAACGCCGCTCCACCTGGATCAGGTACTAATTCGAGACCAGAGTCTGCAGCTGCTTGCGCCAATGCTGCAGTTGCCCGTTCCCACTCTTCTTCAGTTCCAATGGACTTTTCTGGATTGCGAGTTGAGAGTTCCAAATAGAAATCATCTAAGCCATAGTCGCGCAATAGATCCAATACGAAAGTAAGCAAATTTTGGAGTTCGCCACCCATTTGTTCTGGCGTGCAATAGATATGGGCATCATCTTGCGTCATACCGCGTACGCGAGTTAGTCCGTGAATGACGCCAGACTTTTCGTAGCGATATACCGAACCAAATTCAAATAGTCGCATTGGTAATTCGCGATACGAACGACCACGTGATTTAAAAATCAAATTGTGGAACGGGCAGTTCATTGGCTTGAGGTAGTAGTCCTGGCCTTGTCGTTTCACCGTGCCGTCGTCATGTAGTTCTTCATCCAAGTGCATGGCTGGGAACATTCCGTCTTTGTACCAATCCAAGTGACCTGATTGTTCAAATAGCGCACCCTTAGTGATGTGTGGGGTGTAAACAAATTCGTAACCAGCGTTTTCGTGACGTACGCGGGAGTAGTCCTCCATTTGGCGCCGGATGATGCCGCCCTTTGGGTGGAACACCGCAAGGCCGGAACCGATTTCGTCCGGGAAGGAGAATAGGTCCAAATCAATACCAAGACGGCGATGATCGCGCTTCTCGGCTTCCTCAAGCATTGTTAGGTATTGCTTCAAGCCATCTTTAGTTGGCCACGCAGTGCCATAAACCCGTTGCATCGATTCGTTCTTTTGATCGCCCAACCAATAGGCCGCTGACGTGCGCATCAACTTAATCGCGCGTGCATCAATGTAACGGGTATCAGGAACATGTGGGCCACGACAAAGATCGCACCAACGCTGTTCACCACTTCGCAAATCAATGTTGTCGTAGATCGTTAGTTCGCCGCCACCGACTTCCATGACGTCCTCTGACATAACTGTTGCATCATCGTCAGCGCCTAGCAATCGAATCTTAAACGGCTCGTGACCCAATTCCACTCGAGCAGCTTCGCGATTAGTAATTCGGCGTGCAAACTTTTGTCCAGAGTTTACGATCTCTACAACTTTCTTTTCGATCGCAGCTAGATCCTCAGGCGTAAAATTGCGATCAGTGCCGAAGTCGTAGAAAAAACCGTCTTTAATTGGTGGGCCAATTCCCAATTTCACATCTTCGAAGATTGCCTGTGTCGCCTGCGCAACTATGTGCGCAACGCTGTGGCGGAGGACGGATAGCCCCTCAGGATCAGATATCAAGATTGGTTCAACTTTGTCACCATCAGCCAGTACGTGGCTTAGATCTACAACTTCGCCGTTGACTCTGGCGACAACAACTTGGCGCCCTTTATCTCCGACGACGTCGTATGCGGTCGCGCCTGGCTCGATCGGAGTAGATTCACGATTTGGGCCGACAAGTACGACAGACACAGTAATTCCTTCTCAAATGATGGTGAAACGATTCTATCTGAACCAGATGGCTCGAATGCTGTCGCAAAGCCGACTTATCAGCCTCTCACTCGCCTGCCGATTCTATGAATCACGGCTGCAACTTATCGAGCACAAAACCAAAACCATCCATGGTCGCGCCATAACGTGCCCAGTATGCATATCCCGCAATTACTACGATCACCGTGCCTACGAGAGTCAGAACCATTCGGCGATATCGATATTCATCACTTATCGCAAGCGTTGCTAACCGCGAAGTCACAATTCGCACCGGATGCAGGGCACGTCTTGCCCAGGCAAATTCGGTTGCCAAAACAATTAATCCCAAGATGATCGCGCCCCAACCTGGCCCTGGAAACAGCAGGAAGAATATTCCGATACAAACTATCGACAGCCCGACAACCAAGATGATCATTCGCCAAGTTGCATCCAGCGCGCGATTATTTCTGGCAACTCTCCTTGCGCTCATGTATTTGTCGTAAAAACGATTCGCGATAGAGCTGCGATCTTCGGTCATGGATTCATGCTTTCGTTACGGTTTTTGGTGAACAATTCTGCAAGAGCAAGCGAGATGGTGCCAATATCCAATTTGCGTTCGTTTCTAACTTCACCAGCTTGGTTCAGTTCCGCCAACAATGTCACCGGGTGTACATCTCGTGTTGACGAAGTTATGAATACTTCATTTGCTTGCCAAAGTTCAGCGTTGGCAATATCTCGTTCGACGACTTTGTAGCCTGCGGCACGCGCCCATTCAATTGTGAGTTCTCTAGTGATCCCCTGTAGCAATCCACTTTCAATAGAAGGTGTGACTACTTCCTCACCGATGATTAAAAAGATATTCGAGCCAGTACCTTCAGATAACCGTCCAGTTGAATCACTCATTATTGCTTCGGAGTATCCATGTGCATGAGCAGCTTCAAGTGCGAAGACATTTTCGGCATAGGAAGTGGTTTTCATTCCCACTAACGGCGAATTCTCGTTACGCGCCCAAGGCACTAAAAGTATTGAGGTTTCAGCCGGCCAAGGATTTTGTTCCGCCAGCGAAATTACTAGACTCGGTTCGGCATTAGTTCGATCCGAACCAAGCGGTCCAGTGCCACTTGTGACAGTGATCCGCATGCGACCCAGCGCAAGTTTATTATTAGCTGCTAGAACTTCGGCAACGCCCTTGCGAACTAAATCCAAGTCAGGCAGATTTATGCCTAAACCAGATGCTGACTTACCTAACCTTTTTAAGTGGCGATCAAGTGCAAAAACTTCACCAGCTGTGACTTTAAGTGTTTCAAAGACGCCGTCGGCCACCGTAAATCCGTGATCCAGCACGCTGATCTTGGCGTCACGTACTGGCACTAATGCGTCGTGCACCCAAAAATGTGTCACCGCCATAACTTCAGCCTAACTCCATAGCAGCAACTGAAAGTAGATGCGCAGCTTTGAGTTCGGTTTCATTCCACTCACCTGTTGGATCGCTGCCCCAAGTAATTCCGGCACCAGTTCCAAAATTTAGTTGCCAACCTGTTTCTGATTTAGATTGCCAGAATGTACGAATACCCACAGCAAGTTTTGCAGTGCGTTCACCTCCATTAACCCACCCAAATCCCCCGCAATAGATATTGCGTTCAGTTTTCTCAAGGCGTGCGATTACTTCCAGCGCGCTGCTCTTTGGTGCGCCGCTTACCGAGCCAGGCGGAGCAGTCGCCGAGAATATCTCAGCCCAGGTTGCATCTCTGGGTAGTCGTCCTTCGACATCCGAAACTAAGTGAACCAAACCTGGATGTTTCTCGAGGCGAAGTAGATCTGGAACCGAGACTGAACCTGGTTCACAGACATGACCCAGATCATTTCGCACCAAGTCAACAATCATTACGTTCTCGGCACGATCCTTTTCCAGAAGTTCCTCTGCAACTTTTGCAGTTCCTTTGATGGGACTGGATCGAATTAGATCGCTGCGACGTTCTAGAAAGAGCTCTGGTGAAGCACACACAATCCGAGTTGATTCCGCAAAGCCTGAGAGTTCAGCCGGAACTTGTAGGGCACTTAAATATGGCGCCGGATTGTTTTTGCGCATTAAAGACCAGAGTCCAACAACATCCAATTCATTTTCTAGCGGCGCACTTAGCACCCGACATAAGTTGGCTTGATAAACCCAGCCGCGCTCAATGTCCGAACGAATTACAGCAACCGCACTTTCGTACTCAGACTGCGCCATTGATGACTTCCAGGAAGCAAATGGAACGCCGCGATGTGAACTCTGCGCAATGACAGATTCGTCGATAGGCTGCAGCTTTTCGAACCTAAACGCTCGAAACTTGCCTTCAAACGTTTGAGTTACCGCCCATAAACCTTCGCCATCCAGATCAGCAGGATCTTCGGTGGCACCTAAAAAACCCGTAGCCATCTGATCGCCAAATATTGCAATCGCAAGGCTGGATGTCATAAGTCAACTTTACGAAGAAATGCCCGACTTTGAACCAGTCCACCACTTCGGCTAAGGTAACGAGGTCAGGTTAAGCCTGTTCGCGGATGTGGCTCAGTGGTAGAGCATCACCTTGCCAAGGTGAGGGTCGCGGGTTCGAATCCCGTCATCCGCTCGGAAGCTCACATTGGGCTACCCCGGTGGAGTGGCCGAGAGGCGAGGCAAGGGACTGCAAATCCCTGTACACGGGTTCAAATCCCGTCTCCACCTCTAGAAATAACCGTGGTTTTACACAACGGTCGATTGGCGCAGTTGGCTAGCGCGCTTCCTTGACATGGAAGAGGTCACAGGTTCAAGTCCTGTATCGACCACCATAAAAGAACTCCTATTCCTATAGGGGTTCTTACTTTTCTAGAATCATTCGTGCCCTGTACGTGCCCACAAATCTCTTAGTTGGGCCAGTCGCTACGGATCGGAATCGAACCGAAAACATGTGGAATCTATTTTGGAAGCACGATTCAAAATTGTTTACGTGCAAATTCATACCTTGCCATTGAAGTGTTAGATTGCAGTACTAGCTATTTCCCTTAACTCGTGAGGAGATCTGATTTGAAAACGCTGATCGTCGGAGCAGGGCTATCCGGTCTCATGGTGGCTGTTGAACGCCAGAAAGCTGGCGATGAGGTGCTGGTCCTAGAAGCTCGCGATCGAGTGGGCGGTCGTCTGTGGACATTACATGATCATTTCGAAGGCGATATGTATGGTGAACTTGGCGCGGAGACTATGTATTCCGGTCACAGCACGGTAATAGATTTAGCAAAGAGTCTTGGCTTGGATTTCGTATCTTGTGGATATTTTGACCCCACTGCACCATTGATGCTTTTTGATGGGTTGCTATTAAATGAAGCACAACGCAGAGAGATCACGGGCTGGCTACTAAATGCCTACGAAATTACTCCGCCTTCGCCTGCCGAAAATCTAGCGGCCTGGACTGCGCGGCTCAATGCCCCACAACCTGTAGTCGACCTACTCACTTCCTATACGCAATACACTCCAGTTGCTTCCCTCCGTAATTGCGACGCAGCAGAGTTCGCCCTTCAACTCAAGAAACAGGATGCTGACTCGTATCGCATTGTTGGTGGCAATGATCTGCTAGCCAAACGCCTGGCTGAAAAAGTTGATGTGAAACTAAACGAAGTAGTAACCAGAGTTGATTGGTCTGGCGACCTAGTGGAAGTGCAATCGAGTTCCGGAATCCACCAAGCAGATCGCGTTGTGGTCACGGTACCGGGTCCACTCGTGAGTCAACTTGGATTCTGGCCGGCCCTTACTCAAAGCAAATTTGCAGCGCTTGCGGAACTCTCCTATGGAACTGCCACGAAAGTTATTGTTCAGTACGAACAACGGAACGAGATTTCAAAAGCCATTGGCGACGGCTGTTTTACAAATACTGTCCCACCATGGATAGTCGATCAATCTAGCCATCAAGATGGTGATTACGTCCTAACATCATCACTGCCCGGAGGCGATAAAGAGCCTCAAGTTATTGGAAGCGCCTTTATCGATGAATGGGATGACACGGTAAGCCACCTACTTGGCGAAAAAGTCACACATGTGAAGTATGCATCGCATAGCTGGACAACAGATCCATTTTCGCAAGCAATTGTTCGAGCCCCCCTGGGCGATCAACGTGACCGAATTCTACCTATTATTGCGGCACCTCTAGGAAATAAAGTTTTTTTCGCAGGTGAGCATACCGATGATCGCGAAGGTCCAGGTGGTTTGGAAGGTGCGGCCAGATCTGCAGTACGCGTACTAAGTGAGCTCGCGAATCTTTAGGTGTGATAAGACCGGCAAGTTTTGCCACAGGTAATACAGTTACGGCAATTGATCTAACCTCGCCTGCGCAGCAGCCTTGTCTGAAGCTGAGGCACAACCCGTGCTGTCGTGGGTTATGAAGTGGAACTGAGTGATCGCCGCCATTTTGGCCCCAATACGATTTGCATCGCTAGGATCATGTTGGAATTTAGCGTAAGAGGTCAGAGCTTCATCGACCACTTTTTTATATTTTGTTTGGAATTTAGTGCAGTCAAGCATTGCAATTACAGGCGAATTGGAAGTCGTACTAGCTGAAGATTCAGGAATACCTGAGGTGGTGCAAGCAGATGTACTTAACACGGCTGCCACCGCAACAACGATTCTTGCATAACGCCGCATGTTTTGGATCATCGAGTTTTCGGACACACAGTGCATGTGACATCCTCTCACCGGATTCCTGTTGGTATTCGGAGAGCCTAGATTGGTTGTTAGTCTAAATCAATCCTTGACTTGAATGTTCGTAGAAATAGGTTTGTCCTTAACGATTCCCTCTTTGCGTTTTTTCGAAACTGCCGAATGCACTGTGCCCAAATCAAACGAGGTTTGGGCACATGCAAGTATTTGCTGTATGACGTTGGACTTGTCGACAGCAACACTGCCTGAGATTGCCGCGCATTATGCTGCTCCGCACTCCCCCTGGCTAAGAGCAAACATGGTTATTTCAAGTGATGGAAAATTTGTTGGCGCGACTGGAACTTCGCGGGACCTTACTAATGCTTTAGACCTACGACTCCTCCTGTTATTGCGCGGCATGTCTGATGTTGTGCTGGTTGGGGCCAACACCGCACGCAACGAGTCCTACCGGCAACCCAAATTGCGTCCCGAGTTTGCATTCCTTGGTCGACGGGCTCCGCGCTTAGCATTAGTCACGAGGTCTTTGAATTTTGACCTTGACTCCGTGCTGTTCCACGGCGGTGACTCCAGAACCATCGTTTTCCATACAGGTGACCAGGTTCCCTCAAAGCAATTGCAGGAAGTGGCTGAACTAATCCCCGTGAATTCAGCAACTGATGTGATTGCCAAATTACACGAGATGCAGCTGCCATTAATTACCTGCGAAGGTGGGCCGAACTTGTTAGCGCAACTCCTGGCGGCTGACTTGGTGGACGAATATGACTTAACCGTTTCTCCTGTCCTGTCCGGAAAAAGTTCCGAATCGACCGGAGCTGAAGTTGACCTCGAACATTGGCAGGTACTTTCTAGCGCAACCGCTGATGACTTTACCTTTTTGCGACATACTCGGCGGGCATGAGCGTTCCGTTTCAATTACGCTTGAACTATGTCTGATGCAATGAACTTGACCGATGAACAGTGGCGCGCGAAATTGAATCCTGAAGAATATCGAGTGCTACGTGAGTCCGGCACCGAAGCGCCATTTGTCGGCGAGTACACCGATACCGAGACAGAAGGCGTCTATCGCTGCCGTGCGTGTGATGCGGAACTTTTCCGAAGTGATAATAAATTCCATAGTGGTTGTGGTTGGCCATCATTTTTTACGCCATTAGCTGCTAGCTCGATTGTAGAAATAAAAGATAAGTCGCATGGCATGGTGCGAACTGAAATTCGTTGTGCATCTTGCGACTCACACCTTGGACATGTATTCGAGGGTGAGGGATACAACACGCCAACTGACTTGCGCTATTGCATCAACTCAATCTCACTAAAACTTGAACCTAAAAGTTAGCCGACCGTAATCATTGCGATGCCAGATAGTGTCGCTACAATTCCTATGTATTGAATTGGCGCTAAGCGCTCGTGGTGTATCCACCACGCAAGAATCACAGTTACTACTGGATACATCGAACCCAAAACGGAAACCACTGAAAGAAGTCCAAGTGACGCGGCAATCGCAAAGAGCACATTAGCTCCTGCATCTGTGGCGCCTATCAAGGCAAGTGTTGGAATATCTTTTGCGACTAAGCCACCTATCGATCTTGCAAATAAGGCAACCACGATTGCTATCGAGACTTGAGTAGCTCGCATACTTGCAATTGTCATCGTCGGATTTATCTGGCCACCTTTTGCCATGAAGTAAACGCAAAAGCCGAAAGCTACTGCAGCAAAAAGTGCTAGGAAAACTGGGCGAGAATCTACTTCGCCGCTAAGTTCGGGTCCACTAGCCAAGATCACGCCTATTAATGCAACGGCGATGCCAAGAAATTGAATTGAAGATGGACGCTCACCCTGCACCAAACCAATTGCGACTGGTACAACTGCGCTAAGTGACGAAATCGGAGCAACAATTCCCATGTTGCCGGTAGCAAGTGCGGTGTAGAAACCAATCAAACCCAGAAAGCCCAAGACGCCTGCGGTAGCCCCATTGCGCAAAACGATCGGATCGAGTGACCATTTGTGCATCGATAGTGCAAGCAGGCTCGCAAAAATCAAACCGAATGTTTGAGACCCACCAATAACGCTGATGGCCGGCCTTCGCTTCGAGAGTGTGCCACCTAAAAAGTCGGAAAATCCCCAAACCAGACTCGATAAAAGGGCTAGAACTGCAGGCACTTCCCTATCCTAGAGTCAGCGCGCCTAGAACTCGATCAAGTTGATTGAACATATGCTGGAAGCAATGAATATTTCCAGGGTAGGGGTGTCCGCGATGAACGAGTGGGAAGAAGCGTTAGTTTCGCTAAAGTCCCCTGAACTTCGCGCTGAATTCAACTTGGAAGAAGTCCCTGCTCCATCCCGTTTGGCACCGAACAGTATTGCCTTAGCCGTAGAGGCGATCGATTCTGACGACGAAGAATTGGCCGTTGGACGTTTCATCGTGCTAAACGACCCAGACGGGCAAGAAACTTGGGATGGTAATTTCCGAGTTGTAACTTTTGTTCGTGCACCGATGGAATCCGATGTTGTCACTGATGGACTATTTGATGAGGTGGCCTGGTCTTGGCTTACCGATTCACTGACTGAGGCCAATGCCGCATTCCATAACGTGTCGGGCACGGTAACGCGTACGATCTCAAGGTCCTTTGCCGGCTTGGAAGATCGTGATGCAGATACAGATCTTGAAATCCGCGCATCCTGGTCGCCTGATTCACCAGACCTGACGGCACATTTGAACGCTTGGCTCGCCCTGGTAGAGAAGAGTGCGGGTTTGATGCCGCTTCCTGCTGGTGTTTCTGCGCTAACTCGAAAGCGCTAACTCGATTACATGTCGGAAGAGACTTTGGAAGATCCGGACCAACCCACCGCTATCGCGGTAAGTGCGCCGCGCGAGGGTCTGCCCGAAACAATAACTAACCACGAGCAGTTAGCGCAATTGGTTGCAGCAATAAGACGTGGCACAGGTCCGGTAGCGCTGGACGCTGAGCGCGCCAGCGGTTTCAAATACAGCCAGCGCGCATATCTAATTCAAATTCGTCGTACTGGTTCTGGTTCGCATTTAATCGATCCGTTGTATTTTACTGACCTGAAGGTTCTGCAAGAAGCACTCGATGGAGTCGATTGGATTCTGCATGCGGCGTCGCAAGACTTAGTTTGTTTAGCTGAAGTCGGGCTACGACCAACCGCTTCGCTATTCGACACAGAATTGGCAGGAAGGCTGCTCGGGTTTCCTCGGGTGGGACTCGGCGCGATGATCGAATCTCAACTTGGCTTTGCCTTAGCAAAGGAACATAGCGCAGCTGATTGGTCAACTCGTCCGTTGCCTGAATCGTGGTTGAACTATGCCGCCCTCGATGTTGAGTTCCTCATTGAGCTCTGGGAGTTGCTCGAACAGCAGCTGCGCGATGTCGAAAAGTTTGAATGGGCGTTGCAGGAATTTGAACACGTCAAGACGACCACAGCTGCGATAGAGCGAATAGATCCATGGCGTCGAACTTCAGGTATGCACGCAGTTCGAAAGCCACGCGAGTTAGCAGTAGTTCGCGAAGTGTGGCAAGCGCGCGACGAAATCGCTCGTGAACTGGACACTGCTGCTGGGCGAATTCTCTCGGATTCACACATAGTCAACCTGGCAGCAAGTGGTCTAACTAAATCAACTGAATTGCGCCAACTCTCTTTCATGCACTTACGTAATGTGAAACGAAATGCTGATGTATGGATTGCGGCAACAGTTGCTGCGCATGCACTTGCTGATTCTGAACTCCCACCGGTTAAATTGCCAAGCACTGCCCCACCACCACCCCGTAACTGGGAAGTTCGAAACCCTGAAGCTTGGAAGCGTTTGGAGTTTGCCAGATCTGAAATTTCGAAAATTGCAGAAAAATTGGGTATGCCGGTCGAGAACTTAATGACTCCAGACACCATCCGCAGGTTACTTTGGACTCCGCCAGAATCTGCTGCAGAAGTAGCCACGGCACTGCTTGAACTTGGTGCCCGACAATGGCAAATAGATCTAGTGGGACCGGTGTTGGAAACTGCGATTTGGAATCGGCCCGCTCCCAAGGCAAAGTCCACAGAGTCTGAAACTAAATCTGAACAAGTAACTATTGATGCGGATGCTACTAACGAGCTGTAGTAATTAGGGCCTGCTCTATGGTCTGGCTCAATCCTGTTGCATCAAGAGATAGCTCGTGCAAAATACTTTTGCGTGAAGCATGGTTTAAGTACTTCTTTGGAATACCAAGTGAAAGCATTCTGGTGTTTGACCCATGGTTACGTAAAGCGGAACCAATAGCTTCGCCTACTCCACCGTCGACAAGACCATCTTCTACGCTCACAACAAATTCTCGTTGCGAGAGATATTCAACAAGTCCGGCGGCAACTGGCATAACCCAAACTGGATCGATGACTTCAACTTGGTAACCCTTTGCTTCCAATAATGCAGCTGCTTCAAGTGCATTGGTTGCAAGTGCGCCAACTGAAACAATCGTGACATCAGGGTTCTCGCAGGCTTTGATTACATCTGCGAAGGAATATGTCTTAATGGCATCAATGTCTGCTGGAACTGCACCCTTAGAAAAACGAATTACAGTTGGGTGATCTGACTTCTCGACAGCAGTTCGAAGTGCCTCAACTAAGCGACGGCCATCACGAGGTGCTGCAAGTTCTAACGTCGGCACCACTCGTAATAACGCCATATCCCACATACCGTTATGGCTCGCGCCATCATCGCCAGTAACTCCCGAGCGATCTAGGGCAATCGTCACGCCCGCGTAGTGTAATCCAGCGTCCATAATCACTTGATCAATCGCACGGTTTAGGAATGTCGAATAAATTGCAACAACTGGATGAAGTCCAGCATGCGCCATACCTACTGCACTGGTGATCGCATGTTGTTCGGCAATACCAACATCAAAAGTACGATCCGGAAACTTTCCAGCGAAGGTATCTAGTCCAGTTGGGCCAAGCATCGCGGCGGTTATGGCGACAATGTCTTGGCGCTCACCGCCGATTGCAGCTAGTTCTTCAGAAAATACCGAAGTCCAAGATCGGGCTGCGGTTGTTAGTGGTTTGCCTGTATCCGGATCGACTACGCCAACAGCGTGGAACCGATCTGCTTCATCAGTCTCAGCCGGCTTGTAGCCGCGACCCTTTTCAGTGATCACGTGGACTATGACTGGTTCGCCAAAGTCACGCGCACGTTCAAATGCAAATTCCATTTCGGCAATGTCGTGACCATCTACCGGCCCGATGTACTTCAAGCCAAGATCTTCGAACATCCCTTGTGGCGCAACGAAATCCTTGATGCCCTTTTTCATTCCGTGTAGTGCGTCGTAAACCGGCGCGCCAACAACTGGAGTGCGTTCCAAAACTGACTTACCCCAGTCCAAAAACTTTTCATAGCCTTTTGTAGTGCGCAAGGTAGCCAGGTGGTGAGCCATGCCACCGATAGTTGGCGAATATGAGCGGGCATTGTCATTGACAACTATTACTACCGAGCGCTTAGAGCCATCCGCGATGTTGTTTAACGCTTCCCAAGTCATGCCACCAGTTAGCGCACCGTCACCGACAACAGCGACCACATGCCGATCGTTTTCGCCGTGAATTTCGAATGCCTTTGCAATGCCGTCGGCATATGAAAGTGCGGTTGAAGCGTGACTATTCTCAATTACGTCGTGGATGCTTTCGGCCCGACTCGGATATCCAGATAGGCCACCTTCTTGTCGCAAAGTGTCAAAGTCATTGCTGCGCCCTGTCACCATCTTGTGTACGTAGGCCTGATGACCGGTGTCCCAAAGAATTGGATCTTTAGGTGAATCAAAAACGCGGTGTAAGGCCAATGTCAGCTCGACTACGCCGAGGTTTGGTCCCAGATGTCCGCCAGTTTTAGTCACTCGCTCGACCAGGAAAGTTCTAATTTCGGCAGAAAGCTCAGTTAGTTGTTCAGGAGTGAGGTTACGCAAATCGGCTGGCGATTCTATGCGCGGCAAAATTGGCATAATCACTCCCTTTCGCCGTTAGACCACCCCAAGTCTATGCAGGATTTCCGTATTATGCGCATTAGTGAGCGCTTACAAGCCGAGCAATTGCAACGATTCAGCGGGTGTCAACCAAGGCGGAAACGACTTCTCGTGCGCTTTGAAGTTCGAGGGCCAAGCGTGCCCCTTCGTGCTCTAATGCTTCCAGCAATTCGCCAAGTACCTCGGGCTCTAATCGAACGCCTTTGCGCGCACTGCGATAGCTATCTCTTATCGACTCAACTTGATATTCCAGGTGATTGATTGCCACATGTCCTAATGCAGCAGGATGATTCTTGAAGACTTCGTAAGTTCGAAATTCCGAAGGGCAGCGATCGAGTAACCAAGCAGTTGCTTTTAGCTCCCAGTCCAGCGAACCCGCTGGAACAAGATCATCAGGCCATAGCGTCATGCGGCAAGCATGGAACGCAGCACGTACTGCAAAATGCCACCATGGCGGAAGTAGTCGGCTTCACCCGGGGTATCGATACGCACAATTGCTTCAAAGGAGACTACGTCTCCGGTTTCCGAAGTGGCAGTTACTGTGACGGTTCGCGGGGTTGAGCCAGTATTGAGCCCCGTGATTCCAGTGACACTAAATGTCTCGGTACCAATCAAACCCAATGAGTCGGCAGTGCTACCAGCTGGGTACTGCAATGGCAGGACGCCCATACCTATCAAGTTCGAACGATGAATCCGCTCGTAAGATTCTGCAATCACTACTCGAACGCCAAGTAGTGCGGTGCCCTTTGCGGCCCAGTCTCGCGATGATCCAGAACCGTATTCTTTACCAGCCAGGATTACGAGTGGGACATTCTTAGCAGCAGCGGCAACTGATGCATCGTAAATTGTAGATTGCGGACCATTTGGAACTGTGAAATCACGTGTGAAGCCACCTTCAACATTGTCCAGTAATTGATTGCGCAAGCGGATGTTTGCAAACGTGCCGCGAATCATTACTTCGTGGTTACCTCGGCGCGAACCATAAGAGTTGAAATCTACTTTTGCGACACCATGATCCGTCAAATATTTACCGGCTGGGCTATCGGCGCGAATTGAACCTGCTGGTGAAATGTGATCGGTGGTTACTGAGTCACCAAGTTTTGCTAGGACGCGCGCGCCGACTACATCTGTTACAGGTACCGGTTGCGCTGGCATGTTTTCGAAGTATGGCGGGCGGCGGACATAGGTACTGTCACTAGCCCAATCGAAGGTTGCGCCTGTTGGTGTATCAAGATTCTGCCAGCGTGCGTCACCGGCAAAAACATCCTTGTAGCGAGAAGTGAACATGTTTGCATCAATCGAAGATTCGATAACATCTGCAACTTCTTTCGCAGTTGGCCAAATGTCTTTGAGGTAAACCGGATTTCCGGCTTGATCATTTCCCAACGAATCATTTTGAATATCAATCGCCATTGAACCAGCGATTGCGTAAGCAACTACCAGTGGCGGTGAAGCTAAGTAGTTCATTTTCACATCTGGGTTAATGCGTCCTTCAAAGTTGCGGTTACCCGAAAGTACGGCAACAGCTGCCAAGTCATTTTCTTGAATTGCAGCACTTATCTCTGGCGCAACTGGACCGGAGTTGCCAATACAAGTTGTGCAGCCGTATCCAACTAAATTGAAACCCAAAGCATCTAAGTATTGAGTTAACCCTGATTTGTTGTAGTAATCAGTCACAACCTGTGAGCCAGGAGCCAACGTAGTTTTTACCCACGGCTTAGTCACCAAGCCTTTTTCCACAGCTTTCTTAGCAAGTAAACCTGCGGCCATCATTACGGAAGGGTTTGAAGTATTTGTGCACGATGTGATTGCAGCAATAACAACGGATCCGTGTTCGATGTTGAAATCTTCGCCTTGGTAACTAACCGCGCCAGTTTTCTTGCGATCGTTGGTGTACCCAATTACGGCTTCTTCGAATGCTTTATCAGCAACAGAAAGTGCGACTCGATCCTGTGGGCGTTTCGGTCCTGCAATCGATGGTTCTACTGAACCAAGATCAAGTTCTATGTATTCGGAATATGTCGGCTCGTTGCTAGCGTCATGCCACAGGCCCTGAGCTTGGGCATAAGCCTTAACAAGTTCAAGTTGAGATTCTGGTCGCCCAGTTAGGCACAGGTAGCTCAAAGTTTCATCGTCGATTGGGAAGATCGCAGCGGTTGAGCCATATTCAGGACTCATATTTCCGATAGTTGCGCGATTTGCAAGCGATACTGCAGAGACGCCTTCACCGTAGAACTCAACAAACTTTCCAACTACCCCATGTTTGCGCAGCATCTCGGTAATAGTAAGAACTAAATCTGTTGCTGTTGTGCCAGGCTTACTTTGGCCATGAAGTTTGAAGCCAACTACGCGTGGAATCAACATCGAAACTGGTTGACCCAACATTGCGGCTTCGGCTTCGATGCCACCAACTCCCCAACCAAGTACACCTAGTCCATTAACCATCGTGGTGTGTGAGTCGGTGCCGACGCAGCTATCTGGATAAGCCATGCCATTTCGCACCATTACAACACGAGCGAGAGCTTCAATATTTACTTGATGGACAATTCCAGTTCCTGGCGGAACAACTTTAAAGTCATCAAATGCATCTTGGCCCCAACGCAAGAACTTATAGCGTTCGCCATTTCGTTCGTACTCAAGTTCAACGTTACGATCAGCTGCTAAGTCATCACCAAAGAAGTCGGCGATGACTGAGTGGTCGATAACTAATTCGGCGGGTGCTAATGGATTGATGCGATTTGGATCTCCACCCAGTTCAGTAAATGCCTCGCGCATAGTTGCCAGATCAACCACACAAGGGACACCAGTGAAATCTTGCATGATTACTCGAGCTGGCGTGAATTGAATTTCATCAGTTGGCTCGGCTGTGGCGTCCCATTGAGCAAGGGCGCGAATTTGGTCAGCCGTTACATTGGCGCCGTCTTCGGTGCGCAATAAATTCTCGAGAAGCACTTTGTGGGTAAATGGCAGTCGCGCGCTACCTTCGACGGCGTCCAGGCGAAAGATCGTAAATGTCTGCCCGGCTACGGTTAATTCGGACTGGGCCTTGAATGAGTTGAGGCTACTCACGGCGCTCCTAAAAGTATCTTGATGTCAAGATAAATTATACCTTGCTATTCAAGGATTAATGCCATCGGAGTCTAGAAACGCTCAAAGAGTGCAATGCACTCCACATGTCCCGTCATCGGAAATGCATCGAGGCCCACAAGCTGTGTCATCGACCAGCCTGCCTCACTTAAGTATTTCGCGTCGCGTCCAAGTGCACTTGGCTCACATGCCACATAGACGATGGATCGCGTGGCTATTCGATCAATTTCAGTAATTACTTCAAGTCCAGCGCCGGCGCGAGGTGGGTCCAGAATTACGACAGCGAAATCCTCGTCAATTTGCGTGATCCACTTGTTTACATCAGCGGTGATCAAATCAATCTGGGGTAGATCGCTGCAAGATCTGCGGGCATCACGCATCGCATCAATCACTGACTCGACTGCAACTACTTCCCCGCGTTCCGTAACATCGCCAGCCAAACTTGCGGCAAATAATCCAGCACCCGCGTAAAGGTCTAATGCTTTTTCACCAGATTTGAGTGCGGACATTCGACGAACTGTCTCAACAAATACTTTCGGCGCATTTCGGTGCACCTGCCAGAACGATCCAGCGTGAATCCGCCAACTACGTTCGCCTACTTCTTCATCAAGCCAAGGACCACCTTGCTTGTCTACTACTACGTGTTGACCCGTTGAGCTCTGTGCGGTGCTTATGTCCCCGCGACCAAGATGAACCTTTTCCTGAGCTAATGCAACTGAGCCTTCTACCGCAATTAAGCAATCATTGATCTCGACTACCGAATGTGAGCGGGGAATTTTCATTCCAACTGCTGAGTCGCCGATTCTGGAATATCTATTACGAGTGCGCCAGCGCAATCCGGTTTCGTCAAAGCTAAGCGGCACTACTTCAAATTCCGCTAACGGTTTGCCATTCACATGCGTAATTCCACCAAGATGGCCTAACTGCTCCCGCACGACTTCACTTTTAAGTTCACGCTGATACGCCAAATCGACATGTTGCCAGTCGCAACCACCACAAACTCCTGCGTAGTCACAAGGCGCTGATACCCGGTGATCACTTGCTTCTAAAACTTCAATTACGTCAGCTCGTAGAAATTTCTTACTAATTTCAGTAATTTCGATTCGAACTCGTTCGCCCGGGATTCCATGGCGCACAAAAACTACTTGCCCATTATGTCGAGCTATACAGAAGCCCCCGTTTGCTACTTTGTCGATGACAACTTCTACTTCATCGCCAAGACGCACGATCTCGGGTGATTCAATCTCGCTCATAGTGAGTCCGTTATTTGTGTTGCTTTGGTTGCATTTGTGAGTAACCGATATGTTGCATACGCACCTAACGCAAATAGCGGCCACCCCAGAGCAAGCTTTAAGAATCCCAGCGCCTCTGTTTGTCCCATGAAATAGAGCGGCAACATAATTGCTACCCGAATCCCAAATACTAAAGTCCAAATCCAAGTTGCTGTACTAAAGAGTTGATGTTGCTGTGGATCTTTGCGCCAAGACATGTCTTGTCCGCGCATACCGGCCAGCACAAATCCCAAAACTGGCTGCTTGATCAAAATACTTCCAAAACACAAAATTGTGTATCCCAAGTTGGTCAAGATCCCAGGCAGAAAGAAATTTTGCGCAGTTCCGGTTCGGTGAGCTAGGTAAGCTGCTAAACCGACCCCAAATAATCCTGAAAAAACTTGTTGCAGTGACTGTCTTCGCAGCAAGCGAATTGCTGCCAATATTGCTGCGCTTGCTATTGCCGCCCAAACGCTTACGTTGAGGTTGTGACTACTGACCATGTAGCCCACGATGAACACAGTGGAAGGTAGTCCAGAGTCAATGACGCCACTCCAGCCGCCAAGAGCCTTTGCCAATAACGCAGAGTCATCAGAGAGTTCATGAATTAAGTCATTTTCGGCTTCGGATGAATTTTCACTTGTCATCTTGGATGCAACTCCATCCGCGATTTGTGAACATGCTCCTACTGTAACGACTACAACTCGATGTGAATACGACCGAAATGTACTTCTTCTTCAACTGAAATTTCCTTTGAACCTGGAATCGCAATTTCCATTCGCTGACCTGGCGACATTGGCTCCTCACCGCGGTGCACCAAAATTTTTGATAATGCCAAATCAAGTTTTGCCTGCGCCTGACCGTCAACTGCAGCATCGCCACTAACAACTACTCGTTGCATCCAACGCGGGCCCGATATTCCAATGAATCGCACCGGATGTACGTACGAATTGCCGTCAATGTCAACCGTTGGCATCACGCAGACTACTTCGGTTCCAAATACGCCAAGTACTACTTCGCAATCTACTTTTCGATCCCGCAGGCCCTGAACGATCGAATCTCGCACTGATGGCCATAGGTCTTCGCGTGCCGCCGATGCAAACACCTGAATCGATGCAAGGGAATTTTCGTAATTGAGTGTGAACGCCTTACCAATTCCGCTTCTGGGGTCCAAATTAATATCTACCGCAAGTCCCGGCAAGCTAGGTATGCTGACAGCGCCAAGGTCGAGGTAATCAAACGAATTGGAATCGTCCGCTGCTGCTCCGGATTCAGATGAAGATTCATTCATTACGAGATCCCGGTTGATCCGAACCCAGCATCGTTTCGTCCAGATTCAGGCAAAGTCTCTACTTGATTGAATTCAGCCCGAATAACTTCTTGGATAACCAGTTGCGCAATACGACTGCCCGCTGGTAACTGAACTGGGGTTATTGGATCCAGGTTAATTAAACACACTTTCAACTCACCGCGGTATCCAGCATCGATCGTGCCTGGAGTATTGACAATTCCGATTCCTTGTTTCGCAGCCAAGCCAGATCGCGGGTGGACTAAGCCAACATATCCCTCTGGCAGCGCAATCGCCAAGCCTGTTGGCACAAGTTTGCGTTCACCTGGGGCAAGTTCCACCGCTACCACGCACACTAAATCTGCACCGGCATCGCCACTATGTGCATAGCTCGGAGTTTGGGCAAGTTCATGCAGCAATACGTAGTCGATTGCCAAGTTACTCATGGCGCCAAATCCAATTTAGCTATGTGATTTAATACGGCCTCGTCGCTTGCTGCAATAGCCAGGTCTTCTGGACGGCCGTGCTTTTCGAAATGTTCTCTCGGTACTTGCATGTAAAGAGAGCCCGCTTCAACTGCAATGGGACCATCCGGAGTGTTGAGTCGACCAATGGCCGTCGACCACATCTTTCGGCCTTGCGTAGCTCGCATCGTGGCTTCAATGAAGACCAATGTTCCGACTGGCACTGGCATTCGATACGAAACTTCGAGGTGTGCGGTTACAGCCGGCATCCGAATTAACCAGTTTGGTCCGCTGAGTGACTCATCAAATGCAAGCGCCAAAATACCACCGTGAGCAATTCCAGGTGCGCCTTGGTGATGTTCCGATACTTCGAAGACCGCACTTACGTTCATGCCATCTCCGGCTGTCATTTTGATGTGCAGTCCAGTTGGGTGATTGATGCCACATCCGAAACAATTCTTATAGTGACTCGGGATTGGCTCCCCTGGTGCCGGTGCATCAACATGCCGCTGTGGGACTTGAGCGTCTGCTGGAATAGTGAGAGGGTGAATAGCGCCACCAATACAGTCCATACTGTTTAGATTAGCGAGTACCTAGAAATGTCTGATCACCCTACGCCGATAGCACTCGATGATCTCGCTCCTGAAACCCCCATTTACCGCGAACGGCTTTGGCCTTCACTTGGGATGTGGACATTTCTCTTTGCAATGTCGATCTCACTGGGCATCGCTTACGCCCAGCCGTTTGGAGCATTCATTGGCTGGCTGACTTTCGGCATTCTTAGTGGCGCAATAATTGTTGGCCTGTTAGTCAGTACTCCAAAAATCGAAGTCAGCTACAGCACGTTACAAGTTGGTCGCGCTAAATTGCCGATCAGGTATGTTGGACAATTTAGACACTTAGATTCTGCTGCCACAAAGCTAGCCCGTTCAACCAATGCGCACGCTGATGCTTATTTAAATTTACGGGGTGGAATTTCAGATACGGTCATCGTCGAAATTACGGACGTGGATGATCCGCATCCTTACTGGCAGTTTTCTACACGCAACCCAGAAAAATTGGCTGCGGCAATTAAGCGCAGTCTTGGCAGACCGGTTGACCTTTAACTTCTTTTGCCAATGTGCTGACGTGGTGAACTAAGAAACAGCGAGAACAGGTGTATTCATCGGCTTGCTTTGGGATAACCATTACAGTGATTGATTCGTCCGATAGATCTGCGCCTGGCAGTTCGAGCGATTCGTTGCGATCAGCTTCGTCGGCGTCAACGCTTGAACTGACTTTCGCAGCATGCTGCGATTTAAGGTTTTCGAGGCTTTCCTCGTTTTCCTCTTCGTCAGTCTTTCTAGGTGCGTCGTAGTCAGTTGCCATGACGTGCTTTATCTCCTACCGATTTGTGGTCCAGTTATTAGGTACCAACGAAACGTGAGGTTACTTTATTCCCATCTCGAGGCTCACACCGCCCCTAGATTATTCGATACGGCGCAATTCCAACGGGTATCTACGCGCATTTTCGGTATAAGTTTTGAGCGAATATGCCATTGTTTCGGGGTCGGCTTTGCCTTCCTTGATCTTGGCTGGGACGCCTACCGCCAATGCGCCACTTGGGACCACCATGCCACCTAGGACAACTGCGCCTGCGGCCACTAATGCGCCAGTCTCCACTAGCGCTTCGTGTAACACCATTGAGCCGGACCCAACTAATGCGCCATCTTGGACAGTGCAACCTTCGAGATGGGCGTTATGTCCAATTGTGCACTTTGATCCAATCAAGGTTGGAATTTCAGCCGTGCAGTGAATTACCGAACCGTCCTGGATTGAGGTTTGGCTCCCCACCACGATCTTGCTCGAATCGCCGCGCAATACCGCGCATGGACCAATAAAGCACTCTGCCCCAATCGTGACATCACCGATAATTACGGCATCGGGGTGCACGTATGCGGTTGGATCTATGGTCGGCACTTTGTCGCCAAATGCATAAATTGCCATGTCACACTCTTTTCGTTAGCTAGTTAACCTTGGTCCGCGTTAGTTGCCTCAAGTATTGCAACCAGGTCGGAATAAATACCTGGCGCAGTAGCAATTATCATTTCGCTACTTTCCGGATTTCCGCGAAGCCCCGAAACTGTGGCTCCTGCTTCCCGTGCGATTAATCCCCCGGCTGCGTGATCCCATGGATTAACGCCACGTTCGTAGTAGCCATCAAGTAGCCCTTCGGCCACCAAACATAGGTCTACTGCGCACGAACCAAGTCGGCGGATGTCCCGAACTTTCGGCAGGATCTCATTCAAAATGCGTGCTTGACTGGTGCGCCGCGAAATCGCATATCCAAAACCTGTTCCCATAAGTGACTGCCCAAGAACTGTCTGTCCGGATACCGAGAGCTTGCGCGCGCTGCCATGATCAACAACCCAAGCGCCTAATCCTCTACCTGAGATATACATCTTTTGCAGCTTCGGTGCGTAAACCACGCCTGCCAATGCATGACCTTTTGCTACATCAACCAACCCGATCGAAACACACCAGTGTGGCAATTGATACATGTAGTTCACCGTGCCATCAATTGGATCGATCACCCATTGCAATCCAGACGTGCCCAAAGTGTCTGTGCCTTCTTCGCCCAAAATGCCATCTAACGGGAATTGCGCACGAATTTCGGCGACTATCAAGGACTCGGCCCGCATGTCCATCAAGGTAACAACATCAGTATCCGATGACTTTGTTTCCACTTCGAGATCCAAGGGGCGATCAAGTAGCAGGTCGCCGGCTTCCTGGGCTACTCGCATTGCAAATGAAATGCTCGGGACGGCTGTTATCTGCTCAAAAGTCACTTGGCAATTGTCTCTCGAAAACCCTCAAAAATCGCGACACACCGCGCGGATACCCCCGAATTCAATGGATTTTCGGCGACACTAGAAGTGCTGCAGTATTCGAGAGGTATTCCGTGAAAGAACTTATTTTCGTAGGTCGATCCCAAGACAATTCTGAACTCCTTTTCATGGACGAAGATGGTCAGGAATTCGCAGTCGAAGTTGACGATCACATTCGTCGTAGCGTTAATACTCAGGCATCAGCTGCAGCAGGCGATCCAAATAATGGAATTTCTCCCCGCGACATCCAAACTCGAATTCGCCGAGGTGAGTCAGCCGAAGATATCGCAAGAGAGGCTGGGGTGGATGCCGAGCGCATCACCCGATATGCGGGACCAGTTCTAGCAGAGCGTGCATACATGGCCAAGCGTGCCACCGCAACTTTAGTTCGACGCCCCAAGGGTGATGTCTTGCTTGGCGAACTTGCTTCATCGCAACTAGATTCGCGTGGCATTGACACCCTAACCTTGGATTGGGATTCTTATCGCCGTGAAGATGGTCGCTGGAATGTTTCGGTGTCATGGGCTAGTGGTAGCGGCTCTGGCGTAGCAACTTGGATTTTCGATCCATTAAGTCGCAGCATCGTTGCACTTGACGACGAAGCTCGTTGGTTATTTGATGAAGCGGCCGCAAAAGTAACCGAACAATCAAAGCCCGAAGATTCCAAGCCACGATTAGTAGGTCTGCCTACTGCACAAGAAGATGAAACTGAAGAAGAAGAAGAGTTGGAGCCACCAGCTTGGGCTGGGCCAGGACATCCGACCATGCCAGTTCCGATGCCAGTTTCGAATCAGCCTGTTCCCGTTCAAGTTCATGATGATTCGCCTTCTTGGGATGACATCTTATTTGGTCATCGCCCGAACGACCAGTAATAGATTTTCGTTTTCTAGCAAGGATCGTTAAGCGCCATGGCACCTAAGAAACCAGCACCAAATAAACCTGCAAATAATGCCGGTCGCATAGTCGACATAGACGTTGCAAATGAAATGCAGGACTCGTTCCTCGAGTACGCGTATTCCGTAATTTATTCGCGCGCGTTACCAGATGCTCGTGATGGTTTGAAGCCAGTTCAGCGGCGCATCTTGCACACTATGGCTTCTATGGGCCTTCGTTCCGATAAGGGCCATGTAAAGAGCGCTCGTGTTGTCGGTGAAGTGATGGGTAAGTTGCATCCTCATGGCGATACTGCAATCTATGACGCGCTAGTCCGGATGGCGCAGTCTTGGTCGTTGCGACTTCCATTTGTCGATGGTCATGGCAATTTTGGTTCGCTTGACGAGGGACCTGCGGCTTATCGTTACACCGAAGCTCGCTTAGCGTCGCCAGCAACTGCAATGGTTGACTCCCTGGACGAGGACACCGTTGACTTTGCACCTAACTATGACGGCCGCGAACTCGAACCAACTGTGCTTCCTTCTGCCATTCCAAATCTTTTAGTTAATGGTGCTTCCGGAATTGCAGTAGGCATGGCAACCAACATGGCTCCGCATAACTTGCGCGAAGTGGTGGCTGCTGCGTCTCACCTACTTGCGCATCCAAAAGCAAATCTTGACGAGCTGATGAGTTTCGTGCCAGGACCAGATTTACCAACTGGTGGAATTATTTACGGCCTGGATGGCATCCGCGAGGCTTACGAAGGCGGCAAAGGAAGCTTTAAGATGCGCGCCAAGGTAGACATCGAACAGATTTCATCCCGTCGCCAAGGTTTAGTTGTTCGCGAACTTCCATATCAAGTTGGACCGGAACGAGTAATCGAACGAATCAAGGAATTGGTAACAAACAAAAAATTGCAAGGCATCTCAGATGTCATTGACTTAACGGACTACGAGTCCGGCTTAGAGCTTGTAATTGAAATCAAGAATGGCTTTAATCCCGCTGCCGTCCTCGACCAGTTATACAAAATGACTCCGCTAGAAGAGGCTTTTCACATCAACAATGTTGCGCTAGTAAATGGCCAACCGGTAACGCTTGGACTAAAGCCGCTTCTGCAAGTTTTCCTCGATCACCGCTTAGAAGTAGTTCGTCGACGCTCAGAATACCGCCGCACTAGAGCCAACGATCGCCTTCATCTTGTCGACGGTTTACTCGTTGCGATTCTAGACATTGATGAAGTAATTGCCGTAATTCGTTCTAGTGATGACACTGCTGCGGCACGAGAACGATTAATGAGCGTATTTGATTTATCTGAGATTCAAACTAACTACATACTCGAGATGCCACTTCGACGCCTAACAAAGTTCTCAAGACTAGAACTTGAAAAAGAGCAGGACGAGCTTCGCAAAATCATTGCTGACTTAACTGACATTTTGGAGAATGATAAGCGGCTGCGGAAAGTGGTTGGTCAAGAACTTACGGACGTCGCAAACCTGTATGGTGACGATCGTCGCTCAGTTCTACTTTCTGATGATGGAATTATTTCTGCGGCGCTACCGATCCCGCTTGAAGTTTCGGATGACCCTTGCTTCGTAATGCTCTCCGCCACTGGTCTGCTAGCTAGAACTTCATCCGGCGAACAACTTGAGTTTGGCAAGAAACGCGTGAGTCACGACACGATTCGCTCCATGATAAGCACGACTGCTCGCGGTGACATCGGCATTATTACGAGTGCCGGGCGCGTGGTGCGCCAGTCTGTAATCGGAATCCCTGCGCTGGCTGAAGGTGCGACACTCACCGTTGCAGGCGGAGCAGCCTTGAAGGAATTCATAACGCTTGGCAAGGATGAAAAGCCACTTGGACTTATGGCCTTGGACAATGCGCAGTCAACGCTGTTTTTGTGTACTGCCTACGGTTCAGTTAAGCGAGTAGCCCACGATGTACCTGCCAGTGCCGGTGACTGGAACATTATCCGCCTAGATGAAGGCGACTCGCTTGTTGGTGCGATCCAACTTGAAGGTGAAACTGGTGAAGTTGTGTTAATCACAAGCGATGCGCAACTTTTGCATTTTGAGGCTTCAGTTGTCCGCGCTACTGGTCGCCCGGCTGGTGGTGTCGCGGGAATTCGCCTTTATGAGGGAGCCGAGGTTATCTTTGGCTCAGTTATTCAAATTGGTGAGGATTCAGTTGTGGCAACCGTTGGCGGCGACCAAGGTGCGTTGCCGGGTACTGCTGCCCATTCGATGAAAGTTACCCCACTGTCTGAATTCCCTGGCAAGGGTCGAGGCGGAAGTGGCGTACGTTGCCACAAATTGCTGTCCGGAGAAAATATTTTGGTAACTGCTACCGCTGGAAATACTCCGATTCATGCGTGTGGCTCAACCGGCGCTGCAGTTGACGTGCCAGACAAACTTGGTAAGCGTGACGGCTCAGGTCAGACGCTCCGTAAACCAGTATCAGCAGTTTGCGCAGCGCCATAATGTTTCGTCGCTTCCCCGCACTTATAACTATCTGCGCAATCTTCGTTGGCGTTTTCGTAACTCCTGCCGATGCTGCCACTAGGTCCGTGAGGATTGCGAAGGTTCCTGTTGCCATAGTTGCCGGTCAAACTGTGACGATAACTGGGAATACGACTGGCGGGCTTAAGGGCGCAAAAGTTGCGGTTCAAATTGCTACCGGCGGGCGCTGGAAGACCGTAAAGGTTGTTAAATCAAATCGTAAGAATGGGGCTTGGACCGCTACTTTCAAGGCCCCGAAGTCGACACCAAAGATGTGGATTCGCGCGCTATCCGGTACCAAGCGAAGTGCCCTTCAGAAAACAGCTGTGATAGCTCCGCTCAACATCGCAGCGGTTGGACCAGGCGGCAGAATTCTTGGCCTTGACATGTCACAGTGGCAAGATGCCGGAACGCCAATTGATTTCAACCGGATGGCCGCCGCTGGAATTGGCTTTGCTTTTATCAAGGGTTCGGATGGCAAAGCAAGTGAAGATGCACTAGCCATCCCACTTGCAGCAACTTGGGCACCTGCAGCAAAAGCGGCCGGAATATTAGTTGGCTACTACCATCGCGCGAGCATTCCAGTCACCACAGATCCCGCCGTAATGATTGCAGACGCACAAGCACAAGCGGCGCTTACCGCGGCCCGGCTAGTAACTTACGGTGGCTACGATGATCGAACCTTGCCATACGCGTTGGACATTGAGGGCATCGATTCGACTATTTCCGATGAATTGGTGACGTTGTGGACTTTCACTTGGCTTGACGCGATGCAAGCTGCTACTGGTCGTGCCCCGATTATTTATACCTATCGAAGTTTTCTGGCATACCGATTCCTGCAAGATGCTGCCACGATTAACAAGTTTCGTAATTACCACTTGTGGCTTGCCCAACCCGGCAACCCAGCCGACCCCGCAGTTAAAGTAGGCCAGGGTGTAAATGGCGATCCTTGTTACTACAAGACAGCATGGTCGCAAACGGACTGCAGCTTCGTTTGGACGTTCTGGCAATACACGAGTAACGGTGATCGCGAGACTTACGGTTTTCCTTGGAAACCAATAGCAGGTGCTTGCCCAACTGGTGTCACCTTATGTATTCCCGGATCAGGAACTGGTAGGGCACATCTAGATTTAAATGTCTTTAATGGAAGCGCAGCCGATTTAACTGCTTTGGTTAAGGGAACTTGGAATAGGTCTGCGGCTGAATACCATTAACCGGGATTACCGATATACTTTTCATATGAGTGATGTCTTAGTTATCGGAGCCGGACCCGCAGGTTTGTATGCCGCCTACTACGCAGGTTTTCGAGGATTTTCGGTAACGGTCCTTGACGTTTTAACTGAGCCAGGCGGCCAAATCACTGCCATGTACCCTGAAAAAGAAATATTTGATGTTGCAGGCTTCCCTGCAATAAAGGGTCGGGACTTAGTCTCTGGATTGATTGAACAATCCAAGCCATTCAATCCAACATTTGTACTGGGAGAGCGTGCCGAAACCCTGGAAACCTCAGAATCTGGTCCTGTAACGGTAATCACCGACAAGGGCACGGTTATTGAAGCTAAGGCCGCGATCATCACGGGAGGCATCGGTTCCTTTACGCCGCGCGAACTTCCTGCCGGAAATGAATATGTTGGCAAGGGCCTGGTGTACTTCGTACCAAAGCTTGATGTCCATGCTGGTAAAGATGTGGTGATTATCGGAGGCGGTGACTCTGCTTTCGACTGGGCTTACTCACTTGCCCCAAT
>CANGDR010000002.1 GCA_947452765.1 Actinomycetota bacterium | reverse complement strand
GCGAATTTGGAACGTACTTCACGGGCACGCGCGATTGAATTGCGTGAGCGCCGTCGCAGAGAAGCTCAAATTGCCAAGGCAGTTGTAGTTGCCTCTGAAACCGCGCTAGAACTACTTACCCAATCAGTAGCGTTAGCGCAGTTTGAACGTGAACAAGCAGTTGCTGGACGTCACCAAGAAGAAGCTGATGTAAAAAAGGTTCGTGAGCGAATCCGCGAGCTAACCGCAGACCTTGAAGTCTTAACTGATTCGGTACACCGCGATGAGGTTGCCCGCGCTGAACAACGTTTGCGAATTGAAGCTATGGAGAATAAGTCAATCGAGGACTATGGCGTTGGTCCTGATGAGTTACTAAAGGAATATGGTCCCGATGTTTTGGTCCCACCGTCTCCAGCTGCGCCAGGAGATGACATTAATCCAGACGATCCTGAACCAGAACCGTATCCATACGTTCGCACCCAACAGGAATCCCGTTTAGCTGGTGCCGAGCGCTCACTTGCTTTACTTGGCAAAGTAAATCCTCTTGCACTGGAAGAATTCTCAGCATTGGAAGAGCGCCACAAATTCTTAGGTGAACAACTTGAAGACTTACGAAAGTCTCGCAACGACTTAATGAGCGTTATTCGAGATGTTGACGCTCGAGTTCAAGAAGTATTCTCAGAAGCGTACGAAGACACATCGCGCGAGTTTATGAGCGTATTTGCTCGCTTGTTCCCTGGCGGTGAAGCACGCATGATTCTCACCGATCCAAGCGACCTATTGAATTCTGGCGTAGATATTGAAGCTCGCCCACCGGGTAAGACCTACAAGCGCTTGTCACTCCTTTCCGGCGGCGAGCAAGCTCTAACTGCTGTCGCTTTCTTGGTTGCCCTATTCAAGTCGCGTCCTAGTCCGTTTTACATTTTGGACGAAGTTGAAGCAGCGCTTGATGATGTGAACTTAGGCAGATTACTTGAGATTTTGGCGGAACTTCGCAATAACTCTCAGCTATTGATCATCACGCACCAAAAGCGGACTATGGAAATTGCGGATGCTTTGTATGGCGTATCCATGCGCGGCGATGGTGTCACACAAGTTATCAGCCAGCGGATAACCCATGAAGATCATGACAATCCGGAACAGACTGCCGACGCGCAGATGGCCGCGAACTCCTAAAGTAAGCGTTTAATTTTATGGATCTAAGTTCAGCTGTCCCAGAAATTGCAATCGTTATTGTTGCGGGCGGATTAGGTTTTCTGGCGCTTCGGAACTCAAGTTCGAAGCAAACAAATCCGGTAACAACTGAAACTAGGTCAAATGCTAGTAAATACCAAAGCTCAAAAGTAGTTTCCGACACTACGTCTTCAGTTGTGGCTCCAGCGCATTCCACAGAATCTGAAATTTCTGGAACTTCCCCTTCACCTAAAGTTGCCGAAGATGTTCCAGAATCCCTAGCGCAACGATCTGGCAAATTGCGCGATCGCCTAGGTCGATCGCAAGGTTCACTCGGTCAAGTATTCCGCCAGGTATTTACTGGTGGTGCGATAGCCGAATCTGCTTGGCAAGACTTAGAGGACACCTTGATCGTGTCTGACCTTGGTGTCTTAGCTGCCAGCGATGTTGTCACAACATTACGTGCGGCAGTAAAGAAGTCTGGCGCGGTAAATGCTGATGAGCTGCACACCATCGCTAAATCGGAGTTAATAAAACTTGTTGACGGCGGTTTCGATCGCTCACTAAATACCAAACGTCAAAATGATCGTCCTGCTGTGGTTTTAACGGTCGGAGTAAATGGCACTGGAAAGACGACAACTACCGGCAAACTTGCTCGCTTACTCACCGCTGAAGATAAAGATGTCCTAATGGGAGCTGCCGATACATTTCGAGCAGCCGCAGCTGAGCAGCTAATTACATGGGGCGAGCGTGTGGGTGTGCCGGTAGTTCGCGGCGCCGAGGGTAGCGATCCAGCATCGGTTGCTTTCGAAGCGGTAACGGCCGGCACAGAAGCAGAAGTTGACGTGGTCTTGATAGACACTGCTGGCCGACTACATACCAAACAAGGATTGATGGACGAACTAGGCAAGGTTTATCGAGTAGCCAGCAAGGCTGGTGGAGTAGCCGAGGTCTTATTAGTTATCGATGCAACAACCGGCCAAAATGGATTGATGCAGGCCAAAGTATTCAGTGAAGTAGTTCCGGTAAGTGGAGTTGTGCTGAGCAAACTAGATGGCACCGCTAAGGGTGGCATTGTTGTTGCAATCCAATCTGAACTTGGTGTCCCAGTTAAATTAGTCGGCCTTGGTGAAGGCCCGGATGACTTGGCACCATTTGATCCAACTGATTTTGTCACTGGGCTTTTAAGTTAACCGATAGTTGCTTTAGAAACCAGATTGTGATCGATTTCTAGATTGATGCGACTTGGACTGTAGTCCATAGTGAGCACATAATTCTCGGAGTCACGCCGAGCGATCCGAACTGATAATTTTTCACTGCTAACACTTTCTATAGTTTGTACGGCTTCCGCTTCTGTCATGCCGATAACAGCCTTAGAAACTGAAACAACGGTCTCGGACGGTTCGAGTGATCCCATAGTTGGCACCTCACTTGGGTTTGCAGGGGAGGTGGTGGAAGTTGCAATTGAATTTGGTTGCGAATGAGAGCAGCCGGCCAATAGTGCTGGGATTAGCAAAAGTCCAAGGTGACGAATTCGCATAGTTCATTATGTTCACAAAGTTGAGCAAATCAGGCACGGATCTGTTCGACCCGTCAATTTTGAAACTATTTGGTATTGAAATTCCTCCCAAATCAAGGGTTTCCCGTAGCTAAGTAATTTCTTGTAAATCCCTTGCAGGAACCTTTGGACAGGTCTACCTTTCAATTAATGGTGGCGGACTAGCCGTTGCCATTCGTGTTAGTTGCTTGGAGTGCGCATGACCAAAGTCAGTATCACCGTTGATGGTGTCCTTCATGAAAGTGAAGTTGAACCACGAACTCTTTTAGTTCATTATTTGCGTGAACAGATTGGCAAAGTTGGAACCGTAGTTGGTTGCGACACATCCAGTTGTGGCGCTTGCACAATTTTGCTAGACGGGCGCAGTGCAAAGTCATGCAGCGTTCTAGCAGTGCAAGCTGATGGCTCATCAGTAACAACCATCGAAGGTTTGGCTGGCGAAGAATGGCACCCAGTTCAAGCGGCATTTAAAGAGTGCCATGGTTTGCAGTGTGGATATTGCACGCCAGGCATGGTTATGTCTGCAGTCGACTTATTGGGTGAAAATCCAAATCCAACCGAAGCGGAAATCAGAGAAGGCTTAGAAGGTAACTTGTGCCGGTGCACGGGCTACCACAACATCGTTAAGTCAGTTGCACTTGCAGCTCAAAATATGAAGGGTGGCAAGTAATGACTGAATTAGCTGATCACGTTGCTGCTATCGGTCGTCCGATAAAGCGCAAGGAAGATGCTCGCTTGCTAACGGGTAAGACCCAGTGGACTGACAACATTCAGTTGCCTGGCGCTTTGCACATGGCAATCCTTCGCAGCCCAATGGGCCACGCAAAAATAACCAAACTTGATGTGTCTGGTGCATTGAAGTACCCAGGCGTTGAAGCAGCCTACAGTGCAACAGAGCTCGGCGACCTAAACGGTTCCGTGCCTTGTGTTTGGCCAGTAACTGATGACATGGTTGCCCCAGACTTCCCGGCTTTAGCTAAAGGCGAAGTTCGTCATATGGGCGACTGCGTTGCATTGGTTCTGGCTCACACTGCAGCCCAAGCGGCTGATGCGCTTGAAGGCATCGTGGTTGAGTACGCAACACTTCCAGCTGTTATCGACATGGAAGCTGCAATTGCTGACGGCAGCCCACTGGTTCACTCCGATAAGGGAACAAACAAGTGCTACACCTACCATTTGCAGCCACAGGGAGATTCCGCATACGCAGAAGCAAAAGCCAAAGCGGATGTAGTTGTTAAGCGCAGGTTTATAAACCAGCGCCTGATTCCAGCATTTATGGAGCCTCGCGCAGTAGTAGCAGCACCAATGGGCACTTCAGGTGAATTAACCATTTGGTCGGCTACTCAGGTTCCGCACGTACTTCGCGTACTTCTAACTTTGGTTACAGGGGTACCAGAGAATAAGTTGCGCGTTGTCGCTCCTGACGTCGGCGGCGGTTTCGGCGGAAAGTTGCAGTGCTACCGAGAAGAAATTCTCTGTGTTGCACTAGCAAACAAGCTGGGTCGTCCAATCAAGTGGACCGAAACTCGTAGCGAAGATATGGTTGCCACTCACCATGGTCGCGATCAAATTCAAGATATTGAAATTGCGGCAACCAAGGATGGCAAGTTACTTGGCCTCAAGGTAGACCTCATTGCAAACATGGGCGCTTACCTTCAGATCATTACGCCAGGTATTCCGTTGCTAGGTATGTTCATGTACCCAGGTATCTACAAGATGGATGCCTATGACTTCACTTGCATCGGTGTGTTTACAAACACAACACCAACTGATGCCTACCGCGGTGCCGGACGTCCGGAATCCACTTATGCAATTGAACGCATTATGGATGAGCTAGCAAATGAAATTGGCATGGAACCAATGGAATTGCGTAAGAAGAACTGGATCAAGCATGAAGAGTTCCCTTACACAACTGTTGCGGGTCTAACTTACGATTCTGGTAACTACGAAGCTGCAACCGAAAAGGCTCTGGCTTTGTTTAAGTACGACGAATTGCGTAAAGAGCAGGAAAAGCGCCGGGCATCTGGCGACAAAGTTCAGCTTGGTATCGGAATTTCAACCTTCACCGAAATGTGTGGACTTGCGCCATCTCGTACTTTGGGAGCACTGAAGTATGTTGCTGGTGGTTGGGAGCACTGCACAATCCGAGTACTGCCAACTGGCAAAGTCGAATTGGTAACGGG
Source organism: Actinomycetota bacterium (assembly GCA_947452765.1). Taxonomy (GTDB): domain Bacteria; phylum Actinomycetota; class Actinomycetes; order S36-B12; family UBA5976; genus UBA5976. The sequence goes on along the minus strand of CANGDR010000002.1, from coordinate 97,313 downwards.
AACTTCACCACATGGTCAAGGCCATGAAACTGCGTGGAGCCAGATTGCTAGTGACACTCTCGGTATCCCAGTGGATGACATTGAAGTTATTCATGGCGATACCCGCACCTCGCCATACGGCATGGACACCTACGGATCCCGCTCACTTGCAGTAGGTGGCCAAGCCATCCTGCGCGCTGGTGAAAAAGTGGTTGAGAAGGCTCGCTTAATTGCAGCCCATCAACTTGAGTGCAGCCCAGCTGACCTTGAGTTCGATCACGGCACCTTCCGAGTCAAGGGTGACCCTTCAAAGGAAAAGGCGATTCAAGCGGTTGCTTTCGAAGCATTCACTGCCCATGATTTGCCGGATGGTCTAGAGCCAACTCTGCAAGCTGAATCAACTGTGGATCCACAGGACTTCAGTTACCCGCACGGCACGCACCTTTGCGCCATGGAAGTCGACACCGAAACTGGCAAGAGCGTTATGCGGTCGTATGTCTGCGTTGATGACATCGGCATCCAAATCAACCCATTGATCGTAGAAGGTCAAGTACACGGTGGTTTGGCACAAGGAATTGCGCAGGCGCTTTACGAAGGAGCTGTCTACGATTCAGACGGTCAGTTACTAACGGCATCCTTTGCGGATTACTTAGTTCCTGGTGCACCTGATCTGCCGTCATTTACAACAGATCACACCGTTACACCTTCGACAACAAATCCACTTGGAACTAAGGGCGTAGGAGAAGCTGGCGCGATTGCATCAACTCCTGCTGTCATTAACGCCATCGTGGATGCGCTTCGTCCGTTCGGTGTCAACGACATGCCAATGCCGGCTCATCCGATGACTGTATGGCGAACTCTGAACGCTGCTCGCCAAGGAGGCAAATAATGATTCCATCCACATTTGATTACGTTCGGCCAAAGTCAGTTGACGAGGCAATCGCTGCGTTAACTGCTGGTGGCGAAGATTCAAAAGTCATCACCGGTGGGCAGTCAATGCTGCCGCTACTTCGCCTTCGAATGGCTGCACCATCAGTGCTAGTCGATTGTGCACGCATCGACGAGATGAAGGGCATCAAAGATAATGGCGATTCAGTAACCATCGGTGCTGCAACAACTCACCTAGATGTCATGAGTAGTGACATTGTGAAGTCTCACGTGAAGTTACTTGCGGATGCAACAGCAACAGTTGCTGATCCACAAGTTCGCCACCGCGGCACATTTGGTGGAGCACTTGCACATGGCGACCCAGCAGGCGACTTGCCTGCAGTCGCACTTGCCTTGGATGCCACGATGGAGATTGCCGGACCAAAGGGTCGACGCCAAGTGGCTGCGAAGGATTTCTTCGTTGACTACTTCACTACGGCCGTTGGACCTGATGAAATTCTGGTATCGATTACCATTCCTAAACTTGGTAAAGGTTGGGGTACCTGCTACGAGAAGTTCAACCGAACTGCAAATGGTTGGGCAATCGTTGGCGTGGCCGCTGCCGTAAAAGTTGAAGGTGGCAAAATTGCTGAGGCTCGGATCGGTTTAACAAACTGTGCCGCGGTTCCAGTTCGTGCTTCTAGTGTCGAATCTGCTCTAACCGGAGTTGCAGTTTCTGCCACGGAAATTGAAGCCGCATCACAAAGTGCAGCTGATGGCACCCGAGCCACCACTGACCTGGGTGCAGATAAGGAATATCGCGAGCACTTGATGCGAGTTCTGACTGCGCGCGCAGTAAGTTGTGCTGCCGGCGCTTAAATTCAAATAGAAAACCCCTGTATTTACTGCAAATACAGGGGTTTTCTATTTCTACAAGACACTCACAGTAAACCGCTCTAGAGTGATTCGTTATGCAGGAGATGTCGGTGACCCAACTAATCTGGCACTGGACAGTTATGTCGACCTGGATGATGGCTCCATTGGCTTTGATTCTTGCGGCCCGAACGAGAAAAACATTTTCCTTCTTAATAGTTAGCGTTGCCAGCTTTGTCGCAGTCTGGATTGCGATTGGAATCCCACTAGCGCTAGTGCTATTTGAGCTTTTCAGGGTAAACGAAAAATATCTTGGTATCGGGTTACTTGCTGTGGCAGCTGCCTACCAATTTTCAAGGCGACATAGTCATGCGATTTTGGGTTGCATGAGTACATCCGATGACAACCTTTGGTTTGGAGTTAGAACTGGTTGGAGTTGTTTCGTTGCTTGTGGTCCATTAATGGTTGCAATTTATGCTTTGATGCCTAGTAATGCAATAGCAATGGCAGGCGTGACAATTCTGATGGTGGCTGAATTTGTGGCAATTAATCGCGAGACTATTGCCCGCACTGTTGGGTTAGTTGCAGCAGTTACCGCGGTTGGAATGCTATTTATGTCTGGCCCAATTTCGTTTAGTGGAAACCTAAACTTGGGTAACTCACACACCCATACGCACTAAGTGTTTGGACGAATATCCATATCTTCGCCAGTTGCAACATCGCCAACTTCGATTAACACAATGTCATCAGGGTGATCGGCAATAAATGCTCTGGCACCCTGATCACCAATCGCGCTAGTGGCAAGTTCGGGCCAGGTGTTACGAGCAAATTTGACTGGATGTCCGCGCTTGCCGTCGTAGCAAGCAACAACGATGTCGCCGGGGGAGTTAACTACGCGAGCGACTGCTTCACTGGTTAAGCCTGGCAGATCAACCAAGCTCACCAACACTTCATCGATCTCTGATTGCGAGTTCAAGTGGTTCAACGCAGTTTGCAGTGAAGATCCCATACCTGTAGACCAATTTGAATTTTCTAACACAGTTGCGTTTGGAACTTCACCTTGCCAGGCGCCAAGAACTACAAAAACTGGGGAGCAACCGGCGTCACTGAGTACTTTGACTGCGGTATCTACCAGCCGACTCCCGTTATGTACATACGGCGCTTTTGGACCACCGAACCGCTTACCTTCGCCGGCCGCAAGGACTACACCGGCGGTTGTCATCGTGGTGCGCCGGGATGGATAGTGCCGGAGGTGTCAGCGAGGTTCTTGCCAGATCCGCCCCAGCGATCTTGAATAATTTCGGCGGCAATGGAAATTGCAGTTTCTTCTGGAGTTCGGGCGCCTAAGTCAAGGCCGATAGGAGACTTGAGCCGCGCTAGATCTTCTATTGCTACGCCAGCTTCAAGTAATCGTTCAAGGCGATCTTCATGGGTCTTTCTAGATCCCATTGCTCCGATGTAGGCAGCCTTAGTTTTTAGAGCTTCAATTACAACTGGCACATCAAATTTCGGATCATGCGTAAGAATGCAAATTACCGTCCGGGAATCAACTTCCTGTGTTGCGAGCCAGCGATGTGGCCAGTCATTAACCACTTCATCTGCATCTGGGAAGCGCTTCTTGGTAGCAAATACTTCACGAGCATCACAGACCGTTACGTAGAAACCTAGGAACTTACCTGCCTTGGCTACTGCAGCCGCAAAGTCGATCGCACCAAAAACAAACATGCGTGGTTTCGGGGCAAATGTAGATACAAAGATTTCTAAGTCACCTTCAAGTCGCTCACCATCAGTGCCATAATGCAAGAAACCTGTCGTGCCAGATTCAAGTAAGCCAAGTACGTCTGCGCCAACAGCGGAATTGAGTCGTGCACTGCCTAAGTCGCCAGCAGTTCGATCTGGCCAAACAACTAGGTGCTTTCCAACATGTGCCGTGCCATTAACTACAGTTGCAACTGCTACGGGCTGATCAGCTTGGACACTGGCGAATAAGTCAGGTAGCTCTGGCCAGGTTTCCTTCGATACCTGTTCGACAAAAACTTCCAAAATGCCACCGCAGGTTAGCCCTACGGCGAATGCATCATCATTACTAATTCCATATTTTTCAAATTGCGGTACACCATTGGCAATAACTTCGCCGGCAAGTTCATATACGGCGCCTTCTACGCAGCCACCACTGACTGAGCCAGTGGCTTCGCCCGCAACATTAACCAGCATTGAGGCGCCAGCTGGACGTGGGGCAGAGCGCCAGGTGCGAACGACAGTTGCCATAGCGGTAGTGTCGCCGGCTTGATAAGCGGAGAATAATTCGTCGAGTACTTCTTTCAAGTAACTGTCCTTTTAGTTGGCTGTTCTTAACCCTAAGGCAGATCAAGCCACTGCACTATTTGCCCTGATTCTGCTCCGCCAGGGGGCAATACTGCATAGCCATCAGCCTTAACGAAACCCCGAAGCATCGAGGAATCTAAGTATTCCAGCGGGGTGACTGTATTTCCAGATTCTGAACACAAAACCAAACGAACTTCCCGAGCTGGGCCTTTCAATCCGGCGTTGAAAACTCGTTCCTGTAACTGAGGCAGCTCGGCACCAGTAGCGCCAGCAATCAGTGAAGTAGCCAAACTGAGCAAACCAATAACAGCTGACTGTGGATTTCCAGGTAAGCCAATTAACAACTGGTTTCCGATTCGAGCCATTAACTGGTGATATCCCGGACGCACCAAAACTGCATCAATAATAAATTCGCCGCCCGCATCGAAAATCGCATTGTGCAAATGATCAACCGGTCCAGCTGCTGTACCGCCCGTTGTAATTATTAAATCCGCTTTAGATTTTGAAATGGCAGCTGAATGATCTTTCAAAGTATCTGCGACATGCTTGACTTCATTTAATTCGGCGCCAATGTGAGTAATCCACATGGGTAGCTGCGGGCCAAGCGAGTCTCGTACTTTGCCATCTCGTGATGGTCCATCAGTAAGTAGTTCATCACCGAAAATTAGAACATCAACAATGAGTTTCTTAAATACAGTCACTTGATCATTGCCACCAGCAGCAGCAACGCCAATTATCGCCGGTGTTAATTTTGTTCCTTTCGGAATCAGCACATCGTTGGCCTTAGCTTCGTAACCACTTGGCCGAACATCATGAAAGTGAGGAAGAGCGCCAGATGCGTCCAGTAAATCTGCTGCGCCAGCCACCGCACTAACTGTTAGATCCGTTACGGAACTTTCTTCATCCTTTAGGGCTGCGGTCGCGCCTTCGGGCATAACTGCGCCAGTAGCAATGTGCACACATTCGCCTGGGTTTAATACTGATACAAATTCATGTCCGGCGAGCGCATCACCAATGCGAGTCCATGGTCCTGGGCCACTAACTGCCCAACCATCAATTCGCGATGCCGCAAACGGCGGCATATCTCCTAGGGCAACCGCATCTGTTGCCAATACAAAGCCACCCGCCTGTCCAATAGGCAAGGAGATCGTGCTCGCAAGAGTTGCAGCTTGATGCGCAAGCTGCCGGGCCTCAGGCCAAGTAACCTCAAACTCTGGATTCGCACTCATTAGGCTATTGTTCTAGATTTCCACAATGCGATACGCCTAACCGCAGAAAACCCATTAAATACGGGCTTGGGCTATCGCAATCCGCAAATTCAAACAATAATGAACCCATGGCAAATGTTGCACGAGTTCTCGTAACCACCGAGGTAATTTCGGTGTCAGATTTGGCCGCTGCCGTGCGCTCAAATACTGCGGGAGCGATCGTCACTTTTTCCGGGGATGTACGCGATAACGACCATGGCCGAGAAGTAACTTCGCTGGAGTACGAAGCACACCCAAGTGCTCAAGGACTTTTGGAAAAGGTTGCTAGTGAAATTGCCGGCCGCCATGACGTTCTAGATGTTGCAGTAGCTCATCGCCATGGTCCGATTCCAATCGGCGAGGCAGCTTTAATTGCTGCGGTATCCGCAAAGCATCGGAAGGCAGCCTTTGATGCCTGCGCTGATCTAGTAGATGAAGTAAAGGCACAAATTCCAATTTGGAAACATCAAGTGTTTGCCGATGGAACTGACGAATGGGTTAACTGCGCATGAGCACACTGATCGATACTTTTGGACGCGTCCATCGCGATATCCGCATTTCACTTACCGATCGCTGCAACCTACGTTGCACATATTGCATGCCACATGATTTTGCTGCTTGGATGCCAACAGAAGACCTGTTAACTGCGGACGAATTAATGACCATCCTCGAAGTAGGCATCGAAGCTGGAATTGATGAAGTGCGCCTAACGGGCGGCGAACCACTGCTTCGCCCAGACATAGTTGACATTGTTGCTCGTATTAATGGCCTGCCTAATCCACCAAAGCTTTCACTGACGACGAACGGAATCCGACTTGCTGATCTTGCGCAGCCATTAAAGGATGCTGGACTAGAGCGAGTAAATGTTTCACTCGACACTTTGAGTGCCGAGCGCTTTAAGGCAATGACTTTCCGCGATCGATTCGATGATGTATTAAAAGGTCTCAAGGCTGCTCGTGATGCTGACCTAACGCCAATCAAGATCAATACCGTTCTTATGCCTGGCGTGAATGATGACGAAGCGGTTGCGCTTGTTAAGTGGTCACTTGATGAAGGATTCAAACTTCGCTTTATTGAGCAAATGCCGCTTGATGCCGGTGGCATTTGGGATCGGTCAACTATGGTTACCGCTGATGATGTTTTCCATGCATTAAATCCAGTTTTTGCTCTGACTCCCGTTGAAACCCGTGGCTCGGCGCCGGCTGAGGAATTCCTAATTAATGGTGGTCCTGAAACTGTGGGAATCATCGCAAGTGTGACGCGTCCATTCTGTGGTTCATGTGATCGCCTTCGCCTTACATCCGATGGCCAACTTCGGTCTTGCTTATTTGCTACCAAAGAGATGGACTTACGCTCAGTACTTCGAGAGTCCGATGACAGCGATGAAGCTAAGCGCGCAGAAATCGCATTGCGGTTCGGCAAGACCGTACTAAGCAAACTCCCCGGTCATGGAATTAATGACCCAAGCTTTATCCAGCCAGCAAGGCCAATGTCAGCCATCGGCGGTTAATTGTGGCTGTAACGGTTCGGCTTTTTGCAGCTGCACGCGCCGCGGCGGGGGTAAGTCAGCTAGAAGTGGCAGCAGGTTCAGTGCAAGGAATCCTTGACTCCCTCGTGGAGAGCCATCCGGCTTTAAGGCAGGTCTTGCCGCAGTGCAGTTACCTACTTGACGAACTAGCGCTGCATGATTTGGGATCCCAAGTAAATGACGACTCAACTCTGGACATTCTGCCGCCGTTTGCTGGCGGGTAAGCACATTTATCCGTAATTTCGGAGTTTTTAGGTTGCTAAGACCGCAAAATCGGTATATACTCTAAGTTATGCCTAAGTTTCGAATATCTGAAGCCGCTGAACTCCTCGGGGTTAGCGATGACACAGTTCGCCGTTGGATTGATTCTGGCCGGCTCACGTCAACAGCTAAATCTGGCCCGCAGGAAGTGGATGGCAAGGCGCTGGCGGAACTTGCCATTGAGATAGCAAAGTCAGTGCCAGATGATCGGCAAACTTCGGTAAGTGCGCGCAATCGATTTGTAGGCCTGGTGACTCGTGTCGATATTCAGGGCGTTGCGGCAATAGTTGAAATTCAATCTGGGTCACACCACATGGTCAGCATGATTACAGCTGATAGTGCCAGGGCTCTGGGTCTAGAAGTAGGTAGTCGAGCAATTACATCAGTGAAATCCACTGATGTTGTAGTTGAGAAAGGATAGGCATGAAGACAAAGCTAATCGCAGCTCTCGTTTCCACGTTGGCACTAACAGGGTGTGGGACATCGAATAACGCAGGAGCTTCTGCGGCACCCACGCAAGCTACGACTGTAACCGTTTATGCCGCATCAAGCTTGACTAAAACATTCACAGAGCTTGGGAAGGAATTTGAAGCAGCAAATCCTGGTACAAAAGTAGTTTTCTCATTTGGTGCATCCTCAACTTTGGCTGAACAAATTACCGCTGGCGCACCAGCCGATGTATTTGCCTCGGCTTCTAAGAAATCAATGGATGCAGTCGCCGCTGAAATTCCAGAGTCAAAAGTTTTTGCGAGCAACCGAGTCGTGGTTGGTTATCCCGTTGAAAAAGCACTAACTGCAGTAACAGATCTAAACTCAGCCACCATTAAATGGATTCAGTGTGACCATCAAGTTCCATGTGGCGCCGCCGCCGATGCCGCTCTTAAAGCAGAGGGCATCGCAGGAGTTCCAATTTCACTAGAGCCTGATGTCAAAAGCGTTGCCACCAAGCTAAAAGCAGGCGAAGTTGATGCAGCCATTATCTACATTACGGATGTAATCGCGGCAGGTTCAGAATTTGCCGCACTTGAATTTTCGGATCAAGCGAAAGCCACTACTAAGTACCCAATCGGAGTATCTATAAAAGCAAGTTCCGCAGCTCAAAGATTTGTCGACTTCGTACTTTCCCCGAGTGGCCAAAAGGTTTTGTCAGCAGCTGGCTTTGGCGGGGCTAAATAACTAGTGACTCATAAGAGGCAATCAGTAAGCCCTGTGTTAACTGCGATCGCAGTTGCAGGGCTATTGGTTGTCTTACTGCCACTTTTAGCATTATTGACCCGAGTTCCGTGGCAAAACTTGTTCACCGAACTATCAAGTGAAAGTTCTATCAACGCACTTAAAGTTTCTGTTACCTCATCGTTATTAGCTGCTACTATCGCCCTTGTGCTTGGGGTTCCGCTCGCCTGGTATTTAGCGCGTGGACCAAAGCGAGTTACCAGAATCGTGCGCCCCGTGGTGATCTCACCGTTAGTTTTGCCACCGACAGTTGCTGGGCTCGCGCTGCTAACCCTCATGGGCAGGAACGGGCTAATTGGAAAGTTGATTTACGAACAAACTAATTGGGCTATGCCATTTACTTGGACCGCAGTCGTATTCGCTGGGGTATTTGTAGGAATGCCATTTTTAGTTTTGGTAGTTGAGTCCGCCTTTCGACAGGTACCAGTTGAAGTAGAAGAAACAGCTCAGACTTTAGGCGCAAATCCGAACAAGGTGTTTTGGCGGATTTCAGTACCGCTGGCACGAGGTGGCATTACAAGTGGACTTGTTCTTGCCTGGGCGCGCGCATTAGGGGAGTTTGGGGCAACTCTAACTTTTGCCGGATCTATGCCTGGGGTTACCCGCACCTTGCCCATGGAGGTTTACAACGCGTTCGAAGTAGATCCGCAAGCGGCATATTCGATTAGTGCCTTATTGGTATTGGTAGCAATTACCGTGGTCTATCTACTTAAATCTAAATTGATTCAGGCATTTGCTGGGTAATAAAAAACACAGACGGTTAAAGTTGCAATAAGCAACAAAAACGAAAGGTCGCACCCGATGGAACTAGAGCACTCATTTTCCGTTCCGGCTGATATTGATACGGCATGGAACACACTGCTAGACGTAGAACGAATTGCAATGTGTATGCCTGGTGCGACATTGCTTAGCGTTGAAGGCGACACATTTAAAGGTGAAGTTAAAATTAAACTCGGACCAGTAACTATGGTTTTTGGTGGAACCGCGTCCTTCGTAGATAAAGATGTTGCAAATCATCGGCTGGTAATAAATGCTTCTGGCAGTGAGACTAAGGGAAATTCAACCGCTCAAGCAATCGTGACTACCCAGCTTGTTGCCGAGAGTCCAACGCTAACTCGGGTTGACGTAAATACTGACCTTGCTATTACCGGCAAGCCTGCTCAATTCGGGCGAGGAGTTATGTCTGACGTTGCTGGCCGCATCATCGGACAGTTTGCCGGAAATCTCGAGGGAGTTATCACTGCAGGTACCAACGCAACTTCTACCAGTGCTGACTCTGGAGCAGCACAAGCGAATCCGGCCCCAGCTGCTGAAGCAATCGACATGATGGAAGTGGCCGGCGGGGCGGTCGCCAAGAAGTTGATTCCTGTCGTATTAGTTATTGTCATAGCAATCGGTGCTTGGCTACTTCTTAAGTAACCGCGCAAAATAAGGGTTTACTGAATTTACTAATCGACTCCATCTCGCTTAAGTCCTGATTTACGCGCATAATTGAGTAACGACCTCGGGAGGTGTCCAGTGCCAAAGATCCTTGCTTCACGCGTAGCTGATCTGCAAAAGTCACGAACTCCGTATGTGCACGCCCGAGTTGTCCTTGCCGAAAAACCTACTTCTGCAAAACCAGGTGACGAAGCACTGATTTTCTCCGACGGAACCATTGAAGGTTTTGTTGGCGGGTCATGTGCCGAGTCCACGGTGCGAAGTCAAGGAATTTCAGTTCTTGGTGATGGTCAGGCGTTACTTCTTCGAATTGCCCCAATGCCCGAGCCAGACACCCAAATCGGAAAGCGAACCGTTCATAATCCATGCCTATCCGGTGGAACCTTGGAAATATTTTTGGAGCCAGTTATGCCCGCACCTCTTGTAGCAATTTTTGGCGATAGTCCAATTTCAGGATCGTTAATTAAGCAAGGTCCAGGTGCTGGCTTTGAAATGACCGAGTGGGATTCATCAATTGATTTATCCTCAACATTTGCAGTTATCGTCGCCGCACACGGTCGCGATGATGAAACCATGTTGCTCGAAGCAGCAGTAACAGCAGGTGTGCCATATGTTGGCTTAGTTGCAAGCCGCAAGCGCGGTACAGCAGTTATTGAAATGCTTAATTTAACCCCAGATCAAAAAGCTTCAGTCCACTCACCAGCGGGCCTTGATATTGGCGCCCGCACACCAGATCACATTGCCCTTTCAATCTTGGCGGAAATGGTTCAAGCAGTTGCAAACATCATTGAGCCACGAAAAGCTGGACCTGTTTGCGAAACTTCAATTGATCCAGTGTGCAACATGTCAGTCCCAATGGTTAAAGAATCTATCCATGCTGACTTTGACGGCACCACAGTTTGGTTCTGTGCACCTGGTTGCCTAAAGGCATACTCGGCAAATCCTGAATCCTTTCAATCTGCCTAGTCATGAATACGCCATTTTCATCGCCCGATGAATTACGCAGTGCGCTAGCCAGCGATGGTTATCTTGCTGACGAAGGTTTAGCAACGGCCCTGTACGTCGCCATGTCGTTGCCACAGCCGCTACTACTCGAAGGTGAAGCCGGAGTAGGTAAGACACAAGCCGCAAAGTCGCTAGCATCACTTCTGAATACACCCTTGATCCGGCTGCAGTGTTATGAAGGCATTGATGCTGCTGAAGCATTGTATGAATGGAATTATCCACAACAACTTTTGGGTATTCGCGTTGCCGAGTCACAAGGCAAATCTCTAACCGAGGATTCGTTATTTACTCGGGACTACTTAATTGAGCGGCCACTTATGCAAGCAATTGAACATGCTGGACCGATGCCAGCCGTGCTCTTAATCGACGAAGTAGATCGTGCCGATGAAGAATTTGAAGCTTTTCTATTCGAGTTGCTGGCCGAAGGGTCAGTAACTATTCCTGAATTGGGAACTATTCACGCCAAGATTGCGCCAATCGTGATCCTTACCTCGAATCGAACCAGAGACCTGCACGATGCCCTAAAACGTCGCTGCCTTTACCACTGGATTGATTACCCAGACATCCACCAAGCAACCGCAATTATTCGGAGCCGAGTTCCTCAGGCCAGCTCTGATTTAACGGCACAAGTGGCTAGCGCGGTGCAACGAATCCGCTCGCTGGATGTGCAGAAGCAACCTGGAATTGCAGAAGCAATTGACTGGGTAAATGCTGCGATGATCCTTGGCTTGGATCGAATTACTGCCGACAACGCGGCTCAAACTTTAGGCAGTGTTTTGAAATACCGCGAAGATCATGATGTTGCGCAAGGCAAAGGTCTTGGCTGGGTGGTCAATGGCTGACCTGGCGCATATCGTTGCAACTTTTGGCGAAGTGCTCCATGTAGCCGGGATACCGGCTACTCCTGAAAGGCGCGCGAGATTCGCGCAAGCAATAGTCGAAGTCGATCCAACACAAGTAGAGCAGCTTTATTGGGTTGGTCGAGTTACGCTACTTTCTAGCCGTGAACAAATTGAAATCTACGACTTGGTTTTCAATCAAGTGTTCCGTGGAATTGTTGATCTGAATGATGTTAATAATTCCAGCGATACGCCAAATCCAGAAAATGCCAAAGAATCTGGCGACCAGCAACCAGCTCGCGATCACACAAATGAAAATGAATCGCGGCCGAACCCAGCAGGCTCATCCAGTACACCGGGCGAAAAATCTGAAGATTCGCAAGACACTGATCCACCAGCATTACTTGCACCCGCTAGTGACGATGAGCGATTGAAGGATTCAAATTTTGCAGATTGCACGGAGGATGAATTAAAACTGATTGCTGCACTAGTTGCAAAATTACCTTTGGTTCCACCTCGGCGCCCAAGTCGACGGAATAAGCGTCATCGCAGTGGACAGAAAATAGACATGCGCTCCACCATTAGGAACTCCTATTCGACTGCGGGGGATCCGGTCGATCTGAGGTATCGGAAACATAAGGATCGGCCGCGTCGTGTGGTTCTTATTGCAGATGTCTCTGGCTCGATGGAGCCGTACTCTCGCATCTACCTACACCTAATGCTTGGTGCCGTCAGAGCACTGCATGCTGAAGCTTTTGTTTTTGCAACGAGACTTACTCGATTAACTAGATTTCTGGGCACCGGTGATCCAGACATTTCATATCGAAGAGTTGCACAAAATACTCCAGATTGGTTTGGTGGCACTCGCATTGGAAAGACTTTGCTGGAATTTATTCGAGATCACGGGCAGCGCGGCATAGCGCGAGGCGCTGTCATCGTAATCGTTTCTGATGGCTGGGAAACTGATGATCCCGAGATATTGAAGCAGGCTATGCAGCGACTATCTCGGTTATCACATCACATCATTTGGGTTAATCCACGTAAAGCGGCAACCAACTATGAACCGCTAGTTGCTGGTATGGCTGCGGCGCTGCCTTACGTTGATACTTTTGTAAGTGGTCATTCAATTCGCGCCCTACAGGAAGTTATGGATGCGATTCGTAATGCTCGTGACCGAGCGCCAGCCGACTTTCGACAATTCGCAGCTTAATTTACCGCGACCTGCATAAGTTGCTTGAATCCAGCCTCATCGTCGCCCGCCAGAGTTATCCGAGGATCGGCACTATCAATTCGTCCCCATAGATAGAGATCCATGGCGATAGCGTCACCAGAAATAATTAGCCGGGCATTTGGATCAACTTGATTCGCAGCAGTAACTGTCGCGCTCTCAGTTGTAAATTCCAATGTCCAATGTTTCTGTCCGGTTGAGGTGTGCGCAGTTATCGAAACTATTCCAAATGCAACATTTGGCGCGCCATCCCATGACCCGAGCAGTGGCAAGAAATCAAGTACCTCGTCAACACCATCAAGTGCTAAGAGTTCAGAAATTTCTGGGATTACGCCAGTTGCAAGTTGAGCATCAACTCGATGAATTAAGGTTTCGTGCGCCATTCGCCGGAACCAAAAATCAACTGAGAAATCATTGTGATGCCAACTCCAGGTTTTACGTTCTGCCCGCTCTGGGTCCAGCGCGCCGGTAATAGCCAAATGACCAGCAGCCAAAAGTTCCATGTCAGTTTCCGAGCCAGTTAAGTGTTTACGATGCTCTTTGGCTTCGGGGCGCTCACCGTGCTCAATTACGAATGCTTGATGGAGATAAACCATTCCCATGTGATGTGCCAGTTCATTGGTATCCCAACCTGGGCAAGTTGGAACTGGCACAACGGGTCCTGCCAGAGCGGTAACCATCAAGTTGTAATCACTTGCAATGTGCTGCAGGTATTGCGTTCTGGATAATTCGGTTCCGGCTACTGATCGCATGTAAAGCAGCCTAGTAGGCGAGTGGTTTGGGCACTGCTGATTAGAATTAAGGCATGTTCGCATCCCTTTCCGATCGCTTAGCTGTCACGTTTAAACAGTTACGCGGAAAGGGCCGATTAACGGAAACTGACATTGAAGAGACGGTTCGGGAAATTCGGATTGCCTTACTCGATGCCGACGTAGCGCTGCCAGTAGTTCGCGAGTTTTGTGCTCGCATCAAGGAGCGTGCGCTTGGTCAAGAAGTCTCAGGAGCACTCAATCCAGCGCAACAAATTGTAAAAATTGTTAACGAAGAACTTGTTGAGATTCTTGGCGGTGAAACAAGACGTCTGCGCCTGGCTAAAAATCCGCCGACAGTAATTCTGCTAGCTGGTTTACAAGGAGCCGGAAAGACCACCCTTGCCGGAAAGCTTGCAGCGCATTTACGTACGCAGGGCCACCAGCCAATGTTGGTTGCTGCAGACTTGCAACGTCCGAATGCGGTGGATCAGTTAAAAATTGTCGGACAGCAAGCCAACACAGTTGTTTTTGCGCCAGAGCCAGGTAATGGTGTTGGAGATCCGGTTCAAGTAACGCTAGATGCAATGAAGTTCGCTAAAGACAAACTTCATGATGTGGTCATCGTAGATACTGCGGGCCGCCTATCGATTGATACTGAATTGATGGACCAGCTCGCGAAAGTTAAATCTGAAGCTAAACCCGATGAAACATTGCTGGTTATCGACGCAATGACCGGTCAAGATGCAGTTAATACTGCAGAAACTTTCGCTCGAGATATCGGAATTGATGCAGTCGTCTTAACCAAACTCGATGGTGATGCTCGAGGTGGCGCAGCACTTTCAGTTGCAACTATCACTGGCAAGCCGATTATGTTTGCATCAACGGGCGAGAAGTTAACTGATTTTGAAATATTCCATCCCGATCGTATGGCTTCACGAATCCTGGACATGGGCGATGTCCTAACGCTGATTGAACAAGCGGAACAGAATTTAGATAAAGATCAAACTGAAAAGTTTGCCAAGAAAATGCAAACTGGTGAAGATTTCACTTTGACTGACTTCATGCAACAAATGCAGCAGTTGAAGAAAATGGGATCAATGTCCAAAATGCTTGGCATGTTGCCAGGTATGGGCGAAATTAAAAAACAAATTGAAAATGTAGACGAACGAGAGATTGTTCGCGTGGAAGCGATTATTTCTTCCATGACTCCAGCTGAACGCGAAAATCCTAAGTTGTTGAATGGTTCTCGCCGTGCTCGGATTGCAACTGGTTCGGGCATGCAGGTCAGTGATGTTAATTCCTTGATGGATCGATTTGTGGTCGCGCAAAAAATGATGAAGCAGATGGCTAACGGTGGTTCGGTTCCTGGTATGCCACCTATGCCAGGAATGCCAGGCATGCGTTCAGTGCAACAAAAGAAGCAGCCACAAAAAGGCAAAGGCGCGAAGAAGTCTGGTAATCCAGCCAAGCGCGCAGCACAAGAAGCTGGAATTGAAATTGAACCGCCAAGCGCAACTCTTACCGAGCTGCCGAATGCCTTCAAGGACATGTTGAAATAGCAGGGTGCCCATAAACGCCCTTATTTGGGCGGAAAGCGTCTCAATTTCTCGATTTTTGCCTTGTCTGGCATGATTTATCAAGTAATCCCGACTTGGTAGCCGGCCCTCTACCCGCAACCTAGTTGGATTCATCGACATTAACTAGTTGCGCCCCCGCTGCAACAACGGATTTATGTCACCCCAATTATCAGGAGAAATAAAACTCGTGGCCGTAAAGATCAAACTTAAGCGCATGGGCAGCATTCGCAACCCGCAATACCGCGTAGTAATTGCAGATGCCCGTACCGCTCGTGATGGCCGTGCCATCGAAGAAATCGGTTTGTACCATCCAAAAGAAGAACCAAGTCTTATCAAGATTAATT
This sequence comes from Actinomycetota bacterium, assembly GCA_947452765.1. Taxonomy (GTDB): domain Bacteria; phylum Actinomycetota; class Actinomycetes; order S36-B12; family UBA5976; genus UBA5976. Next base: position 81,815 of record CANGDR010000002.1, on the reverse strand, counting down.
CCGATCGCGTTCAGTACTGGCTAGGCGTTGGCGCACAGCCAACCGAGCCAGTTATGGTTCTGCTCAAGATCACAGGTGACTGGCAGAAGTTCAAGGGCCTACCAGGCGCTGAAGGAACTTTGCGCGTCAAGGAAGCAAAGGTAGACAAGAACACCAAGTTTGCTGAAACTGTTGCAGCTCTTGCTAACGAACCTCGCACACCAACTATTCGTCCAAAGGTTGAAAAGCCGGTTGAAGAAGTAGTCGTTGAAGCGGTTCCAGCTGTTGTTGCAGATGCCGACTCTGACGTATCTGCAGTAGAAGTTGCGGAAGCGATGGCAGTTGAATCGACTGATTCGGCCGCCGTTCTAGAAGTTGTTGAAGAAGCAGCGGAAGCTGCTGAAGAAGCACCAGCCGAAGAGGCCTAACAATGCTTGACGAGACATTAGAACACCTCGTAAAGGGAATTGTTGATCATCCAGACGAAGTTGTTGTTCGCGAAAACAACCGTCGGGGTGCAACTCTTGAGGTCAAGCTAAACCCTGAAGACATGGGGCGGGTAATCGGTAAAGCCGGTCGCACCGCAACTGCACTTCGCACTGTCGTAAATGCATTGTCCGATAAGGGCAATGTACGTATCGACATTCTTGACGTCGACGGAAGGTAAATAATGCAGCTCGTAATCGGGCGCATTGGCCGAGCACATGGCGTGCGCGGTGACCTTTTCGTTGAACCAATGACAGATGAACCAGATCATCGCTACGCGGATGGAACGGTTCTAATGACTTCTGATAACACAACGCTCACTGTCGCTACTTCCAAGTGGCACAGTGGGCGTTTTGTGGTTCACTTCCAAGGCGTTGATGACCGCACTGCTGCTGAAGCTTTACGTGGAATCACGCTGTCACTCGAAGTAGATCCAGCGGAACTGCCGGATGATCCAGACGAGTTTTACGACCATCAATTAGTTGGCTTAGAAGTTGTTTTAAGTGATGGATCCAAGGTAGGCATCATCTCAGAAGTGATCCACTTACCAAGCCAGGACTTACTTTCCGTTAAACGCGAAGGTGACGTAGAAGTTTTGATCCCATTTGTAACCGAATTTGTGCCCGACATCGACTTGGAAACTAAGCGTGTCACGATAACCCCACCGCCGGGACTATTAAACGAGTTAGATGCGATCGTGGTTCGGGACGAGGAATCCTGATGCTCAAATTTGATGTTGTTTCAGTTTTTCCGGCTTACCTCGAGCCGCTTCGACTTTCGCTAATGGGTAAAGCGATCGACGATGGCTTACTCTCGTTGTCGGTGCACGACTTACGAGTGCACACCTCAGATAAGCATCAAACCGTTGACGATTCGCCATACGGAGGTGGCCCCGGCATGGTTATGAAACCAGAGCCATGGGGTGCGGCGCTTGATGGACTTATCGGCGAGGAAACGATCCTGATTATCCCGACTCCGTCTGGTCAACCGTTCACGCAAGCCATGGCCCAAGAGTTCTCTCGCGCGAGACACATCGTATTTGCCTGTGGTCGTTATGAAGGAATTGATTCGCGAGTTGCTCAGCATTACGCAACCAAAATTCGCGTCGAAGAAGTTTCTATCGGTGATTATGTATTAGCTGGGGGAGAAGTCGCCGTACTGGTTATGGTTGAAGCTATTGCGCGGTTGGTTCCGGGTGTGCTTGGGAATCAAGAAAGCTTCGCAGATGATTCATTTGCTGTTGGTGAGATGGAAAATTTACTGGAGGGTCCGGTTTACACCCGACCACCCGAATGGCGAGACTTAGCGGTCCCAGAAATTCTCATATCTGGGGATCACGCAAAAATTGCGGCCTGGAAACAAGAGCAGGCGAAACTTCGCACCGCACAATATCGTCCTGATTTACTTAATTAACTGAACTTTGGGATCGCCAAATATGTATTCATTGAGTACGTAGTTAATTTCTGGCAGTGAAAGTGCCTCGGTATAGGCCGTATTCAAGTAGAACTTTGAGAAGTCAGAATTATCGATTGCCTGTTTAGCCTTTGGGTGCAATAGCTTCAAATAGATCTGAGTTGAAATTTTCCGGCGTTCAAACTTGGTATTTGCTTTGCCGCAGTTGTATCCAAACGTAGTCATCGAAATATCGGCGAGCTCTGGCGAAGTCCGGGCAATGATTCCCATGTCCTCAACTTTTATTAGCGGTCGCAACGTATCGCGTCGTTCCCAATATTGAACGCAGGTGCGCAACCTATTCTTCGCATGCGCATCCTCACCAGCCACATCGACATAGTTAATTGTTAAGTCATCATCACGAACCAAGTGGAATCGTCGATCTAAGCGATTCTGAACCGACCATTTACGCCACGAACGAGGAACAATAAACACGATTAAGTCAGAATTCTCTGCTGCTTTATTAAAGAACGGAATGGATAGTGCATTGTTTCGGCCAAACGGCGGGTTACTTACGGTTATTAAATGCTGTTTCGTGATTTCCTGCTCCAAGAAATCACCTAGTTTTACTTTCTTGTGGTGTGGCTCGATATCGAAACTTATGAACTTGGTAAAGCCAGCTGCTTGGGCTGCATTTATAAAAGCGCCAGTACCACCGGCTGGTTCTAAAAATGTATAACTGTTTAAGTCACCTAATCGTTTTTTAACTTTTTGAATGATGCCCGCAGCAATAGCAGGTGGCGTGTAGTACTGCTCTTTGCCGGTAACTCGAGTATTACCCAGCCGCACATGGCGCGTTGTGGCTGGGGCTTGAGACCTAGGCATGGGGAAGCTTTCGTTAGGGAACTCTCTAAGCATATATATCGACCCTTAGAATCGTGGGATTAACAGGTAATCGGGTCTGGAATTTGCCGTATTCCTAAGGGTTGTGACAAACTCAAAGCTGTTAAAGCGTGATCAACCCGCCACAGGGGTTTGATGACACAAGCTGAAAACAAAAACCGGCAAGAACCATTTATTGGGCTTTCGACCTGTGGCGACCTGTCCATCGGAGTAATAATGCACTTTCTAGACGAAGTTGATGCAGCCTCGCTGCGTAGCGACATTCCAGACTTTCGCGCAGGCGACAACCTAAAGGTTCACGTCCGCGTTATTGAAGGCACTCGCTCCCGTATCCAGATCTTCCAGGGCGTTGTAATTCGTCGCCATGGTGGCGGACTTCGCGAAACTTTCACAGTTCGCAAGGTCAGTTTTGGAACCGGTGTAGAGCGCACCTTCCCAGTCCATTCACCAATTGTTGAAAAGATTGAATTGGTCAGCCGTGGCGATGTGCGTCGTGCCAAGCTTTACTACTTGCGCGACCTAACTGGCAAGAAGGCAAAGATCAAGGAAAAGCGCGACAACATCTAACTAAATTTGAAGAACTTAGTAACTACATAAAGATGGCTCACCCTCGGGTGGGCCATCTTTATGTTCCATTACATAGGATGAAAGAACTATGGGTCACAAAAAAGAAAAACAGAAAGAGCCAAACCTGGCGCGAGAGCTGACAACCGTAATTGGCACTGCGCTTATTCTGTCGATATTAGTTCGTACTTTTTTAATCCAGGCTTTTTATGTGCCGAGTGCTTCGATGGAAGATACTTTGCTTAAAAATGATCGCATAATTGTCTCTAAAATCTCCACCGACTTAACTGGTATCAATCGTGGCAATGTCGTAGTTTTCCATGACCCAGGTGGCTGGCTTGGTGAAGGCTTTCCAAATCCATATGACAGCCCAGTGGGACGAGTGCTCCAGGCAATTGGGATAGTTCCAGCCAACTCCGGAAATGATTTAGTGAAGCGAGTAATCGGTGTTGGAAATGACACCATTGAATGTTGTGACTCGCAAGGTCGAATTATTGTTAACGGTAAATCAATTGACGAACATTATATAAAACCTGGAAATGGAACTGATCAAGTAACTTTTAAGGTATTGGTTCCAGAGAATCATATATTTGTAATGGGCGACAATCGTGGAAATTCTGAGGACTCTAGATTTCACCTTGACTTAAATCAAGGAATGGTGCCGCTAAGCACAGTTGTTGGTCGTGTGGTACTCCGAATTTGGCCAATTGATCGAATTGGTGGCATTGAGCACTAAGTCAGCGGCGCCAACTCTAGAACTTGAGCGCTCGCTATTTAGCGCCAAAGTTAAATTCGTTGCTGGAGTCGATGAGGTTGGCCGCGGTGCACTCGCAGGTCCAGTCTCCGTCGGCGTAGCAATTGTTAGTAATGAAACTGGAGATGTGCCAATTGGCTTGCGAGACAGTAAGCAGATAAGTCGATTAGCGCGAGAAAAACTCATCGCTCCGGTTTCTAGTTGGGTAATCGATTCAGCTATCGGGCATGTAGCCGCTTCCGAGATTGATGAAATTGGAATTGTCAACGCGCTGCGTTTGGCTTGGGTGCGGGCCTATCGACAACTGCAAACCAAACCAGATCACGTAATACTTGATGGAAAACACAATTGGCTGATTGAACCAAAGGGCGAGTTATTCACTGAACCTATTTCTGACATCGTAGTTCCGGTGACTATGCAAATAAAGGCAGATGCATCCTGCGCTTCAGTGTCGGCGGCTAGCGTGCTGGCCAAAGTTGAACGGGATGACTTGATGAGGGCAGCAGCGACAGGGCATCCTGAATATGGCTGGGATGGAAATGTTGGCTATGGCTCAGCAGGGCACATGGAAGCGATCGTCCGCTTCGGCGCTACTGATTTTCACCGTAAGTCATGGAACCTACCAAGCTGAACCGATTAGGCTGTCATTATGTCTGCTGACGAACTGGAGCGTTACGAGTCCGAAATGGAGCTCGAGTTATATCGCGAATATCGAGACCTTGTTCACTTATTTACTTACATAGTTCACACAGAGCGCCGGATGTATCTTGCAAATGGGGTAGATGTCCAAGTACGCACCAATGATTCCGGTGATGTCTACTTTGAAGTCACGATGAATGATGCCTGGATTTGGGATATGTACGGTCAAGCAAGATTTGTTAAAACTGCCCGGGTACTAACTTTTAAAGATGTTAACGTTGAGGAACTTTCTAAGCCAGACATGGATTCGATTTAATTATCCACAACTTACTTATCTGCACATAATGTAAATTTGATCTAGATCAAAATGCATTTTATCGCACAGTAGTTGTGTGAAACTTACAAATCGAGAACTCGGAAACATTGGCGAAGACCTAGCTGAAAAATATTTGCAAGACAACGGTTACTTAATTTTGGATCGCAACTTTCGATCTAATCGAGTCGAACTAGACATAATCGCTCGGGATAGAAATACTTTAGTTTTTTGTGAAGTCAAAACTCGGCGATCGTTAGCTCATGGTCATCCAGCAGAAGCGATTACCGCACTAAAACTTGAGCACATTAGAACTGCTGCCATTGGCTGGATGAGTTCTCATCGAATGAGCTATTCCGGAATTCGCTTTGATGCAATTGAAGTCAGGTATGCATCTGATGGAACATCTGTAATCAATCACATCCGAGCTATCGGATGACCCTAGCTCGCGCCTGTGGAGTGGTCGTAACCGGTGTTGAGGGCCTAGTTGTTGACATTGAGGCGTACTTGAGTCAAGGTCTCCCGGGAATGACCATCGTTGGGTTGCCGGACACTGCTGTTGGAGAAGCTCGAGATCGAGTCCGAGCCGCAGTACTGAATAGTCAATTGTCGTGGCCATCGGAGCGAAGAATCACAGTTGGACTTTCACCCGCTTCAGTTCATAAACGTGGCGCTTCGCTTGACCTTGGTATTGCATTGGCGATTTTGTCAGCCAACGCACAAATCCCAGAGATGACGCAGACCATTGCAATTGGCGAACTCGCGCTCGATGGTCAAGTTCGTCCCGTACGTGGCGTACTGGTTGCCGCACTTTCTGCGTATCGCCGCGGATTTAAGCACCTGATTGTCCCGTTGTCGCAGGTATCAGAGGCAAAACTTGTACCAGGAATTCAAGTAATCGGCGTTCGCCATTTAGTGGATGCGGTAGCACATCTGCGTGGCGAGGAATTGGAGCTTCCGGAATCTCAAGTTGCCAGGGTTCATGAGCCAGACCTGCCTGATCTCCGTGACGTTCGAGGGCAAATAACTGCGCGCCATGCCCTAGAAATCGCAGCCGCAGGCGGCCATCACTTAGCGTTTCTGGGTTCGCCAGGAGTTGGAAAAACTATGTTGGCCGAACGGCTTCCTGGATTACTTCCAACACTGGATGACGACAAAGCTGTCGAAGTGACTGCGATCTATTCCACTGCTGGACTGCTAATGCCAGGCCAAGGTCTAATTCGAACTCCGCCGTTCCAGGCACCGCATCACACCGCAACTAAGGCTGCCTTGATCGGGGGCGGAAGCAACACAGTTCGAGTTGGCATGGTGACATTGGCTAACCATGGTGTGCTTTGCCTTGATGAAGCCGCAGAATTCGATCGAGCCGTCCTTGATGCATTGCGCCAGCCACTCGAGTCCGGCTCAGTGTCAATTGCGAGAGCGGGATTTCAATCTGTTCTACCAGCGCGATTTCAATTGGTTCTTGCATCAAATCCGTGCCCGTGTGGAAAATTTGTTGGAACTGGAGTGGAATGTAGTTGCACTTCGCAGGTGCGTCGACGATATTTTTCAAGGATCTCAGGCCCACTGTTGGACCGGATTGACCTAAGGGTGACTCTCGAGCGGCCAAGCTTGGCTGATCTGGATCCGTCGATGGGAGAAGTCGAGGACACGCAGGTTGTGGCCGCTCGCGTAGCAGTAGCACGAGAGCGGGCAACTCATCGTTATCGAGGTGAAGTCTGGTCACTAAATGCACATGTGCCAGGACCTGTAATGCGCCGTAGATATCCGGTTGATGCTGAGGCACAAACTTTGCTGGCACGCGATGTTACGGGAATGTCTGCGCGCGGTGCAGATCGAGTACTTCGCGTTGCTTGGACAATTGCCGACTTGCGTGGTCATGACAAACCAACGGTTTCTGATGTGGCGGCTGCATTAATGCATCGTGATGGAAACGGTTCATGGCAAACCAGTTGACCGAGCGGCAGGCTCGAATGATAATTGCGATTGGCTGCGAACCCGGGGATGAACGAGTTGGGGCGGCAGTCGCTGAATTTGGCGCCATTCGTGCCATCGAAAACTGGAAATCTGGGCTTGGTCCAAAAGGTGTCAGGGAAGCAATCGTGTCAGTTCTGGATTCACCGCTGCTCGCGCAAGCAACAAAATCCTTGAATTCCGTTAGAGGCAGATTCCTAATCCCAAGTGACGTTGAGTGGCCACTTGCCCTGTCTGATCTAGATGTTGCTGCTCCGATCGGATTGTGGTGTGTAGGTGATCGCGAGCTCAGTGAAGTCTCAAATCAAGCGATTGCCGTCGTCGGAGCCAGGAATGCAACTACGTACGGCGAGCGAGTAGCCAGCGACATTGGTGGCTTAGCGGCCGAAATGCGCGTGACCGTGATTTCTGGAGCTGCATTTGGAATTGATGCTGCTTCACATCGAGGAGCGCTTGCAGTAAGCGGGGAAACCGTTGCTGTACTCGCGTGTGGTGTCGATGTTGCCTACCCACAGGCACACCGTGGACTGCTAACAAGAATTTCAGAGCAAGGACTTGTAGTTAGTGAGGCTCCGCCTGGAGCTCGGCCACACAAACATAGGTTCTTAAGTCGAAATCGACTGATCGCAGCTCTCGGAAGTTCAACCGTGGTTGTTGAGGCTGCGCTGCGCTCGGGGTCGCTATCAACCGCAAACTGGGCCAGTGCGCTTGGCCGCCCAGTTTGGGGAATTCCTGGCCCTCTCACTTCTGCTGCTTCCGCTGGTGTACACGCTGCTATTCGAGATGGCGTGATGAAACTAGTTGCTAACCCGATAGAAATATTTAGCCAGTTTGCAGCAAAGCCAGCACACCAATGGGGACTTTTGGAAGGCACCATATTGGGTCTAATTTCTCGGGATGCTCTGCCGACGAGTGAAATTTCCATGCGCCTTGGCGGGAATGTCGATAGCCACTCACTATTCGGAGCCTTAACCGTTCTGCAGATGCAAGGGGTTATCTCGCAGGGCAGCAAAGGTTGGCAATTAGTAAGCGCTACTTAGGTGGTATCTCTTTGACACCTAATTGGTCATGAAATGTCCTTGCTATTTGAGGGCGGTCTTGTCACCGTATAGATATGGATGATTCAAAGCGGCAGTTTGAAACTGCATCGAATCGATTCATGCAATACGTGGAGCTGGAGCTGGGTCGAAGCGAGAACACCGTCAAGGCATATCGCAAGGATTTAGTTCACCTATTTGCATTTGCCAAAACTCGAAGTTGTGGTGACATCTCAGATATTGGAATCGTAGAACTTCGCGGCTGGCTTGCTGAGCAACGCGTTGCGGGCCTTTCATCTGCAACTATTGCTCGACGTGCTACAGCAATCCGGATGTTTTTCGCTTGGGCACAACAGACTGGCTTACTTGATGAAGATCCAGCTAGTGCACTTGTTATTCCGAAAGTGATCAAGCGACTGCCACACGTTTTGCAGCAAAGTCAAGCAACGGAAGTCATGGACCGGGCTGAACTTCGAGCGGATGATAATTCGCCAATTCATATTCGAGATCGCGCAATCCTCGAACTGCTGTATGCAACTGGCATTCGAGTTGGCGAACTTGTTGGTTTAGACATCCATGACATAGATACTTCACGACGTACTATACGAGTCTTAGGTAAAGGATCTAAAGAGCGAGTCGTTCCGTATGGTGCCATTGCGGAAAAAACCGTTCAGCAATATTTAAAACAAGCGCGCCCAGCACTAGTTAAGGACGAAAGCGGTCCTGCAGTATTTTTGGGCTCCCGCGGCAAGAGGATTGATCAACGGGTCGTGCGCAGTATGGTGCACGAAGTTCTGCAAAGCCTAGATGTTCCTGATTTAAGTCCGCATGGATTGAGACACTCAGCCGCTACGCATTTACTCGAAGGTGGCGCAGATATTCGCGCAGTACAAGAAATATTGGGTCACGCGAGCCTAGCTACTACGCAGCTTTACACGCACGTTTCTATGGACCGACTACGTGCGGTCTTTGAGCAGGCACACCCGCGAGCTTAATCTTTTTGCGTTATTGGAAGTAAGCGAACCTGCTTCTTCACCAGCAAAAGGGGATTGAGATATGTTTGTCCTTGAATTAGTCCCCAGTGTAAACAGATGACTGTTGCTTGTGCTACGCAATGACTTTCGCCAGGTTGTAAATTTCCGATTTCATCACCGGTGCGAACGTGAGTTCCTACTGTTACTGAAGCAGTGACAGGCTCGTAGGTTGTGCGAATCGTTCCGTGCTTGACAACAATTACGCCCCTACCAGCAATCTCCCCTGCAAATATCACTTCACCATTACCAGCCGAACGAACAACTTCACCTGAAGTGCCTGCAAGATCCACGCCTCGATGGCCAGGTAGCCAATTCTGGGCCGGGGGATCAAACTTCCGAATGATCCGATGTGGCTCTAGTGGCCACCCCCAACTCGGCCTCGGGGCATTGGCTGGCTGACTTGATGCAGGCGTGCAGGAGATCGCCAGGATTGCGGAAAACTGCAAAAAAATTAGGGAAAAACGAAGCTTCATCGAGTCAGCATGGAGCCCTAAGGTGATCATTGACAGACCCTTGCCGTTATTGGGGATGACCGAAAGCTGTGGTCAACTGGTCCCAGAAAATCAAGTAAACTCGTTTCAGCACCTAGCAATAGGTGACTTCACAGGTTCAACTACGTGAATCGAAAGTCCATCGGTCCTGGCAACAGGCGGACTCCGACACCGAACCAAGGGCGATTTCAACCGAGATCGCACAAACCGCAATGAGGTTGGTTAACGCCAGCCTAAGAAATAGGAGTACAACCATGGCCGTCGTAACGACGCGACAGTTGCTGGATAACGGTGTTCACTTCGGACACCAGACCCGCCGCTGGAACCCAAAGATGAAGCGTTTCATTTTCACTGAACGCAACGGTATCTACATCATCGACTTACAGCAGTCACTTGCTTACATTGATCGGGCATACGATTTTGTTCGCGAAACTGTTGCTCACGGTGGCACAATTCTTTTCGTTGGCACCAAGAAGCAGGCTCAGGAAGCAATTGCAACCGAAGCTGCCCGCGTTGGAATGCCATACGTAAACCACCGCTGGTTAGGTGGCATGCTAACCAACTTCCAGACCGTTTCCAAGCGAATCTCTCGCATGAAGGAACTTGAACAAATTAACTTTGATGACGTAGCAGGCTCTGGTCTGACTAAGAAAGAACTTCTCGTTCTTCGTCGCGAAAAAGAAAAACTTGAATTAGTGCTTACGGGTATTCGCGACATGCATAAAGTTCCAAGTGCAATTTGGGTAGTTGATACCAACAAAGAGCACATTGCAGTTGGCGAAGCACACAAGCTAAACATCCCGGTTGTTGGAATCCTTGATACCAACTGTGATCCAGATGTTGTTGACTATCCAATTCCAGGAAACGATGACGCACTTCGCGCCGTTGGCTTGCTAACCAAGGTGATTGCTGACGCAGTTGCTGAAGGTCTGATGGCTCGCGCAAGCGCAGCTGTTGGTGGCGCACCTGCTGATGCAGCAGTTGAACCGCTTACAGAATGGGAAAAGGAACTTCTTACAGGTTCAGCAGAAGCTGCTCCAGCAGAAGAAGCTCCAGCAGCTCCTACCGCTGAATAAGCATTTGTTCGTGTGGGTGGTTCGCCACCCACACCAGCATAAATTTACAATTTCGTAACGACTAACCCCGCAAATATTAAAGGAATCTAAAATGTCTATTTCAGCCGCAGACGTGAAGAAACTTCGCGACATGACATCTGCCGGAATGATGGAGTGCAAGAAGGCTCTTGAAGAATCAAACGGTGACTTCGACAAGGCTGTCGAAATCCTGCGCATCTCAGGTGCTGCCAAGGCTGCAAAGCGTGGCGAAGAGCGCGAAACATCTGCAGGCATCGTTTCTCACGATGCTGGCGCATTAATCGAACTACTTTGTGAAACTGACTTCGTTGCTAAGAGTGAAGACTTCTTAAAGCTTGGTTCTGAAATCGCTGCTGCTGTTAAGGCTGCTGGCGCAAAAGATTCAGCTGCTGCAGCCGCACTTACTATAAGTACCGGCAAGACCGTCGAGCAAGCAATTGGTGACATGGCTGCGGTAATTGGCGAAAAAATCGAACTTGGCCGAGTTGCAAATCATGATGGTGATGTAGCGATTTACTTGCACCGCCGCTCAGCAGATTTGCCACCGGCAGTTGGCGTTCTAGTTTCGTACACCGGTAATGAGGATGCGGCCCGCGGCGCAGCGATGCAGATCGCCGCTATGCGTCCAACTTACCTAACTCGCGATGAAGTTCCAGCAGATGTTGTTGAGAACGAAAAGCACATTGCACTTGAAACTGCCAAAGAAGAAGGCAAGCCAGAAGGCGCGCTTGCAAAGATCGTTGAAGGACGCGTAAATGGCTTCTACAAGGACAGTTGCTTACTTGAGCAGTCCTCGGTAACTGACAACAAGAAGTCGGTTAAGCAGGTTCTAGAAGAAGCTGGCACCGTGGTAACAGGGTTCACTCGAATTGAAATCGGCGGTTAGTTCCGCAATTAAAGGCTCTTTTGGCTCTCACCTCACAAGGGTGAGAGCCAAAAGTATTTTCGAGGCGAATTCTTAATGGATTTCTGGGGGCATTTCTGGGGGCATTGCATATTTCGCCAGCCGGATACGGCAAGATTAAGGACGTGAGCGCATCTTCTTCAACAACTGAAATTTGGCCCGGCGTTCCGCAAGGCGGCTGGAAGCGCGTACTCCTTAAACTCTCTGGTGAAGCATTTGCCGGAGAAGGCAAACTCGGAGTCGACCCTGACGTCGTAAGTGACATCGCCCGACAGATTGCCGACGTCGTAAGGCAAGGCGCTGAAGTAGCAGTTGTGATTGGTGGCGGCAACTATTTCCGCGGTGCGCAATTAGCTGAGCGTGGCATGGATCGTGCTAGAGCCGACTACATGGGCATGCTGGGTACCGTAATGAACTGTTTAGCACTTCAGGATTTCCTAGAGAAGCAAGAAATCGCAACTCGGGTCCAGACCGCAATCCCAATGAGTCAAGTGGCCGAACCTTACATACCTGGTCGCGCTGAGCGTCACTTGGAAAAGGGACGCGTAGTAATTTTTGGCGCGGGCCTTGGAACTCCGTATTTCAGTACTGATAGTTGCGCAGCTCAACGGGCCCTGGAAATAGGCTGCGAAGTTGTCTTGATGGCTAAGGGTGTAGATGGCGTTTACGACGATGATCCTCGAACTAACGCAAAAGCAAAGAAATACGAAATGCTCAGCCATGATGACGTTTTAACTCAAAATCTGAAGGTTGCTGATGCCACTGCGATTAGCTTGTGTCGCGACAATGACCTTCCCATTGTTGTTTTCAACTTGCTCACAGATGGAAATATCGCGCGAGCTGTTAATGGTGAAGCAATAGGTACTTTGATTAGAACAAGTCACTAAGGATTAGAGGACAATATGATTGATGCAACTCTTAAAGATGCTGAAGAGAAGATGACCAAGGCTACTGAGGTGACTCGCGAAGAATTCACAACAATTCGTGCGGGCCGCGCTTCGGCAGCATTGTTCTCAAAGATCATGGTGGATTATTACGGCACCCCAACTCCGCTTCAGCAAGTAGCTTCAATCCAAACACCAGAACCTAGAGTGGCTGTCATAACTCCGTTCGACAAGACAGCGCTTGGTGCAATTGAGCGATCTATTCGCGATTCAGATCTTGGTGTCAATCCATCTAATGATGGCGCAATAGTTCGCGTGCCATTCCCGCAATTAACTGAAGACCGCCGCAAGGAATTTATTAAGGTTGCAAAAGTAAAAGCTGAGGATGCGCGGATCGCTATTCGAAATATTCGGCGCCATGCTAAAGAGGCTCTAGAGAAGATGGCCAAGGATGGTGACGCTGGCAAGGATGAAGTGGCCCGAGCTGAAAAGTCGCTTGAAGATATCACCACAAAGGCAGTTGGGCATATCGACGAGATGTTGAAGCACAAAGAAGCCGAACTTCTAGAGGTTTAGCCGTGACTAAAACTGGAATCGACTACGGTAAATTTGGCCGAAATCTTCCAGCAGCAACAGCAGTTGGAATATCTCTCCTTGCGATATTGATCGCATCCCTATTTGTAGATCCTGCGCTATTTGTTTTGTTGGCAGCGATAATCATCGTATTTGCAACCCGCGAACTAAATAACGTAATCGTAGTCGGATTGTCCCAGCGCATGAGATTGGTGCTCCAGATTTGCGCGCCAGTTATTGTCCTAGCTGCCTATCAAGGTGGGCCCGAATTATTGCTAGATGCCTATGTTGCAAGTGTGCTTGCGGTTTTGATTACGCGAATATTTGATGGCGAAGAGGCTTATGTTCATCACGTAACTCGTTCGATTTTTATTCTCACTTACGCGCCACTCCTCGCGGGGTTTGCAGTCCTACTGTCCGGTCAAGAAAATGGTGCTTGGAAAGTTTTGGCATTTGTACTTCTAACCGCAGCCAGTGATCTTGGCGGCTACATTGCTGGCGCACGTTTTGGAAAGAACCCAATGGCGCCCAAGATTTCTCCAAAGAAAACTTGGGAAGGATTTGCAGGATCAATAATTTTAGAAATTATTGTCGGTGTCCTGATTTGGACCCAAATCTTTCACCACGCAGCTTGGGAAGGCATATTTGTTGGGTTGATCTTGACCATCGGGGCAACAGTTGGTGATTTAATCGAATCAATAATTAAGCGTGATTTAGGAATCAAGGATATGTCATCCCTGCTTCCAGGGCATGGCGGAGTGATGGATCGGCTAGATTCACTCGTAATCAACGCATTCCTTGCTTGGGCGCTATTCGGCATTTTTCTTTAACTAGCGTTTGGCACGTAGGCTTACGTTATGCCTGCACCCGGTGAATTGATAATGGTCGAACCAAAGCGGCCTAAGCCGCCACAACATTGGTCCGATTGGACTGTGGAAGAACGCAAGGCTCAGGTTGTTGAACTTGGATTACCTGGATTTCGCGCAGATCAATTCTCGCGTCAGTGGTACCAGCGGCTAAATGATGACACGAATTCTTGGACTGATGTTCCTGCGGATATGCGCGAGACTGTCAAGGACTTATTGTTTCCGGAGATCATGACTTCGGTGCGGCAACTAGATTGCGACAACGGAACGACAGTTAAGCAAGTGTGGAAACTTTTTGATGGAGTTCTGGTTGAAAGCGTATTGATGCGCTACACCGATCGCAGCACTATCTGTATTTCTTCGCAAGCTGGATGCGGCATGAATTGCCCATTCTGCGCGACGGGTCAAGGCGGACTAACACGAAATCTTTCCACGGCAGAAATCGTAGAGCAAGTATTGGCAGGTGCTCGCTCACTTGCACGCGGTGAAGTTGCTGGTGGGGTAGGTCGAATCAATAACTTAGTTTTCATGGGTATGGGCGAACCGATGGCCAACTACAAGAATGTAATCGGCGCAATTCGCAGATTAACTGAACCTGCTCCGGCAGGTTTTGGAATGTCGGCTCGCGGGATAACGCTTTCGACAGTTGGTTTAGTCCCACGGATGCGACAGCTAGCAGAAGAAGGAATTCCGGTCACCCTTGCAGTCTCGCTCCATGCACCTGATGACGAGCTGCGCGACACCTTAGTTCCGATTAATACCCGATTCAAAGTACAAGAAGTTTTAGATGCTGCCTGGAATTACGCTGACGCCACTGGGCGTCGCATTTCTATCGAGTACGCAATGATCAAGGACGTCAACGATCAGGCCTGGCGCGCTGACTTACTTGGCGAAAAGCTGGCTGGAAATCTTGTGCACGTGAACCTGATTCCGCTGAACCCAACACCAGGTTCAAAGTGGACGGCATCACGCCAAGAAGACGAGGATGAATTTGTTCGTCGCCTAAAGAGTCATGGCGTCCCAGTGACAGTACGTGATACTCGGGGCCGAGATATTGATGGCGCTTGTGGTCAGCTGGCCGCTGCAACGAAAGAAAAATAGTCACACCCCTAATTTCTTGGTCGATCAGATTTTTAGGTAACCATCGTGATAGACACGAGTATGGGAAATTACCAAGTCGCATTTCAGCGGAGTATGTCCGACCCAAATGGCTTTTGGGGGGAAATTGCGGAACTCGTTACTTGGGAAAAGAAGCCAACAATAATCCTTGATGATTCCAAGGCCCCGCTCTACCGCTGGTTTTCCGATGGTGAACTAAACACCTGTTACAACATGTTGGATCGGCATGTAATTGCTGGCCGGGCGGATCAGCCAGCAGTAATTCATGAGAGTGCAATTACCGGTAAGAGTTCAATGCTCACGTACGCCCAAATGCTTGAGAAGGTTGCCAAATTTGCTGGTGTACTTCGTATGTCTGGGGTTGTTAAAGGGGATCGCGTCGTTATCTATATGCCGATGGTGCCAGAAGCGTTAATCGCGATGTTGGCGTGTGCTCGCCTCGGCGCCGTTCATTCCGTAGTATTTGGTGGTTTTGCTCCGGCAGAACTTGCAGCCCGAATTGATGATGCGAAGCCAAAAGTAATTGTTTCAGCATCTTGCGGACTAGAACCAAACCGAATTATTGAATATAAACCGATGTTAGATGAGTCAATTAGATTAGCGACCCACAAACCAGATCGCTGCATAATTTTGCAACGGGAACAGCATGTAGTTGAGTTGGGCGAGCTAGACATTGACTGGAACACCGCAATGTCTATGGCTGAACCCACGGAGTGCGTGACGGTAAAGGCAACTGATCCGCTTTACATCCTCTACACATCAGGAACTACCGGTAAGCCCAAAGGGATTGTACGCGACAACGGCGGACATGCAGTTGCGTTGACTTGGTCGATGAAAAACGTTTATAACATTGAAGCCGGTGATGTTTGGTGGTCCGCTTCTGATGTTGGTTGGGTTGTGGGTCACTCTTACATCGTTTACGCGCCGCTTCTTGCTGGTGCAACCACGATTGTGTTTGAGGGTAAACCGGTTGGCACCCCGGATGCTGGGACTTTTTGGCGAGTCATCGAAAAATATGGCGTGAATGGAATGTTCACTGCCCCAACCGCAATTCGGGCAATTCGAAAAGAAGATTCAAATGGCGAGTTCATTAAGAGCGCTGACCTGAGTAAGTTCGAAACCCTCTTCTTAGCCGGCGAACGGCTTGATCCAGATACCTATGAATGGGCAACGGAACATCTGGGAGTTCCGGTAGTTGATAACTGGTGGCAAACTGAAACAGGTTGGCCGATTGCTTCTAATTTGCGAGGCTTGGAACCCATGCCGATTAAAGCCGGATCACCAACGGTTGCAATCCCTGGCTATGAGATAAAAGTATTGGATGAAACTGGAAAGCCGGTGCCACCGGGCACAGAAGGCAACATTGCAATTTCATTGCCGCTGCCACCAGGAACTTTGCCGACTCTTTGGGGTGACGACCAGCGGTACATCGACTCCTACTTAACGGTTTTTCCAGGAAACTACGCAACGGGCGATGGCGGATTCATTGATGCAGATGGGTATGTACACATTCTGGGCCGAACTGATGATGTGATCAATGTCGCGGGACATAGATTGAGCACAGGTTCACTCGAAAGCGTTGTAGCAACCCATTCGCTAGTTGCTGAGTGTGCCGTAATCGGGGTGGCGGATGAAATTAAAGGTCAAGTACCTAAGGCTTTTGTGGTTTTAAAATCTGGTTCCGAAATTGACCCCGAAGTATTGCAAGCAGAAATCGTGGCACTGGTTCGTCGTGACGTTGGCCCAGTTGCAGCCCTACGAGATGTGGTGATTGTGCCTGGGTTACCTAAGACCCGATCCGGCAAAGTACTGCGAAAGACTATGCGCGGTATAGCTGATGGCAAGAATGTAGATGTGCCAAGCACGATTGAAGATGCCTCAATTTTGGATATTTTGCGTCCACTATTGCGTGGCTAATTCGAAATTTGAATCCATAATTAAGGTCGCGCTTTAGAATGTAGCCATGTCAGAAACCATGTCATTAAAGCGTGCCGCATTCGGAATTAATGCCTTAAGTGCCTGGATCGGCCTTGGAATGTCAATCGTGATCGAGACTTTTGGTCTAGTTCAGGCCATTTACGTTAATGGTGGAGCGCCAGTGTCGCAGTTTGGGCACAAAGGGGACTACGCGAGTGGATTGGCTGGTGCGCCCGAGCGCCTAGTTGATTTACTAAGTTATTTCACGATCTGGAGTCAGATTGTGGTCGGTGTTGTGATGACACTTTTATATTTGAATCCAAATCGTGACGGCAAGTGGCTGCGAGTGTTTCGGCTAGATTCCATTTTGATGATCACCGTTACCGGTGTGGTGTACAACTTATTGCTCGGCCCCAAATATCCACCGCAGGGTCTAAATCAGATATCCAGCCCAATTGAACATACGATTACGCCAATCATCACAATATTGGTGTTCTTAATGTTCGGTCCGCGGGGTTGGTTTAATAAAAAGACTGTTGGACTAGCTTTCGTCTTACCAATTATTTACGTTATTTATACTTTGATCCGTGGTGTATTTATTGGCAAGTACCCATACGACTTCTTTGACGTAGTTTCTTATGGCTATTCCTATGTGATTGTTTTCGTGCTTGGAATCTTGACAGCTTCCATGATTGTTCTCAGCTTTTTCTGGTTTATTGATAGCCGCTTCAAAGCTGACGGCGCAAAGTAAGTAATGGGAGAAAATATGTCTGACAATGGAAACTTAACGCCGCCACCTGCACCGCCTGTGGGTCACTCGACAGCTGATGATGCAAACGTCAGCAATAAACAAATCTTGCCTGTTGTCTTATTTCTAATTCTGCTGCCTACTGTGCACCGATTCTATGTTGGAAAGATTGGCACTGGACTGCTGTTCTTTTTCACAGTAGGCGGACTCGGAATCTGGTGGATTTATGACGTCATCATGGTGATAACGGGAAATTTCACAGATAAGCAAGGTCGCAAAATATCGCGTTGGATTTAATTTAAATAAAAAAGCCCCCGATTACTCGGGGGCTTTTTTATTTGTTATTTATGCTTGGTAATCCGAATAGGCGGCAATGCCTGTAAGAGCTTGGCCAATCACAAGGGTATGGATTTCATTTGTACCCTCGTAGGTGTAAACACTTTCCAAGTTATTCATATGGCGAATAATTGGGTATTCCAATGTGATACCTGAGCCACCGAGCATAGAACGAGACTCACGGGCAACTTCCAAAGCCATGCGAGCATTATTCTTTTTGCCCACGCTTACCTGCTCTGGACGAAGCTTGTGTTGGTCCTTGAGCTTGCCTAGGTGAGCTGCAAGTAGCATGCCGTTACCGGTTGCCAAAGTTAGGTCAGCAAGTTTCTGCTGGGTTAACTGGAATGCTGCAATTGGACGACCAAACTGCTGGCGATTCATGGTGTAGTCGATTGCGGTTTCCAGACAATCACGCGCTGCGCCAACTACACCGAACAAAATACCAAAGCGCGCTTCGGACAAGCAGGAGAGTGGGCCGCGAAGGGTCTGCACTTCCGGCAATACTGCTGAGGCTGGTAGACGTACGTTTTCGAACACCAATTCGCTAGTTACGGATGCGCGCAGCGACATCTTGTGCTTAACCAAGTTGGCGGTGAATCCTGGCGTATTAGTTGGAACTACGAATCCTTCGATGCCGTTATCGGTATGTGCCCAAACAATGGCAACATCTGCAATGTTTCCATTCGTGATCCACATCTTTGAGCCATTGAGAATCCAGTCATCGCCATCACGCTTTGCATTAGTGCGCATTTCACTAGGATTTGAGCCAGCATCGGATTCAGTTAGACCAAAGCAACCGATTGCATCACCAGTTGCCATACGTGGCAGCCATTCTTGCTTCTGTTCCTCTGATCCAAACTTCCAGATCGCAAACATGGCAAGTGATCCTTGGACTGATACGAAAGAGCGAAGTCCTGAATCGCCAGCTTCAAGTTCAAGGCAAGCTAGGCCATAAGAAGTGGCGTCAGTTCCAGCGCAACCGTAGCCTTCGAGGTGCATGCCGAACATGCCCATAGCGCCAATGTCTTTAGCAAGTTCGCGAGCCGGCAATACGCCATCCTCGAACCACTGGCCAACATTTGGCTTAATGCGATCATTAACGAACTGGCGAACGGCATCGCGCATAGCAAGCTGTTCATCATTGAATAGGCTATCGATCTCGTATAAATCAAACGGATGTTGTGGCGTTGCCATTTCGCTTCTTCCTATCCCACATAAATCGGATGACGTTTACGTAGCAATTGGTTGCAACGAACGCCAGTATGAGTATTTCGGCTAAGGAGTGGGTGAACTCCATCAGGTGCCTCTTTCTTAGTTTATCGGGATTTTTAGGATTGGATCCAATTTAGCAAGATTGGATCCAATCCTGCAACCGACACACCATTACCAGGAAAAAGACCCTGGAATTAGGAAACTGTCAGCAAAATTATCGCTAGACCAGCGCCAAAGAGTCCAAATACTTGGTGTCTCTCGAGTCGCTCCTTTAGGAAGACTCGAGCCAGCAATACGGTTATCGCCGGGTACAGCGCTGCGATTACCGAAACCAAAACCAGTTGTCCATGCTGAGTAGCCATCATAAAAGTGACGCCACCCCAAACATCGAGTGCACCAGCCGCCGCCGCACGCTTGTAATCGACGGGTTGATCTGCAATGCGCTTCCAGGTGACGAGCATGGCGACGGTAAAGACAACCAAAGTAACAATTCGACCAATTATGACTGGCGCCAGCCCCGACTCCTTTGGCGCGCTACTGACTCCTAATAGAAAGCCTGCGAAACCAAGTCCGCCAAGCACCGCATAGATAGCTGCAGTTTTAGTTAGCGGGTGAGTAGCGTCAACTGTCGATCTACTGACCAATCCGATTGAAATCATGGCGAGCAGCGCACCGATTGAACCTGTTATCGTCAATCGCTCGCCCCGGAATAGGCCAACACAGAATGGAATAATCACTGCTATTAACGCAGTGATCGGTGCAACCGCGCCCATTGGCCCTAGACCAAGTGACTTCATCACAAATATGTAGCCAGCGATACCGGCTGTGCCCGCAAGCAAACCAGAAATTACCGCTGGGCGAGAGAAGTCAGCACCCAAGATTGGCCATGCAATTAGCAAGGAAATCAAGCCAGTTACAACCGTGATTGGAAGGACTTTCAGTAACGGGCTATGGCGCGTTGCAAGGCCGCCCCAGTAGTCTCCGAAACCATAGGAAAGCGCGCATCCGAATGCAAGCAGGATAGCAACCATTGAGACTCACCCTAGCCATAGGTATTGCTAGGAGCAGGGAAACTGGAACTATTTTTTGGTCGAGTCTTATTGGCTGTGTTGCTGGCATTAGTGAACCCTAAGACTGAAGGGCACTGCCAGATTCCGGATGTTAGTCTCGTCGCATGGACTTAACAGCTGCTGCATACCAAGCCACTGAAGGTGGCCCCTTAGATGTCGATCGCGACTTTTACCGCGCAATTGCCAATGATGGCGCGCGCAAGTTAACCGAATCGATCCACTTGCCAATCCGTAGTGGCATTGGCTGGAAGATTCCTGCCGGATCAGTTTGTCGCATTACAACCATCGAAGGTCCACAAGTTGCAGACCTAAATCTGTGGAGTGCAGATAACCCAAGGGAGCGGTTTTGGGCCTCGCGCACTAAGCAACTACACGCAGCCCACCTAACTACCTTTAACCGCCTTTGGTCCACGCTGCCTTACCTACGCCCGATGGCAACCATCGTTGCTGACACATTAGAAAATTACGGAGTAGATAACGAAGGCGGGAGAGTCCACGATCTTTTGGGAACTCGCTGCGACCCTTACGTAAATCGCATGTTGACTGGTGAGGATTTTGATTATCACTGTCATTCCAACTTAGTCCGAGCTGTACTTCCTTTTGGTATGACGGAATTCGACGTACATGACGTACTAAACGTTTTCCAGTGCACCGGCCTAAATGACAAAGATCAATACTTCATGAAAACTTGCCCAGCTAAAAAAGGCGACTACTTTGAATTCTTCGCAGAGATCGATTTAATCGCAGCCCTCTCTACTTGCCCTGGTGGCGATCTATCAGTTCCACTGTGGGGACCAGATGCAAAAGATCCGGTGGATGTATGTCGCCCGCTCGGGATTGAAGTCTTTAAGCCAACCGATTCATTGCTTGCCGGTTGGAAGCAGCCGGAATTCGCGCAGTATGCCGGACGCCATGGTTTGAAGGCAAAACCATGGGCGTAACCCGAATAGACCTAAACGCTGATCTAGCCGAAGAGTGTGGCGATGATGAGGCGATGTACCAGTACTTATCGAGCGCGAATATTTGTTGCGGTCGGCATGCCGGCGGTCCAGATTCCATGAGTAAAGCTGTCGAGGCTGCAATTCGACATGGTGTAGTCATCGGGGCCCACGTTGGATATGACGACCGGGAAAACTTTGGCCGAATCGATGTAGAAATTTCCTATGAAGATTTACGCAAATTGGTTTTCGATCAAATTAACGATTTGCTGGAAATTGTAAAACTAGCTGGCGGCGAAATGAAGTACGTCAAACCACATGGCGCTTTGTATCACCGAATGGGACACGATAAATCCCAGGCACAGGCAGTGATAGATGCGATTGCAGACATTGACGCCACACTTCATGTGCTAATTCCTGACTCTGAAATGACAAAGTCCGTAGCAAGTGAAGCTGGCCTAACTTCGGTACATGAATTCTTCGCTGATCGCGCCTACTTACCAGTGGGAACGCTCGTTCCACGAACCGTAAGTGGTTCAGTTTTGGAAGATGAAGCGGAAATATCAAAGCGGGTTTTGCAGTGGTTGGAAACTGGCGTAATTGCATCTAACGAAGCGACTCCAGTTTCAGTATTGGCAGAATCCATTTGCCTGCATGGCGATACTCCTGGGGCAGTCGCCTCAGCTGCTTCGATTCACCAGACTCTGACTGACGCTGGATACCAAATTAAATCTTGGCTTACTTAGGCCAGAGTTAGAATCACGGCCGCTTAGGCCAGAGTTAGAATCTCGGCCGCTTAGGCCAGCGTTAGAAGAGCAACCGAAGCAACTGCTCCAGCCATGCCAATATATTGATGTCGCTCAACGCGCTCATGAATAACAAAGTGCGCAATTATCAAGGTAACTGCTGGATATAAGTTTGAAATAACGGCAACAAAAGCAAGTGAACCTGTGTGATTAGCAAAGATAAATGCAACTGCAGCAAGTGCGTCGCCTACGCCCGCCCCAACTGACATTGCCAGTTTAGGCTTCGCGCCTCGGGTGATCTTATTTCGCCAGATAAATGCTGCGGCAAGTATTAGAACCAGTTGCGTAGTACGAGTGCAGACAAAAGTTGCCACGCCAACATCTTTCGGTGCATAAGCCAACAACATGAAGAAGCCAGAAACAATTACCCCAGCGAAGACGGCAGCTTTTACCATTTTTGCGGTTACTGGATGGGTTGCATCTTCGGTTGATTTTGAAACTAAAACGATGGAAAGCATAGCGACGATTGCACCCGCAATTCCTAATGGAGTTACGCTAGTTCCTTTTAACACATCAACTATGTACATGATTGCAGTGGAAACAATAGCGATGATTGCGCTGGCAATTCCCATAGGTCCGATAGCAAGTGCGCGGTAAAAGATAAAGAATCCTGCGCCGCCAAAGAATCCACTCGCAACTCCGAACTTAATTGCATCAGGCGTGAAGTCGGCGCCAAGCCATGGAATCAGTAAGTAAACCGTTAAAGTTCCAGAAATCAAGATTGCAGGTAGAACCTGCAAGATGTGCGAACGCCGAGATGCAAGCGCTCCCCAAAAATCACCTAGCCCATAGAGAACTGCACTTATTAGGGATAGGAGTATTGCGGCCATCTAGAACTACTTTCCTAAGAAACCGTTGACAACAGCTGCAAGCTTTGATGGCTTACCACTCTTATCTTCAGAGTTATCTGCTGCTGTCATGATTCGAAGGCCAGCATTAGCGCCAATCCAACGAAGTGGTTCAACTTCCCAATTTGGGGATTTGTGGTTAACCCAAGGAAGTTTTGTAATTGCGGTGTCTTGGTGGGTGATTAAATCTGCCAAGGTACGTCCAGCAAGGTTGGTAGTACCAACACCGTCACCTACGTAGCCACCGGCCCAAGCAAGGCCCGTTTCGCGGTCCAATCCAGCCGATGCCATCCAGTCACGAGCGACGCCAAGTGGTCCACCCCATGAGTGCGTCACGGTTGCATTCGCTACAACTGGGAAAATTTCAGCAAGTACATCGAGTAGTGAGGAATGAACTCCTTCATGCTTGTCGTATTCCGATTTAATTGTGGAACCAAAATGATAAGGCGCACCTCGGCCACCAAATGCGAACCGATTGTCTGCAGTCCGTTGGCCATAGATGACCAAGTTTCGCCAGTCACCAAAAGTTTCGCGTTCCTTCAGACCAATTTGTTCCCAGATGTCATCCCCAAGGGGTTCAGTGGCAATCATTAGTGAATAAATAGGAGCAATCTTGCGCTTTGCTCCTGCGATTGTTTTCGTATATCCCTCGGTAGCACGCACTACATACCGCGCACGAACTAATCCGTTATCGGTTTGCGCAACACCAGGTGCAATCCGAGTAACCGGACTGTGTTCATAGATCGTTGCACCGCGAGATTCAACAATCTGGGCTAGACGACGAACTAGTTTTACTGGATTAATTGCAGCAACATGTTTCGTGTAAGTTGCCCCAAAGGTATTCGCGGCAGTAGCGCGTTCTTTAGCTTCAGCTGCAGAAAGCAAGGAATAGTCTTCGGGGCCGTAGTCCCAGTCCCGCCAGTGCTGAATATATTCTTGAGCACGTTTCCACTGCAATGGGGTTCGAGCAAACATTAAAGTGCCGCCTCGCTTCCAATCGCAATCGATGTTCTCGTCGCGAACTACGTTTTCAACTTCAGTAACCGTGTCATGCATTGCGTCCTGCATAGCTCGCGCCGCATCGCGCCCAAATTCCCGACCAAGTTTGTCGATTTCAGTAGGGAAGTAGGCCGAGCACCAACCACCGTTGCGACCCGAAGCTCCAAAGCCAGCAACTTCTGCATCCAAAATCGCAATTGTTAGGTCTGGGTTTTGCCGTTGCAGGTAGTAGGCGGTCCACAGTCCGGTGTATCCCGCACCAACTATCGCTACATCAACATCGATCTCGCTATACAGCGCTGGCCGATTTGCGGTAGCTAGTTCTTCGGAAAGCGTGCTCCACCAGAAGGATTTAGAGCGGTAGTCGGTCATGTTAGCGAGTCCATTTCCTTATGTAGTCCGGGACTGGAATATTCTTTTCGGTTGTAAGTGGGTCTGAGACGGGTTCACCAAAGACTTCCGTCATTGGAACGTAGCCAGCCCAGATGTTTGAATAAATTGGATCCGTCAGATCGCTTGGTACATCATCGGGATCGCCTTCACTCACTTTGCAAGAAACCTCATCGAGGTTGAGGGCAAGCACCAAAGTTGCTTTTGATTCCTTAGGTGCAGCCTTTCGAGCCTCATCAGTGCGACCAGGTAGTAAATGATCAGTGATTCGAATTAATGCTGCTTCTTTTTCTTCGCCTTCAAGCACTTCACAAGATCCCAAGGCAATCACGCAGCGATAATGCATGCTGGATTCAAATGCACTGCGGGCTAGCACCATGCCATCAAGCAATGTGACCGTAAAACAACTAGGTTGACCGGTCGCTAACGTCTTAAAAAGTCGGGAAGCGGTTGACCCGTGAAATAGGACTCGATCACCATCGCGAGCGTAACCAACTGGCATCACAAATGGCTGGCCGTCTACAACGCATGAAACATGCGCAACTAATCCAGCATCGAGAATACTGTTGATCGCTTCTCGTTCTTTAACTGCTTTTTCAGGAAAGCGACGGACCGAAGTTCGGTCCGTCGCTCCAACTGAGCTAGTCATTTTTGTAAATACCGGTCATTAGAGGATGTTCTGTCCCTCTGTTAGCACATGGCGCAAGATCTGTTCGATCTCATCAAATTCTGGCTGACCAATAATTAGTGGCGGTGCCAACTGAATTACCGGGTCGCCACGATCATCGGCGCGACAGTACAAACCATTTTCGAATAGCGCTTTAGATAGATAGCCACGAAGCAATCGCTCACATTCATCATCGTTAAATGATTCCTTGGTTGCTTTGTCCTTTACGAGCTCGATGCCATAGAAGAAGCCTTCGCCACGAACGTCTCCAACGATGTCAAGATTCTTGAGTTTTTCAAGAGTTTGACGGAATTGATTTTCGTTATCGCGAACGTGCTGGTTAATTCCTTCTTTGTCGAAGATATCTAGGTTAGCTAGAGCAACTGCAGCAGAAACTGGGTGACCGCCGAAGGTGTAACCATGCGCAAAGTAAGTGTTGCCCTTCTTGAATGGTTCGAACACTTTGTCGCCAACTAGCATTGCACCGATTGGGGAGTAGCCCGAAGTCATACCCTTTGCAGTTGTGATGATGTCTGGATCTACACCGAAACGCTTCATCGCAAACATGTCACCGATACGTCCGAAAGCACAGATTGTTTCATCAGCGACGAAAAGTACGTCGTACTGATCGCAAATTTCGCGAACTCGCTCTAGGTATCCCGGTGGTGGTGGGAAACAACCACCGGAATTTTGAACTGGCTCAAGGAATACTGCGGCAACTGTGTCTGCGCCTTCAAAAAGAATTGCTTCTTCAATCCGATCTGCAGCCCAACGACCGAATGCTTTGATGTCATCTTGGTGATACTCGGCGCGGTAGAAGTTAGTATTTGGAACTCGGAAACCACCAGGAGTTAACGGCTCGAAATACTTCTTAGCATCTGGAATACCTGTAATTGCTAGTGCGCCTTGTGGAGTGCCGTGATATGCAACTGCGCGACTAATAACTTTATGCTTCATCGGCTTGCCGGTTAGCTTGTAGTACATCTTGGCTGCTTTCCAAGCGGACTCAACGGCTTCGCCACCACCAGTGGTGAAGAAGACACGGTTAAGTGAACTCGGTGCGTAGCTAATCAAGCGTTCGGCTAGCTCTACTGCCTTTGGGTGGGCATATGACCAAAGTGGGAAAAAGGATAGTTCCTGCATCTGCTTTGCAGCTGCTTCGGCAAGTTCGCGTCGACCGTGGCCAATTTGAACTGTGAACAGGCCTGCTAGACCATCGAGGTACTTCTTGCCGTGTTCGTCATAAATGTATGCACCTTCGCCACGACTGATGATTGGAACTTCGCCACCGTTTTCGTAAGTGGAGTGACGAGTGAAGTGCATCCAGAGGCGATCGCGCGCCATGTCTGAAAGTGCCGAGTTCTTTGTTCTATCTTCTAGTGCTGTCATTACGTATCCAATGTTTTTAGTTAGCGGGTTCCCCAGGTATAGCTCTGCTTGCGCAGTTTCAAATACATGAATGTTTCCGTGCGTCGGACCCCAGGAATCGCACGAATCTGACGATTGATCACTTCAAGAAGTGCTTCATCGTCTTCACAGACAACTTCGAGAATTATGTCGAAGCTTCCTGCCGTCAGGATGATGTAACTGATCTCATCCATCTCAGAAAGCACGTCTGCGACTGCTTCCATGTCACCATCAACTTCAATTCCGATCATCGCTTCGCGATTAAATCCGACTTGTAGTGGATCAGTTACCGCAACGATCTGCATAACTCCGGTTTCCAGGAGTTTGCTAACCCGTTGGCGAACTGCAGCTTCGGATAATCCAACAGCCTTACCGATAGTTGCGTAAGGGCGCCGTCCGTCTTGCTGCAGTTGCTCGATGATGGCTTTGGAGACATCATCGAGAACAGTGACTTTGGACATGTATCCAGTTTCAAGGGTATTCGTAGTAAAAACAAGCGATTTCGAAGGAATATCCTAAATTTCTCACGAATTTCGTAGTTATTTCATAAATTCACGAAAGATATCGCAAAAAACTCCCTGACAGCAGGGTTGCACCTTGAGTATTGTGGGATAAATTAACAAAATCCAACTTTCGTTTCAAAAAAGGAATGTCGAATGAGCCAATATCAAGTTCTCAACCCTGCAACAGGTGTCGTTGAACAAGAATTCGCAACTGCTACTGATGCGCAATGCCGTGATGCAATTACTGCGGCAGCCAATGCCCACAAGGCATGGAGCAAAGTCTCATTAAAAGAGCGTGCCGCTATCGTTCATCGCATCGGCCAGCTACACATTGATCGCCAAGATGAACTAGCTGCGATCATTAATCGCGAAATGGGAAAGCCATTGGCTGACGCCGCAGGCGAAGTTGAATTTTCTGGATACATCTATCAGTACTACGCAGACAACGCTGCATCGTTATTAGCAGACACACCAATTGAACTCTCTGGCGGAGAAGGCACCGCTGTAATGCGAAAGTCTTCAGTTGGCGCACTGCTTGGAATCATGCCGTGGAACTTCCCGGCATACCAGGTTGCCCGCTTTGCTGGTCCAAACCTGGTTGCGGGTAACACCGTTATTTTGAAGCACGCCCCACAATGTCCTGAATCTGCATTGGCCATCGTCAAAATTTTCGCAGATGCAGGCGTACCGGCAGGCGTTTACGTAAACCTATTTGCATCTAATGAGCAAATCGCCGACATGATTCCACATCCAGCAATTCGTGGCGTATCACTAACTGGTTCAGAACGAGCCGGCGCAGCAGTTGCCGAAATTGCTGGGCGTCACCTCAAGAAGTGCGTACTTGAACTTGGTGGTTCTGATGCTTTCATCCTGCTAAGCACAAAGGACATGGATGCAGTTATCGAATCTGCAGTCATTGCTCGCATAGATAACACCGGTCAGGCATGTAATGCTGCAAAGCGCATGGTTGTCGTTGACGGTCTATACGACGAATTCGTTGAAAAGTTCACTGCCGCAATGATGTCAGCTGAAATCTCAAGCCCACTGAGTTCAGTTCGGGCTGCCGAAATTCTGGAAGAACAAGTTAGCCGGGCAGTAAAGCAAGGCGCGAAATTAGTCAGTGCTGGTGCCCGCAATGGCGCATTCTTCCCAGCCGGTGTTCTAACCGAAGTAACTCCAGAAAACGAAATTTTCCGCGAGGAGCTATTTGGTCCAGTTGCACAGATCCACCGCGCAAAAGATGAAGACGATGCAATTCGGATTGCCAACGATTCGCAATTTGGTTTGGGTTCGTACCTATTTACCACTGATGACAAGCAAGCGCTTCGGGTTGCCGATGCCCTAGATACCGGAATGGTTTACGTCAACGGTGTTGGTATGGATGCTCCTGAACTTCCTTTCGGTGGCACTAAGCGCTCTGGTTTCGGCCGCGAACTTGGTCCACTAGGAATCGAAGAGTTTCTGAACAAGAAGCTCATTCGCATAAACGGTTAATTAGCCCCCTAAAATTGGCGGACCCCTAACGGGTCCGCCAATTTTTATGCCCAAATTCGGACACTTGAAAAGAGTTGTGCTTAGAATGAAAGGGCAAGGGGATCACCTGTAGAGGTGGCCGATTGGCACTAAGCAGGTAGGCCTAGTGCACATATAGAGAGGGACTGGTGGGATCCGGTTTCGCGAATCTGCGAATACCGACAGAAACAAATGCTGGCGATTTTTGCCAGACACATCTGATCACCAGTGAGCAAAAGCTCACCCAAACGTTTGGACCCTTGAAATGGTTTTTTCACATATAGCTTCACCACATGTTCTTCCATCCCTTGCCGATGTTTGGGAAGGCTCATATTGGATGGATGACGATGCCGAACCGGCTACTGATGCTTCCCGTGTAGTTGGAAATTTAACTGCGGATTTATTAATTGTCGGCGGTGGCTTCACTGGATTATGGGCGGCAATCGAAGCTAAGCAACACGATCCTGATCTTGATGTTGTGCTGGTTGAAGGTAATGCAATTGCCCAAGGTGCATCCGGGCAAAATGGCGGCTTTGTAGCTGCCTCCTTAACGCACGGTTTTGCAAACGGATTAGATCGTTGGCCAAACGACATACAAGCTCTGACTCGCATGGGTCACGAGAATTTGGATGAGATGGAAGCATTCATCGCTGATCACAAAATTGATTGCGACTGGATGCGCGTTGGCGAAATGGATGTGGCAACTGAAGAATATCAAGTCGAAGGACTGCAAGAGTTTGTTGATGTTGCTAAGCCGTATGGCGAAGAGTTAATTTGGTTGGACCAAACCGAAACCCGCCGCCGCCTTAATTCGCCAACTTATTTAGGCGCTTTGTTTGATCCGGATAGTGTCGCAATTTGCGATCCAGCGCGGCTAGCTTGGGGTTTGCGGGATGTTGCCCTGGAACTTGGGGTTCGGATTTACGAACACAGCAAAGTTGTAGACCTAGATGAGCGGGGCGATCAAGTAACCGCTAAAACGGAATTCGGAAGTGTGGTTGCGCCGCGCGTATTACTCGCGACCAATGCATTCCCACCATTACTGCGCCGACTGAAGTATTTAGTTGTTCCGGTTTATGACTCGGTTCTAGTTACTGAACCGCTAAGCGAACAACAGCATCGTGATATTGGTTGGGCCGGCAATGAAGGTGTTAGCGATAGTGGAAATCAGTTCCATTACTACCGGCCAACTGCTGATGGTCGCATTCTTTGGGGTGGTTATGACGCGACATATCATTTCCGAAGTGGCTTTGGTGCGCAGCATGAACATTCAAGTAAGTCTTGGCCAAAACTGGCTGATCATTTCTTTACAACTTTTCCGCAGCTAGAAGGTTTGCGATTTGAGTATGCCTGGAGTGGTGCGATTGATACTTGCACTCGCTTTAGCGCTTTCTGGGGAACTGCAATGAACGACAAAGTTGTTTACGTTGCTGGGTACACCGGACTTGGCGTAGGAGCTTCTAGATTCGGCGCCCGAGTTGCGATCGACAAACTATTGAATCGAGATACTGAACGTCGATCCCTCGAGATGGTTAACACTTTGCCAATCCCATTCCCGCCTGAACCATTTAAATCTGCGGGGATTAACTTCACGCGCTGGTCCTTGGATAAAGCAGATCGCAACCACGGCAAGCGAAATTTATGGCTCCGCAGCCTAGATCGCTTTGGTATGGGATTCGACAGTTAATCAGCCCGCAAAGTTGTAAAGTCATCACCATGACAACTGGTTATGTATGGGAAGAGCTTTACGGCTGGCACGACACTGGAACATTTGCTGGGCACGTATTTCCAAGTACAACCGTGCAGCCGTATCAACACTTTGAAAGTGCCGAAACTAAAGTTCGGTTTGCTTCCTTGGTAGAAGTTTCTGGACTTGCCAAAGACCTTGTTCGGATCCCTGCGGTAGCTGCAACGGAAGAAGACATTCTTCGTATTCACAGTGCAGAACATATAGCTCGAATCAAAGCTGAGAGCCTAAATCCAAAGGGTGGTGATGCTGGAGATGGCGAATCACCATTTGGTTATGGTGGTTACGATATTGCAGCTCTTGCGGCTGGTGGCGCGATTCAAGCTTTGCGTGCAGTAGTAGGTGGCACAGTTAACAATGCATATGCATTAGTGCGACCACCGGGTCATCATGCTCGACCGTCGAACGGTATGGGATTTTGCATCTTTGCAAATGCCGCTATTGCGATTGAAAATGTTCGAGCAACTATGGGAGTCAAGCGGGTAGCTGTTGTTGACTGGGATGTACATCATGGCAATGGCACTCAAGAGATTTACTATTCGGATCCAAACGTCTTATGTATTTCGATTCACCAAGACAACTTGTATCCGATTAATAGCGGTTTAGTTGATGACGCTGGTGATCAGTCAGCGAGCGGTTCCGTGATAAACATTCCGTTGCCAGCTGGCTCAGGTAATGGCGCTTACGTTGAAGCATTTAGCAAAGTTGTCGTGCCGGCTATTCGTAGGTTTAATCCCGATGTGATTGTGGTGCCATCGGGTTTTGATGCAAGCGCTTTTGATCCGCTTGGCCGAATGTTGCTTACGGCATCTGGCTACCGACAGCTAACTGAAATGCTGCTTACTGTGGCCGATGAAGTTTGTGACGGCAAAGTAATGATGACGCATGAAGGTGGCTATTCACCGACTTACGTTCCGTACTGTGGCTTGGCAGTTTTAGAGTCCATGTCTGGCGTTAAAACCAACATTGACGACCCGTATGGCGCGGACCGCGAGCGCCTGCCAGAGCAGGCTTTGACTGAGGTGCAAGCCAAACTCATTACTAAGTCCGCAGGAATCCACGGACTTTAATCTGGGCTAACCCTTGATTTATCCGGATTTTCCTAAAGATTGGAAACCCGTCGGTCGCTAGTCGTATGCTATTCGAACATATGTTCGAAAGGCTAGTAATGTCCCGCAACTACGGCACAACCCCCAGATCTCTGGTTCGAGTGCGCGTTGACGACCGTGGTTTTCCAACCCAGTTTGGCTGGCGCGGCCGGCGCTATGTAGTTGTGGCTGTATTACTTACTTGGATGGAATCCTCCGCTTGGTGGCGCCGCAATTCAACTGACTCACGGGACTGGCGAGTGTGGCGAGTTGAAGCTGCTGCTGACCGATCGGAAAGTTTAGGCGTCTACGACATATCAACAAGTGATGACCGCTGGTTTGTTCGCCGAGTGATGGATTAGCGCGCGATGAGTGAGTCATTCATACATCTTCATGTCGCATCTGCCTTGTCAATGCGTTATGGAACTACAACGCCCCAAGATTTAGTCGCGCGCGCAGCCGAGTTTGGGCAGCCTGCACTTGCCCTAACTGATCGCGACACAGTATCTGGCGCAGTTACTTTTTTGCATGCGTGCGCATCTGCTGGGATCTCACCAATCTTGGGTGCGGATATTGCACTGGCAACACCGCAACCATATTTACCAACCCCAGCACATGGCGGCAAGTGGGTTAAACCAGAACGTCCGCGCGTAACGCTATTGGCACATGACAAGCAAAGTTGGGCTGGCTTGTGCGCCATTATTTCTCGTGCACATCAAGGATCTCGCGATGACCCCGAGATAGAACGCAACGAACTTATGGCATTGGCTGGAGAGCATGGGGTAGTTGCTCTACTCGGTCCACATTCTGATGTTGGTCACAATATTTTGAATCGACGCCCAGATCGCGCATTAGATTTTTTCGAGCAATGGCGCAACCATGATGTCAAGACTTTGATTGAGATTGTCACGCATGCCCAAAAGCCCGAGGGACCTAACCTCTCTGATACTTTCGCAGCCCGCATGCTGCAGTGGGCAATTGTGCATCGCACACCTGCAGTCTTAACTAACGCGGTTCGATACCGAGATTCCAACGATTCGCGCATTGCCGATGTTTTAGATTCGTCACGGCGCCAGATTGCGTTAACTGTGCGAAATCGACAGACCACAACTAATCAAGCTTTTCTTGCTTCTAGTGAACACATGATGATACTTGCGCAACGTATTGCTGGAATGGTTGGCGATCCACGCAACATCAGCCGATCCTTAATTCAGCAAACCATTTCATTAGGCGAGAGCTGTGTAATTGACCCAGCCGCCGACTTGGGTATGAAAGACGTTTATGTCCCGGAACTTTCTATGCTGCTACCTGATGAAACCAGGTCTGCGGACATGGTGCTGCGAGATCGCTGCGAGATCGGATTACAGCATTACTTTGTCGATAAAAGCGTGACTCGCACTGATGATCGGCATAGTGTTAGTGACCGACTAGTCGACGAACTTTCAGTGATAACCAAAATGGGCTTTGCTGGTTATGTCTTAACTGTTGCCGAAGTAGTCCAGATGGTTCGCAATATGGGAATTAGAGTTGCTGCGCGCGGTTCTGGCGCCGGAAGTTTCATAAACCACATATTGGGAATTTCTGGGGTTGATCCAGTCGCGCATAACTTACTTATGGAGCGGTTTGTTTCCACACTGCGTCCTGGATTACCTGACATAGATATAGACGTTGAGTCAGACCGTCGGACAGACATTTACGATGCAATCTTTGAGCGCTTTGGGAAAGAGCGGACTACTTGTGTATCAATGCGAGAAACATATCGAGTTCGGCATGCAATTCGAGATGTCGGCGCAGCCCTTGGTATGCCACCTGGTGAAATCAATACGTTTGCTAAATCCTTTCCACATATTCGTGCGAAGTATGTCCGAAGCGCTCTAGCTGAATTGCCAGAACTTCGCCGCAGTGGTCTTGGAGTTTTGGCACAGCGCGGGGATCTGGATCAATTTTTAGATTTGGTCGAAGGCCTTGATGGCTTACCTAGACATATGGCATTACATCCCTGTGGTGTGGTTTTATCAGACCTAACTTTGTTGAAGCGCACTCCAGTTCAAGAAAGTGCCCAGGACTACCCAATGTCCCAGTTCGATAAAGACGATGTTGAGCACATGGGACTGTTAAAGCTTGATGTCCTTGGAGTGCGGATGCAATCTGCCTTGGCTTATGCGATCTCAGAGGTGGCAAGGGTCGAAGGCCCACAGGCTTATGGCGCTAACTCGCAAGGTTTAATCGATTTAGAGGCAGTGCCGATAGACGATCCGAAAACTTTCGAGTTAATTCAAAGTACCCACACTCTTGGTTGCTTCCAGATTGAATCGCCAGGCCAACGCGAACTTATTGGGAAATTTGCGCCAGAAACTTTCGGAGACTTAATTACTGATATTTCGCTATTCCGTCCCGGGCCAGTTAAAAGCGACATGATCACACCATTCTTGCGAGCTCGGCAAGGCTGGGGGGATACCCACTTTATGCATTCTGATTTAGAGCCGATATTGGCCGAGACCTCAGGTGTTGTGGTTTTCCATGAGCAAGTTATGCGGATTGTTTCGACTATGACTGGGTGCTCCTTAGAAGAAGCCGACTTGATCCGTCGCCGAATGGGTGACGTCAACCAACTTGATGAAATTCGGGAATGGTTCTACATTTCATTGCGAAAGCGAAAGTACGCCCTAACGGTAGTAGAAGAAGTTTGGGATGTGCTGAGATCTTTTGCATCATTTGGTTTTTGTAAAGCGCACGCAGCAGCTTTTGCACTGCCTACTTACCAGTCCGCCTGGTTTAAGGCACACCATCCCGCAGCATTCATGGCTGGGGTGTTAACGCATGACCCAGGTATGTACCCAAAGCGCTTGATAGTCGATGATGCCCGAAGTTTTGGGGTAGACATTTATGGCTTAGACGTTAACTCCTCAACTGACGTTTATGCAGTTGAACCTAACCAAGATGGCAAGTTGGGGATAAGGATCCCGCTTTCGGAAGTTAAAGGAATTAGCTCTCATGAAGTTAATTCGATTATGGAAAGTCAGCCTTATCGATCACTAGCTGATTTTGTCGCACGCAGCCGAGCATCACGGCCGATCATTGAACGGATTGTTTTAGCTGGCGGCTTCGATGGATTACATGGTCAGCTAGTTTCGCGCCGCGATTTATTACTTCATGTTTCAGATCTGGCCAATGAATTCAAATTAAAGAGCTCTTATCGACCAGTTGGAGTGGATCAGATCTCATTTGGATTGGAGTTTATAGATTGGCAACCCAAGCCAACTGGCTTACCCAAACTTTCGCTTGCAGACCGCGTTAAATATGAAATCGAGATTCTTGGGCTAGATGTAAGTGCACACGTAGTGAGTTTCTATCAAGAAATGTTGCGCGAATTAAATGCAGTTCCGGCAAAGCACTTACTTGAAGTACGCTCGCGTTCCAAAGTGCTGGTCGCAGGCGTGAAAGTCTCCACGCAAACTCCGCCAATTAGATCAGGTAAGCGAGTGGCATTCGTTACTTTGGATGATTCAACTGGAACGGTTGATGCTACTTTCTTTGAAAATGCACTCGACATGCACGCCCCAGTGCTATTTCACTCCTGGCTACTTCTAGTTAGTGGAACTGTCCGCAGAACTGGTCCCCGTGGAGTTTCCATTTTGGCTGATGGCTGCTGGGAACTATCTGAGGTTTATCGAGTTTGGCGCGATGGTGGAATTAGTGCAGTCCAAGATCTAATTCACCAAGAACCAATAACCCAAGCAGATCCAGTTGTTCCCACTCGGATTTGGGAGCACGCAAGTGGTTTCCGACTGTCACCATTTGCCGACGTGCGACCCGCTGGCACAGATATCGCGCGATCTATGCGATCAGCCGCAAAGATGGCACCATGAGTCGTTCACAACTTGATCGCGGGGGAGCTGCGCGCGATCCGATCGGAGACGACACCAACTGCAATATTCTCCACATAGATATGGACGCTTTTTATGCTTCGGTGGAAGTTCGGGATAACCCAGAACTCAAAGGCAAACAAGTCATAGTTGGACACGGTGGCAATCGTGGTGTGGTTTTATCTGCTACCTATCAAGCTAGAAAACTGGGCGTACATTCCGCGATGCCGATGTCACGTGCACTACGTCTTGCACCACTTGCCGTAGTTGTTGAGCCTGATCACGAAAAATATGCCAAGGCATCTGAAAATGTAATGACTATTTTTGAGTCAATCACACCCTTGGTCCAACCACTTTCGTTAGATGAAGCATTCTTGGATGTATCAGGTGCAATAAAATTGATCGGCTCACCGTCACAAATCGGCGAGTCAATTCGAGCCCGGGTAAGTGACGAGCAAGGCATAACATGCTCAGTTGGCGTAGCTCCAACTATGTTTGTGGCTAAACTCGCAACAAACTTTGCCAAGCCTGATGGGTTGCATGTTGTGCCTTTCGACAAAGTAATCGAGTTTTTGCACCCACTTCCAATTGGAGCGCTCTGGGGAGTTGGCGAAAAAACTGCCGAGCAGCTAGCTCGGCTCGGTTTAAAGACTGTGGCAGATATAGCCAATACTCCTGTGTCGACTTTGGCTCGAGTTGTTGGCAAGGCAGCCGCTGAACATCTTTCGGAATTGTCTTGGGGTCGAGATCCACGCTCAGTACTACCAAATGTGTCCGAAAAAAGCATTGGAGCCGAACGAACTTTCGAGACAGACATTGACGATCCAGAAATATTGCTTGCACAAATCTTAGATTTAAGCAATAAAGTTGGGCAGCGATTGCGAGCCGGAGAATTCTTTGCTCGAACTATAACCATCAAAATTAAATTCGCGGACTTCACATCAGTTACTCGCAGCAAGTCTTTACCTGCTTCAACTGACCTTGGTACCGAGATCTACGGCACTGCTAAAAGCTTGTTCGAAGCCATGCATTTACAGCGCGCCCGCATTCGCCTAGTCGGAGTTCGGGCAACTGGGTTGGTTCCAGCCAGCCAATCGTCCATCCAACTGGAATTCTCAGAACGGGACTCAGGCTGGCGAGAAGCAGAAGAAGCAGTAGATCGAGTTTCTAAGAAATATGGGAGATCGGCGGTGCGCCCTGCCAGATTGATTCGACCCGAACCTGACTGATTTAGCCTAAATATGGACAAAATAACCTGATCTGAATACCAAAGACACCCGTTCGTGTTTCCAATGTCGGATTCCGGACGTATTCTTGAGGTGGTTATAGATTGAAAGATCAAATTTAGGGATCGAGGGGAGCAAAATGCCACTGTCAGACCATGAGCAAAAACTGTTACAACAGATGGAGCGTGCTCTAGCTACCGAAGACCCTAAATTTGCCTCGACCCTTCGTGGTTCCATGAACGGCCGCACGACGCCAAAGAGCGTAGGAATTGCAGTGCTCTCGGTGGTTACTGGAATTGGTTTCATGATTGCAGCGGTTTCACTGGCTATGCCACTAATCGGAGTTGCTGGTTTTATTGCAATAGTTATTGGTCTTTCCTTTGCGGTTTCAGGAAATAAGGCAGCGCCAGATCAGGCCGCCAGGCAGGATGCCAAGAAACCAAAGCCTTCAACGAATTTTATGCAGGGCCTAGAAGACCGCTGGGACCGCCGCCAAGATACGGATAAGTAAGCACCACTGTTATTCGTAAGGCATGATTTACATATGACTTTACATAAAGCGGAAATTGGAAATTTTGTCGAAGACTTTGTTGCTGGAGATGTTTACCAACACCCATTAGGTCGCACAATTACCGAAGCAGATTCAACTTGGTTCACGCTGTTGACTGTTAATACAAATCAGAATCATTTCAATGAGCATTACGCAAAAATGAACCCAATCGCTGAAGGTCGAATAATCGTGAATTCGGGACTTACGGTTGCACTTGTACTTGGCATGTCGGTGCTAGATATGAGCCAGCACGCCGTGGCAAATCTTGGTTGGTCGGAAATTAAGTTAACTGCACCGGTTTATGTAGGCGATACTTTGTACGCAGAGAGTAAGGTTTTAGAAATTCGGGAATCAAGTTCCCGCCCTGATTTCGGCGTTCTAACCATGCGTACTCGTGGCTTAAACCAGGATGGCATCGAAGTAATGACTTGGGTGCGATCTGTGATGATCCCAAAACGTTCTTCTGGAATTGGACAGAATTATTTCCCTGAGGCCGTAACAGGTCCTATCAAGTAAAGCCCTTGCGTAGATTACTGGGCTTTCTCGTTACGGCTGGAACATTGGTGCTAGCTGGTTTTATCGGGTTCACTCTTATTTCTTCTTGGCTAAATCCTGAGCCATTAAGTATTGGAACTGTCGATGGCCGGACCTTTATTAGTGTTCAGCAACCTGCCCAAATTTCCTGGACCGCACCACTCGACAACAGTGGTTACGACGTGTCACACCCACAATGTAAATCAAAGCTGCCAAGTAGCCCCGTCGGATTCGTAATTGTTGGTTTAAATAAAGGTAAGCCTTTTACATCAAACCCATGTTTTGAAACTCAGTGGAATTGGGCAAAAACCCACGATGGGGTAGCGGTATACATAAATACGGCTGATCCAAATGACGGTTCGGCAACCCGGTATGGGAAAAGCATTGCTAGCGACACAATAAAACGACTCAAGAAATTTAAAGTTCCAGTCGGAACCCCAGTTTGGCTTGATGTTGAAACCCACAACACTTGGTCAACTACCGATCGAGCTGCTCAAGTTATAAGTGAAACTATGGCTCAGCTTTCCGCAGCTGGGTATCCCGTGGGTATTTATGGTCCACCAGCACACTGGTTTGAAATAACTGGAGATGCAAATCTGGGTGTTCCAACTTGGTTGGCATTAGGTAAGTATCCCGATGTCGCAAGTGGCGTCGCTGCTGCAAAGGCAGCTTGTACGACTAGTTCATTTGGACTTAGAGAGCCTGCTATCGTGCAATTTGTGGCAACTGTCGGTCGCGTAACTTTGGATCGAAACTACATGTGCCTAGCTCCAACCGGATTAGTGGCTCCGGTTCACCCTTAGTTTCTGGCCAGGGCCAATTAGAAAATTCGCTTGCATAAAAAATTTGGCTAAAAATTTAGAATTTCCCCCATTTTACTCCACCCATGTTTTAAAGGCTTTTATTGCACATTATGTAACATGCGAGGTAATTGATACCTAAATAAGGTTGACAGTGGAGCAAAATGGAGTAATCTGGGACAACTAGGTGGTTCGGGGAAGAATCGCCCTTGGTTTTGTGAGGTGTTGCAAGTGTTTCTAGGCACTCACACCCCAAAGCTTGACGACAAAGGCCGGTTGATTCTGCCGGCTAAATTCCGTGAACCGCTAGGCGATGGCATCGTCATGACCAAGGGCCAAGAGCGTTGTGTAGTTATTTGGCCGAATGAGCGATTCCAGGATTATGCCGAGAGCCTGCGCGAACGGTCCCAGAACAACGAAAAAGTTCGGGCATTCACTCGAGTTTTTTTCTCATCTGCCTTTGATGATTCAGCCGACAAGCAAGGCCGAGTAACCATTCCAGCGCCACTTCGCGAATGGGCAGGGCTAGATCGTGAACTTGTTGTAGTAGGTGCTGATACCCGAATTGAAATCTGGGACATCGTTGCCTGGAACCAGTACCTGGCAGTCCAAGAACCAGGCTTTGCGACGCTCGATGAAGACGTGGTTCTGCCATGAAATTAAAACCTAATTGCAAAAACCAAAACATCACGATTGATGTTGCCTTTGGCCTCTGGTCGTTGGCGCGATCCTGGCGCACCTTCCCCGGTGCCAGGCTCTCCAACGACCAGGGACTTGAGGCTGCATCTGAGTTTGTAGTTTTGTAATGTCTACATTCGCGCACGTTCCAGTTTTGCGGCAACGCTGCCTGGACCTTTTAGCGCCAGCCATTAGTGCTGATGGAGCAATTTTGGTAGACGCCACACTTGGTTTAGGTGGCCACACTGAGTCCGCGCTGGAGGAATTTCCAAACCTTAGAGTTGTTGGTTTCGATCGCGACCCAGAAGCTCTTGACATATCTAGGACTCGCTTAGCGCGCTTTGCACCTCGCGTCGATTTTGTGCATGCAGTTTATGACGAAATTGCTGATGAGCTTTCCAAATTGGGAATCGAATCGGTACAAGGAATTCTGTTTGACTTAGGTGTCTCGTCAATGCAGTTAGATAAAGACGATCGCGGCTTTGCGTATTCCCGTAATTCACCACTAGATATGCGAATGAACGGAACTGTGGGGCAAACTGCAGCCGACGTTGTCAATACATATGACTTTGCAAACTTGGCACGCATCCTTAAGGTCTATGGCGAAGAGCGTTTTGCTGGTCGAGTAGCAAATGCCATCATCAAGGAACGGGAACTTCGACCATTCACAAACAGCGACCAATTGGTTGCAGTCGTACGGGATGCAATTCCAGCCGCAACCCGTCGCACTGGCGGAAATCCAGCAAAGCGAACATTCCAAGCGCTTCGAATAGAAGTCAATGAAGAGCTAGTTGTCCTAGAGCGCGCTATTCCAGCGGCACTAGATGTCTTGGCAATGAATGGTCGAATCGTCATCCTTTCGTACCACTCCCTGGAAGACCGCATAGCTAAAAATGCACTCCGGGTAGGAACTGAAAGCACCACTCCCGTTGATATGCCTTTTGTCCCAGATACCGATAAGCCTTGGCTACAACTTTTAACTCGCGGATCCGAACCGGCAAGTGAGAAAGAGATTGCTGAGAATTCTCGCGCAACTTCGGTCCGGCTTCGGGCCGCTCAGCGGATTGGAGTCGCCGCATGAGTGCCAT
Organism: Actinomycetota bacterium; assembly: GCA_947452765.1. Lineage (GTDB taxonomy): Bacteria > Actinomycetota > Actinomycetes > S36-B12 > UBA5976 > UBA5976. Next base: position 41,876 of record CANGDR010000002.1, on the reverse strand, counting down.
GCCAGCTCGCACCCCCGCATTAGCACCAATCCCTCGAAAGTCTAAGGCGATGCGAAGGCTCGCCTTAGTTAAGCCGATGGTTAAGCCAATTGTTTCGCCAATCGCGCAAGCAATCCCGATTTCAGTACCTCAAGGTCGGGCGAGTAATCGGACATTCCTGTTTGTAATTTTGGGAATCATTATTTCGGGAATGATGCTGCTGCTTTTTGTAAACACATTGGCAGCCCAATCTTCATTTCAGAAGCATTCATTACAAATGCAGTTGGCTCAAATGACTGCAGACGAGCAATCTATTTCAAACTTAGTGGTCGCTGGTGAGTCACCAGAAGCTTTGATTACATCTGCGCAATCTATGGGTATGGTTCCAGCTCAATCACCAGTTTTTTTGCGGCTGTCAGATCAGACAATTTTGGGAAAGCCTGTGCGAGCAGTGGCGGGTGCTAAGTAATGAGTACCCAAAGTCCAATTCGCCCTTCGCAGCAACCAGACCAAAAACCTCGGCTGCTACAAATGCGCGGAACGGCTCCCGTTCCTACCGGTCCGATTATGTTGAATCTGCAAAGTCCACATAAGCGGATTAGATTTACGACGGTCGTTTTTTTGATGGTTTTGTCTTTGTTCTTTACGCGGTTAATAGATCTGCAAATCGTCCAAGGTCCAGCTCTCGCTGCGGCTGCCCAGAACTCAAGATTGCAAACTTTGGTGCTACCAGCACTACGTGGAACCATTACAGATGCAAATGGGGTAGCAATTGCAACGACGATTATGGCGCGCAATGTAACAGTTGATCAAACTTTGATTAAAGATCCAGCAGGAACTGCCACTGTTCTTGCGCCGCTACTCGGGCTTCCGGTCAAAAAAGTCACTGAACTAATTACAGGTGACAAACGGTTCAACTATGTGGCAAAGCAAATCACTCCTGATGCGTGGAAGGCAATTGCTGCACTTGGAATTCCAGGAATTTTCAGCGAACCAACAACGAAGCGCTCCTATCCAAACGGCGCACTAGCGGCAAACGTAGTTGGGTACGTAGGCGCCGAAGGTCACGGACTAGGTGGTCTCGAATACGGCCTAGACAAACAACTATCTGGCACGGACGGCACTTTAACGGTCGAGCGCGTACATGGTCGGGAAATTCCTACCAGCGAACGTCAGAGCATTGACCCAACCAACGGAATTTCCACGAGACTAACCATCGATCGCGATGTCCAGGCTATGGCAGAACGAGCACTCGCTGATGAAGTTACTAAGTCTGGTGCAAAAGGTGGCGACGTTGTCGTTATGGATCCGAGAACTGGCGACATAATCGCACTCGCTACATATCCAACATTTGATCCCAATGACCCTTTTGCTACAAGCGATCAAACTAAACGCAACCCAGCAGTAACTGACGTATTCGAACCTGGATCCACAAGCAAGGTTATGACGATGGCAGCAGTTATCGAGGAGGGTGCCTTCACCCCGATGTCAAAGTTCACAATCCCGGCAGGCTTACCGAGAGCAGGCACCACATTTCACGATCACGATAAGCACGGGGTTCTGCACTTAACTCTCAACGGTGTTCTTGCTAAGTCCAGCAATATGGGATCAATCTTGGCCGCTGAAGCTATTGGTGAAAAGAAATTTTATGGCTACTTGAAGAAGTTTGGAATTGGAGACTTTACTGGAATGAATTTTCCAGGTGAAAGTGCCGGTTTACTTCCTGCACTTAAGGATTGGTCTGGCACAACATTCCCAACTCTCGCATTTGGTCAGGGCCTATCCGTGAACGCGATTCAGGCGGCCTCCGTTTTCGCAACTATTGCAAATGACGGAGTTCGGATGAAGCCTCGATTGATAGCAGGCTATGTAGGTAACGACGGGAAATTCGAGCCGAACTCACCTGTACCCGGAGTTAAAGTGGTCAGTGCAGCTACCGCCAAGACTGTTCGTGAAATGTTGGAAAGTGTAGTGTCGGCAGACGGCACGGCACCTGATGCCCAGATTGCTGGTTATCGAATAGCTGGCAAGACCGGTACTGCAAATAAATATGATGCTGCTACCCGCGGATATAGCGGATATACCGCATCGTTCATTGGAATGGCGCCGGCCGAAAATCCATCACTTGTGATTGCTGTCATGATTCACAATCCAGTTAACGGTCACTTTGGTAGCACCGTTGCCGGACCAGTCTTTAAAAAGATTATGACTTATGCGCTAGCTCAGCAAAAGATTCCACCAACAAAAACCAGGCCACCAAAGATTCCTGTTGGCTGGTGACGAGGTCCCGATGACGCTTAGACCAATTGTTGGCGCTACTTCTTTGCGTGAGCTAGCAATACTTGTTACGGGCCCAGGGCTTGTAGCCGAAGCAACAAGCAATGAAATATCAATTACTGGCATCACGCATAATTCCAAAGATGTTCTAGCTGGTGATTTATATGTTGCGGTACCTGGAGAGAATCACCACGGAGTTGAATTTATAGCGGAGGCAATAGCACGTGGTGCAGTTGCAATTGCAAGTGACGAGCATGGGGTAGCAGTAGCTACCAGCAATGGAATTCCAAATTTACTTTTGTCTGATGTCCGCCACGACATGGCCTTACTCGCCGCGCATATTTATGGCAACCCCCAGAAAAAACTTTCTTTGGTGGGAGTGACTGGGACCAACGGTAAAACTACAACGACTCACATGTTGCGATCCATTTTCTTGGATGCAAAGAAAAGTGTCGGCGTCATTGGAACTCTTGGCACATTCATAAACGAGGAATCCATACCTGGAGTTCGAACTACACCAGAATCCACAGATCTATTCGCCCTACTTGCAGTTATGGTCGATCGCGGAGTCAAGACAGTTTTTATGGAAGTCTCAAGCCACGCACTTGTCTTGCATCGAGTCACTGGATTGTCCTTTGACGTGGCAGTTTTTACAAACCTGACACAAGACCATCTTGACTTCCACGGAGATATGGATTCATATTTCCAAGCTAAAGCTTCGCTATTTACTTCGGAGCACGCTAAGAGGGCGATTATTGGAGTCGATGAAGCTTGGGGTCAAAAGCTGGCTTCAGCGATCCAGATTCCAAGGCTCACAGTTGGGGCTTTCGGGGATTGGAGCCTCAGCAAAGCCAAATATGCAAAACCTGGGGTTACGGCGGTAACGATAACAACGGCAACCACAAAAATTGCTCTCGAAATAAATATGTTTGGCTCGTTTAATGCCACAAATGCTGCCATGGCACTTGCTGTTGTGGAATTACTAGGAACAGATCAAGTCGACGCGTTAAATTCCCTTCGCAATATCCGACCAATTCCAGGACGATTTGAAGTTGTTACACATCAGGCTCTCGGCACGGCTGTCGTCGATTACGCCCACACCCCTGATGCAGTTACTACGGTTTTGCAAGTTATTCGTGATTCAAATCCAACTCGGATTATTGCGGTCTTAGGTTGCGGAGGCGACAGAGATTCTGCAAAGCGTCCGTTGATGGGTAGGGCAGCCTCCGAATTATCAGACTTGGTGGTGATCACGGATGACAACCCACGAAGTGAAGATCCGGCAAAGATTCGCGCTGCAGTATTAGCGGGCGCCCGTCAAGGTGATGCCCAACTTATCGAAATTGGGAATCGGCGTGAAGCCATTCGTTATGCATTGGCTCAAGCAAAAGCTGGAGATGTAGTTGCAGTTTTAGGAAAGGGACACGAGACCGGCCAAGAAGTAAATGGTGTCATCACAGACTTTGACGATCGTAAAGTGATTGTCGCGGAGTCCGCCAATGTATAACTTCTCGTTAGCTGAGTTGGCTGAAATTGTTGGCGGTGAAGTCTTCGGGGACAGCACTTTTGTTGTGACGGGGATTTCAACTGACTCTCGATCGATTAAGTCAGGGGACCTATTCTGCGCGATAGTCGGTGAACGTACTGATGGCCATAATTGTGTCGAGCAAGCACTTGCATCAGGTGCCCTTGCAACCTTGGCAACAAAACCTGTCTCAGGTAACTATATTTTGATTCCGACCAACTCCGACCCTTTGGATTCGGTAATAGTTGCTGTCGGATTAATTGCTAAGGCGCAACGGGCCAAAATGGCAGATGTTTCCGTGATTGGGATAACGGGATCTTCAGGAAAAACTTCGACTAAAGATTTGATTGGTCAAGTTTTGAACACCCATGGAGTCACCCAAGCGCCGGTAGGTTCACCTAATAATGAATTAGGAATGCCACTAACGATACTTAGTGCACCAACTGATACTGAGTATTTAGTTTTAGAAATGGGTATGCGTGGCCTTGGACACATTAAATATTTGTGCAATATCGCAAAACCAAATATTGGGGTCGTAACAAATGTCGGACAAGCACATATAGGCGAAGTTGGTTCGATGCATGGGATAGCCCAAGCTAAGGGTGAGTTGATTGAGTCTCTGCCAGAAACTGGTTTTGCCGTACTCAATGCGGATGACCCGCTCGTGCGAAATATGCAGGAGCTTACTTCAGCAAGATCAGTCACCTTTGGGTTTTCGGATTTCGCTGACGTCCGGGGAGAAAATTTAGCAATCACTCAGAATGGAACTTATACATTTGACTTGGTGTTTGAGGGAAAACGTGTTCCTGCAACACTTCCAATGCTGGGTGAACACAATGTTTCTAATGCGCTAGCAGCAACTGCCGTTGGACTAATCTCTGGGATGTCACTACAGGAGATCGTCAGTGCACTTGAGCAAACAAAGCAAGTAAGCAAATGGCGGATGGAAGTTCATGACTTGCCCCACGACGTTTTGCTAATTAATGATTCTTATAACGCTAATCCAGAATCGATGGCTGCTGCGTTAAAAACTTTGGTGAGCATTCCACGCCTGGGCCGAACTTGGGCAGTTCTCGGAGCAATGCACGAACTGGGCGATGTAGAAGTTTCCGAACACGATCGAATTGGTCGCTTAGCAGTTGACCTTAACGTTTCACACATCGTTTCAATTGGGAATCAAGCACGGCCTATCTATTTGGGTGCAACTCAAGTGTTGAATGGGGATGGCGAATCGGTGTGGTATCCCGACTTTGCGCAGGCATCCGACTACATTGTCAATGAGATACAACCTGGCGATGTCATTATCTTTAAGGCTTCCCGAGCTGAAAAGTTTGAAGTACTAGCCGAGGACATCGAGTCACGATTAGTCGCTAAGTGGACATCGAAGGGGAGCTCAAAGTGAAGTTAGTTGTGCTTGCAGGCGGACTCGCCGCGCTCTTCACTTTAATCGGCACGCCGCTTTTAATTAATTTCCTCCATAAGCGGGGAATTGCGCAGGCAATTCGGGAATCAACTGAAGATGTACTTTATCCAGAACATGGGAGCAAGCGTGGCACCCCATCCATGGGTGGAGTAGCAATAGTTATCTCGGTGATCTTGGCTTACTTTTTAGCTCACCTTATTGTTTGGCGCCCACCAACTGTGTCGGGATACCTTGCCATTTATTTAATGGTTTCACTTAGTTTGGTTGGCGTAGCTGATGATTATTTAAAAATATTTAAGCAACGCAGTACTGGTATCAGAGCCAGGACTAAATTGCTGGGACAAGCAGTAGCCGCAGTTTCGTTTGGTTATTTAGCCACCAGGTTCCCAGATGAAAGTGGAAAGCTTCCAATCTCGAATGCGATTTCTTGGGTCCGTGATACACGATTGGTGCTCCCAGGAGCTGTCATTCTAATTTGGATCTGGTTTCTAATCACTGGAATCACTAATGGCACAAATCTGACTGATGGACTAGATGGCTTAGCAACGGGAGCAGCATTAGTTTCATTTACGGCCTACACAATCATGTGCATTTGGCAATACGGACAAAGTTGCTTCTGGGGTGAGTTCGCGCGGTGTTACACGGTTAGAGATCCACTTGATCTTGCCGTGTTTGCGGCAGCATGTGCCGGAGCAAGTTTTGGATTTCTTTGGTGGAATGCAAGTCCGGCTCGTATCTTTATGGGCGATACCGGATCGTTGGCGCTCGGCGGTGCCTTAGCAGCCCTCGCACTGATGACTCGTACCGAACTCTTACTTGGTTTGATTGGTGGGCTGTTTGTAATTATTACATTGTCAGTAATTGCACAGGTCGGATCTTATAAGTTAACTGGCAAACGAGTTCTCCGAATGGCTCCATTGCACCATCACTTTGAGATGAAAGGCTGGCCAGAAGTTCAAATTGTGGTTCGCTTCTGGATCATCCAAGGTTTGTGTGTCGGCGCAGGTATGGCGATGTTTTATGCGGAATGGGTTCGCCAGTAGGCGAGATTGCATGCGATGACTTCCCTTGATATTTCTAACTTAAATCGAACCAGTGACTGGTCGAATGTACGCGTATGTGTGGTGGGGCTAGGTATTGCCGGATTCGCAGCAGCTGATGCGTTAGTTAACCTAGGCGCGCAAGTAATTGTTTTGGAGGCAACAACGGAAGGTGAGCGTCAAAACGAACGAGCGACAATTTTAGAAATCCTTGGTGCTGATGTACGAATGGGTAACGACACTGATTTACCAGCTGACATCGACTTACTAGTGCTTTCGCCTGGAGTTTCGCCGCTTGCACCGATTGTTAAGTCTGCTCTGGAGAGCGACTTACCGATTTGGGGTGAACTTGAGTTAGCTTGGCGCTTACGAGATCCACAGCATTTGGCACCATGGTTACTTATAACAGGAACGAATGGAAAGACCACTACTACTTTGATGTTGGAATCAATTTTGCTCGCTGCCGGAAAGCGAACTGTCGCTGCTGGCAACATTGGCCGCTCGTTAGTCGAAGTGGTTATGGATCCAACCCCATGGGATGTTCTCGCTATCGAAGTCGGCGCACCGCAACTGCCATTTGTACACACCATCTCACCCCAGGCAGCAGTTTGCTTGAACCTAGCCCCTGATCACATCGATATCTTTGGGTCATTTGAAGCATATCGCAATGCAAAAGCGCGGATTTACGAACGTTGTCAAGTCGCTGCAATATTTAATGTGGCTGATGCAGAAACAGTACAGATGGTTGAACAAGCCGAAGTTATTGAAGGCTGCCGTGCAATTGGGTTCACCTTAGGAATTCCTGACGTGTCAATGCTAGGCGTTGTTGAAGAGTACTTAGTAGATCGTGCCTTCTTGGAAAACCGTCGTGATGCCGCACTGGAACTTGCGGAAATATCTGACCTTGCTATTCCAGCTGCACACAATGTCAGTAATGCCCTGGCAGCAGCTGCCCTGGCACGAGCTCATGGTGTGGATGCTCGCTCGATTCGTGACGGGCTGCGCGCTTGGGAGCCAGCGCCACACCGAATTGCGCATGTTGCAAAGATTGCCAACGTTGACTATGTAGACGATTCGAAGGCAACTAATACTCATGCGGCTGAAACGTCACTTGCTGCATACAGTTCCGTTGTGTGGATTGCTGGAGGGATGGCAAAGGGACAAGATTTCGATGAATTGATCATTAATACTGCCCATCGAATGCGGGGTGTGGTGCTTTTGGGCGTCGATCAAGACCATATCGCGCAGGCCCTAGCCCGACACGCACCGAATGTCCCAATTGAGCGTGTAGCCACAAAGGAAACTAATGCAATGGAGATAGTTGTAGCTAAGGCGGCCATGTTGGCATCCGAAGGCGACACAGTCTTATTGGCACCTGGATGCGCATCCTGGGATATGTATCGGGACTATGCGGAACGTGGCGATGCTTTCGTACAAGCCGTAAGAAATTTGGATAAATAATGGCTACGACTAAACCAGTGCGCAAGCCGCATGAACCTGAAAAAGTTTCGATTTCTGATCGTCTCGCGCATCCAATGGCACATTATCAAGTACTTCTTGGTGCTACCGGGTTACTTCTTTCTCTTGGCGTAGTAATGGTTGCGTCGGCCTCAAGTGTTTACTCCTACCAAATGAATAATGGCAATTCTTGGGCGCTTGCGACTCGTCAATTAATTTTCGCAGTGCTTGGTGTGATGTCTATGATTTGGTTTTCCCAACGACGCGTAGAAACTATTCGCAGAATTGCACCTTTCTTTATGGTGGGAGTTTTAATTCTTCTCGTTGCGGTGCTATTTATAGGTACAGCTACACATGGCCAGAAAAACTGGATTGAATTTGGTGGCCCAATCCGCATTCAACCTTCTGAGTTCGCAAAATTAGCAATAGTACTTTGGGCTGCCGAAATTTTGGATCGTAAATATCACGTAATTGATGAACGTAGAAACTTACTTGTGCCACTCGCACCAGTATGCGGAATCGTTTTACTTCTAGTTATAGCTGAAGGCGACTTAGGAACCGCAATGGTCATGATGCCGATAATGGCATCATTTCTCTGGTTCGTTGGAGCACCAAAACAATGGTTTGCCTGGATGGCTGGCGTTGCCTTCACGGGAATTATTGCACTATCGATTGCCGCACCGTATCGGATGCAGCGTTTCACCTCGTGGCTACATCCTGGTGCAGACCCACAAGGAACTGGATTCCAGGTTGCACACGGTAAGCAGGCACTGGGCACCGGTGGCTGGTGGGGCGTTGGACTAGGCGGTTCCCGAGAAAAATGGGGTACGTTACCGGAAGCTCATACTGATTTTATTTATGCCGTAATTGGTGAAGAGCTGGGAATACTCGGAACAATTTCAGTATTGCTGCTGTTTTCAGCGATCATCATTGTCGGAATTCGAATTGCTCGCGGAACCAACGATGCATTCATTCAGATAGCAACTCTTGGAATTGTCACTTGGATTATGACTCAAGCGTTTGTAAATATCGGTGCTGTGCTTGGGCTGCTGCCAATTACTGGCGTTCCGCTACCCCTGGTTAGTTATGGTGGGTCATCGCTAGTTCCTACGCTTATGGGGCTGGGAATCTTGATGGCTTTTGCTAAGCATGAGGCGCAGGAGAACGCGTGAATATAGTTCTCGAAGTACATGAGAACTAATGAATATTGTTCGCGAAGTACAGTAGAACTTATGAATATAGTTCTCGAGGCAGAGGAGAACTCATGAATATAGTTCTCGAGGCACGGGAGAACTCATGAATATAGTTCTTGCTGGCGGTGGCACCGCGGGTCATATCGAACCCGCACTTAACTTGGCTGACGAACTTCGGTTACGAGATCCGAATATCAAGATTACGGCGCTTGGCACAGTGCGTGGACTCGAAGTTGATTTGGTTCCCGCACGCGGTTATGAACTTGAATTAATTCCAGCTGTTCCACTTCCAAGAAAATTAAACGGTGATTTAGTTACTTTGCCGACACGATTACGATCTGCAATCAAGCAAACAAAAGATATCCTCGCTCGACTTGAGGCTGACGTCCTGGTTGGATTCGGTGGCTACGTTTCAATTCCTGCATATTTAGCAGCACGCGGAGGAGTGCCGATTGTAGTTCACGAAGCAAACGCCCGGGCAGGCTTAGCTAATCGGGTAGGAGCGAGATTTGCGGATGCGGTTGCGGAAACTGTCGCAGGAAGTTTACCGCGAGCTCAACTCATCGGGATTCCGCTGCGTAAAAGTATCGAGACTTTTGATCGTGCTTCCCTGAGGAAGGAAGCGCGAAAGACTTTTGGGATTGACGCAGAGGCAACTTGCATTTTGGTTTTTGGGGGGTCTCAGGGAGCTCAAAAACTTAATGACGTAATTGGTGAGTGCATCCAAGACGGATCGCTATCTAAATTTAATGTCATTCACTCAGTTGGAATCAAGAACGATTTTCCAGCAGAGAGTTCAAATATTTATCATCCAGCGAATTTTATAGATCGAATGGACTTGGCTTACGCCGCTTCAGATTTTGTAATTGCAAGATCTGGCGCAATGACGGTGGCAGAGGTGACAGCCGTTGGCCTTCCTGCTTGCTTTGTGCCGCTTCCAATTGGCAATGGTGAGCAAAGTATGAATGCAGAGCCAGTGGTTGCAGCTGGTGGCGCAATTCAGGTTCCTGACGTAGAGCTCACCGCTAACTATCTACGCGATCGGATTTTGCCACTAGTTAGTGATCCAAGTACTTTGGTAAAAATGGCACAAGCCAGTAAAGGCTTAGGTCACAAAAATTCCGCTTCCGATCTAGCAGACTTAGTCTTGTCAGTTGCTCGGAAGGCATAGCAATGCAATATTTAACTGGACGAGTACACATCGTCGGTATCGGTGGTGCTGGCATGAGTGGCATCGCTCGGATCTTGCTGGCTCGTGGGGTCTCGGTTTCGGGCAGTGATGCGAAAGACTCTCGACGCCTGCAAGCACTCAAGCCCCTTGGCGCCACTGCTGTCATAGGCCACGATGCAATTAATCTTGAAGTTTCCGGAACCTTGCCGAGTACGGTGGTAATTTCGACTGCCGTAAATGAAGAAAATCCGGAAGTCCAGAAAGCAAAAGAATTGGGTATCCCAGTTATAAGTCGTGCGGTGGCCCTGGCTGAATTACTCGAAGGAACAACTACCATCTCCGTAGCGGGCACTCATGGCAAGACCACAACCACTTCTATGGTTACCGTAATTCTGCAAAATTCTGCGCTCGACCCATCGTTTGTCATCGGATCTGAAATGAATGAATCTGGTAGCAATGCTCATCTTGGGTCAGGCGAGCACTTCGTCGTCGAAGCCGATGAAAGTGACGGTACATTTTTGGTTCTGCCTACCAAAATTGGCATCGTTACAAATGTCGAGGCGGATCACCTTAATTATTGGGGTACCTATGAAGCCATAGAGCAAGCTTTTGTGGACTTCATGGTCGGCACAGCTAACCGCGACGGCTTTGTCGTCGCATGTGGTGATGACCGGGGTGCTTCCCAGGCCGTCCAACGTGCCCGCAAATTAGGTGCGAAAATTATTACCTACGGTCTCAATGAAACTAATGATGCGATTTTGGAAATATTGCCTTCGGGAACTATTGGATCGAATTTTAGAATCACATATCAGGGCAATGTGCATGGCCCGATCCACTTAAAGGTTCCGGGCGAACACAATGCATTAAATGCGACAGCTGCATTCTTAGTTGCCTACGAACTCGGCTGCACGCCAAAGCAATGTGTTGCTGGTTTGGAGAGTTTTACGGGCACGCACAGGAGGTTCGAATTCCGCGGGGAAGTATCTGGAATTAGAGTCTTTGATGATTACGCTCACCACCCAACTGAGATTGAAGCTGTTCTGCGAGCAGCTCGCACCGTTGTCGGCGGAGGGAAAGTTTTAGCTGCCTTTCAGGCGCATCATTATTATCGAACTGCATTATTTTCAAAGGAGTTTGGTCAAGCTCTTGGATTAGCCGATTTCGTCGTGGTTCTTGAAGTTTTTGCACCAGGAGAAACTCCAATTCCTGGAGCGTCTGGAAGCACAATGGCTGGTAACGTACCACTTCCTCCGGGCAGCGTAATTTTTGAGCCGTCATGGTTGCAAGTTCCTAAACATTTAGTTGCTCATGCAAAACCTGGAGACATAATCATGACTCTTGGCGCAGGTGACATCGGGATGATGTGTCCTGAGATTCTCGAACTATTAGAAACAAAATAATTCCATGTCGCAAACAGTTAGGCGGGCCGCGCCGACTAAAAATCGGAAGTCAAAACTGCCTTGGTTTGTCTGGCTCGGCTTAGTTGTAGCTGTTGTGGGTTGGTGGCTGCTCTATGAATCAAAATACTTCATCGTTGAATCCGTCAAAGTCTCGGGCAACACCCGCCTCAGTGCCGATCAAGTTACTGGTGCAGCTGCGGTACCAGTTGGCAATGCTTTGATGTCCGTCAATACTGGATCGGTAACGGCGAAGTTAATGTCATTACCTGAGATCAAAACTGCCACAGTTGAACGCGGTTGGCCACATTCGCTCTTGATTACTATTTCTGAGCGCACTCCGATTGCAGTTGCGCAAACAGCTACCGGATTTAACTTGATCGACAAGGAAGGAAAAAATGCAGGCGCAGTAATCGCGCCGCCAGCCGGTTTGCTTGTGATTGCAGCAGAGCCAGATAGCCCAGCCATGAAAAGTGCCATTGCAGTTCTCACCCTGGTTCCGGCCGAGTGGAAGCTCACGAGTTTGGCAGCACCCACACAAGACAGTGTTGTCGGAGTTCTTGGTAATGGAGTATCAATCACATTTGGTTCAGGTGAACGCGTTAAATATAAGGTCACGGTAGCCACTGCTTTGATGACCAAGGGGTACAAGGTAATAAATGTAAGTGCTCCCGATGCACCAACTGTGCGATAGGTTGCGACACACCGAATCCAATTAACGGGATATTGCAGGCTTTGGCAATAACTTGTACTTGCCCTAGGTTGACATAACTATAACGCTCTTGTTGAGGTTTAGAGTTAGTCACATTTTGAAATTTCGAGAAAGGCCCGCGTCATGGCTGCACCACAGAACTACCTAGCTGTTATCAAAGTTGTTGGTATCGGCGGTGGTGGCGTTAACGCAATTAATCGCATGATCGAAGCCGGTTTAAAGGGTGTTGAGTTCGTAGCGATAAACACGGATGCCCAGGCACTTCTGATGAGTGATGCAGACGTAAAGCTAGACATAGGTCGCGACTTAACTCGCGGACTTGGCGCTGGTGCGGATCCAGAAGTAGGCCGACAAGCTGCCGAAGATCATCGGGAAGAAATTGAAGAAGTACTGCGGGGCGCAGACATGATTTTCGTAACGGCTGGAGAAGGTGGGGGAACTGGCACGGGCGGCGCTCCTATCGTGGCAAAAATTTCTCGCGAAATGGGAGCGCTTACGATTGGCGTTGTAACTCGACCTTTCAGTTTCGAAGGGAAGCGTCGCTCTGCACAGGCAGATGAAGGTGTAGAGCAACTTCGTTCCGAAGTGGACACATTGATTGTTATTCCAAACGATCGCCTATTGGAACTTGCAGATAACGGTATTAGCGTTATTGATGCTTTCCGGCACGCGGACTCAGTCCTGTTGCAAGGTGTCAGCGGAATTACCGACCTAATTACAACCCCTGGCCTAATAAACCTTGACTACGCTGACGTTCGGAGCGTTATGAAAGATGCTGGTAGCGCACTAATGGGAATCGGATCTGCGCGTGGTGCAGATCGGGCCATGGAAGCTGCCAGACAAGCCATTTCGAGTCCATTGCTGGAGGCCAGCATCGAAGGTGCGCGAGGCGTTTTGATGTCCATCGCAGGTGGAAGTGATCTTGGTTTGTTCGAAATTAATGAGGCTGCTCGCATGGTCCAAAGCGCAGTGCACCCTGATGCAAACATTATTTTCGGAGCCGTAATCGACGACACGCAAGGCGACCAAGTCAAGGTAACTGTTATTGCCGCTGGCTTTGATGGTGGTGCACCACCTTCAAATCGCTCAACCTCTCCAATGTCCAAGCGGATTATGGATGAAACACCCCTGGCTGCAAAAGTCGCGGTTGATTTAGCTGAAGACGGTCAGACCCCTTCGATTCCATTAACACCGTCTTCGTTTGATGCTGGCGCTTTTGGTAGCGCCCCAGTTCAAGTAGCTGAAGAAGATGACAACTTCGATAATTTATTCGGTGATGCGCCAGCTGCTACGCACTCGAGCGCTGTTGAAGATGACGACGAGAATGATCTCGACGTTCCCGACTTCTTGCGTTAATCATGGCAACGCTGATTTATAACAGCGTTACGGTTGGGTCAATAGAGGTTGTTGCACTCTCTAGACATGGTGGTCTAAGTAAAGGTGACTACTCGTCGTTAAATCTTGCGAATTATGTGGGTGACGACCCAGCACTGGTCGCAAAAAATATTGAACTGGCTGGAAGCTGTGTCGGGACAAATAAAGTTAGCGTCATGCAAGGTGAACATGGTTCTCGAGTTAATTTCGTAAGCACATCCGGTTATGCAAATACCGGCGATGGGTTGGTTTCTACTACTCCAGGTTTAGCCCTAGTTGCATTGGCTGCGGACTGCGTTCCATTCGCGATAGTTGATCCAGCGAACGGCGTAATTGCAGTCGGGCATGCTGGATGGAAAGGCGTGGCCGTAAACATAATGCAAAATCTGGTAGATCAGTTTGTTACAGGTGGTGGTGACCTGATCCATTCCACTGCCGTATTGGGCCCATCTATATGCGCAAAGTGCTATGAAGTTCCAACTTCTCGAGCAACAGAACTTCGCCCGATCTCTCCAGTTGCAGTTGTTGGCGACCGCCATATTGACGTCAGTGCAGGTGTGCATTCGGTGTTAGCTAAGTCCGGACTAAATGTGATTCAAATCCCCGGCTGCACGTTTGAGGATGAACAACTATTTTCTTACCGGCGCGCAAATGGTAAGCCAACTGGGCGAGGCGGATTAATAGTTGCGCTTCCTAGTTCGTAAAGTGTGAACATGGATCGTCGCACTGAACTTCAATTGAACCTTAGTGATGTCTTAGCCGACATTGGTCAGGCATGCGCGGAATTTGGGCGGGATAGAACCGAAGTAAGTCTGATTGTGGTGACGAAAACTTGGCCAGCTAGCGATGTGGACTTGCTGGCTGGAATGGGCGTAACGGATGTGGGAGAGAATCGCGATCAAGAGGCAAAGCCAAAGCGGGACGAAGTCCACGATGAATCTTTAACTTGGCATGCGATTGGACAATTACAAACCAATAAAGCGAAGAGTGTCGCTGGCTGGGCAGATGTGGTTCATTCCGTGGATCGTTCGGATCTAGTCAAAGCCCTAGGGAAGGCTGTCGCCGAGCGTACCAATCCGCTAGGTGTTTTAATCCAGGTAAACCTGGACGAGATTGCCGATGGTAAACGCGGGGGAACTGCTAGTGCGGATGCGTTGGACTTAGTTGCCATGATCGTGGAGACACCGGGGCTGCAATTAAATGGCGTGATGGGCGTAGCACCGCTGGGTGGAGATGTCGAGACTGCGTTTGCAAAGTTACAAGAGGTGTCACATCAAGTTCAGGTTGCGGTCCCTGAAGCCAGATGGATTTCGGCTGGCATGAGCGGGGACTATCGGCAGGCTTTAAAATTCGGTGCGACACACCTACGAATTGGCTCGTCGATCCTCGGAAATCGTGCTTTTAAAGGGTAAGTTCGTTATAAATAACCCGCAAGGAGCTAACCCCAATGGCTAACGCAATGCGCAAGATGGCTGAATACCTAGGTCTCGTCGACGGTGGCGAATTCAGCGAAGAATACGCAGAATATGCTGAAAGTTCGTACGAACAGTACGAAGAGCAAGTTCCAGTGCGTCCAGTTGCGTCTCCGATGACTCAATCTTATGAGCGCGTGGTTTCACAAGTTGAAACTTCATATGTTGCACCAACACCAACAAGAACTGCTGCACCACTTGCTGATGTTTATCGCATCACTACGTTGCATCCACATACCTACAACGATGCTCGTCGAATCGGTGAAGAATTTCGGAGTGGAACACCAGTGATCATGAATCTAAGCGACATGGATGAGGCTGACGCTCGCCGGATTGTAGATTTCTCAGCAGGTTTAGCTTTTGGCCTACACGGCAGCATCGAAAAGGTTACAAAAGGCGTATTTTTGCTGTCACCGGCAAATGTTGACATCGGTGCCGCAGCTCGCGCACAACTGCGTGAAGATCCATTCTTCAATCAAAGTTAAGCGAGCCTAAATATGGCTTCCCTTGCACATTCGCTTGCAGCCGTAGCAAATCTATATATTCTGATACTCATAGTGAGGCTCGTGCTTGAGTACGTGACGGTATTCGCTCGTGACTGGCGGCCAAAGGGCCCGACATTGATGCTGTCTGAATTTGTGTTCACGGTGACTGATCCGCCACTTAAGGGGATCCGCAAGGTAGTTCCCGTACTTCGGCTAGGTAGCGTTTCGCTGGATCTATCATTCTTGGTGCTATTGATCGGAATTCAGATCCTTCGGAACCTGCTAGCCACTGTTTAGCTTTACAAATTGGCGATATTCTGCATATTAGGGGGAAGCGAAATTAACCCTAAATTAGTCTCTAGTTTCACTTTCGACTCATTTATCTCTAATCTAGAAGCAGGATTTCAGGGTTACCCGTTATCTCTTAGTACTAATGAAAGGTACCCACCATGGCTTTGACGCCCGAAGATGTGCGCAACAAGCAGTTCACCACTGTGCGGTTCAAGGAAGGCTACGACCTAGACGAAGTCGATAACTTCCTGGACGCGATTGAAGATGCGTTGACTGAGGTCACAAAAGAAGCCGAAGACTTGCGCGCGACCGCTAAAGGTGAAGTACCAGACTCAATTCGTCAAGAGATTCGCGATCTAACCGATGAGAACGCTGCGCTTAAAAGCGAATTAGCGGCTGCCACAAACGCTGTCGCCGCCGCCCAAGCTCACGCGCATAACGTAGAAGCTTCAGCTTCCGCAGCTGGCGATGAATCAATGGCTGCTGCCCGTATCTCGGAACTCGAAGCTGAAATTTCAGTTTCACAACAAGCTGCAAGCGAATTGGAAGCGCGTCTAGCTGAACTAAGTGAGGAAAATGCAAAACTTGCCAGCGCAGCATCAAGCGCACCGATGGCTACTGAAATTCCAGCTGCCGAACAAGGCGTTGCATCAGTTCGAATTCTCGAATTGGCACAGCGTACAGCTGATGAAGCCGTTGCATCGGCTCGCATTGAATCAGAGCAGTTATTAAGTTCCGCCCAAGCTACGTCTGAAGAACTGCTATCGGATGCAAAGACCAACATTGCCAACATGACTCGCGAATTTGAAGCACAGCGTGTTGCGATGGAACGTCGGGTTGAAGAGCTTCGTGCCTATGAGCGTGAATACCGTAGTCGTCTACGTAGCTACCTAGAGGGACAGCTTCGTGAACTTGAAGCAAAGATTTCCGACAATCGCCAAGTTACTGGTGAATAGATTTAACTAAAAATAAATGCCCCCGGAATTTCCAGGGGCATTTATTTTTGGCGCTAAGCCCTTACGAGGTTGACTGATATTCCAAGATCTTCATCTTGAGCCGTGATGTCGACAACTTCACCTTGTTGCCAAGTTGTCGCTAAAACTTCGCTAGCAATCATTTCGCCATGCGCGATGATTGCTGCAGCGGTCTGGTCAGAAGTACTTGCCCAAGTAACGCGAATGCGATCACTGATGTCAAAGCCTGAAGTCTTTCGGGCATCTTGGATTAAACGCGTTATGTCTCTAGCAATGCCTTGGCCGATCAACTCCGGAGTCAAAGTTAAATCAAGTGCTAAGGATTCGCCGCTGTCACTTGCCACGGTCCAGCCTTCTCTTGGGACTTCAGTAACAATCACATCCTCAGCAACGATTGCAACTGATTCGCCATTAACCTGGACTGTTGCGTTACCAAGACGAAGTTGAGCTACTAGGTCGTTAGCTGGTGCGCTCGCAATTACATTTGCGATCTCTGGCGTTTGCTTGCCGTAGCGAGCTCCTAGCGATTTAAAGTTCGCCTTTAGGGAGATGTCGACTAATTCATCGGTGCCGGCAAGGCTTTCAAGACTCAGCACATTAACCTCATCGCGAATTTGTGCTTGTAGGCCCTCCGGTAAGGCATCCCAGCCAGCTGCTGCAACCAAGGCGCGCTGGAGAGGCTGACGAGTCTTTACGCCCGACGTAGCTCGGGCCGAACGGCCAAGTTCCACTAGGCGACGAGTTAAATCAACTTGATCTCGTAAGGTGTCGTCAATCTCATCATCACTCCAAGTCGGCCACTTACTTAAGTGCACAGATTCAATTCCAGTTGAAAGGTAAAGATCTTGCCAAACTCGCTCGGTGATAAATGGCGTGACTGGCGCCATAACTTGAGTGACTACCTTTAGGCAGTGGTGCAGCGTGCTCAGGGCCGCAGGATCGGCATCCCAGAACCGACGACGCGAACGACGGACATACCAGTTGCTCAAGTCATCAACGAATTCAGCAATTGCCCGTCCAGCGCGCTGGGTGTCAAACTGCTCTAAGGCGAGGTCGACATCGCGAGCCAGCCGAGTGGCTTGCGATACTGCCCAGCGATCTAAATCAGTTAGTTCAGTTAAAGATGCAGTAGCAGGATCCCAATCCCCAGCTCTGGCATAAAGACTTTGGAAGGCAACGGTGTTCCAATAAGTCAGAAGAGTCTTGCGTACAACTTCAGCAATAGTTCCATGACCGACGCGCCTAGCAGACCATGGTGAGCCACTAACCAACATGAACCAGCGCAACGCATCAGCGCCATGCTCATCCATCAGGCCGATTGGTTCTAATACATTTCCCAGGTGCTTACTCATCTTGCGACCGTCTTCATCCAAGATGTGACCCAAGCAAAGTACGTTGTCGTAGGAAGAGTCTTCGAAAACTAAGGTGCCAATTGCCATCAAGGTATAGAACCAGCCCCGAGTTTGATCGATTGCTTCGCAGATAAAGTCTGCGGGGTAACGCGCCTCAAAAACTTCCTTGTTCTTGTGCGGGTAACCCCACTGCGCGAATGGCATCGCGCCTGAGTCATACCAGCAGTCAATAACCTCTGGAACTCGAGTTGCTGTCTTGGCACACTCTGGACAAGCGAAGCTAACGTCATCGACGAACGGACGATGGGGATCCATTTCGATTGCCGCATCGCCTGCATATTCAGCAAGCTCGCGACGGCCGCCAACGACCGTTAAGTGATTTTCTTCGCAGCGCCAGATCGGCAGGGGAGTACCCCAGTAACGATTACGGGATAGCGCCCAATCCACGTTGTTGTTTAGCCAGTCGCCGTATCGACCCCACTTGATGGTTTCGGGGAACCAATTAGTTTGTTCATTTTGCGCAATTAGTTGATCTTTAATGGCGGTCGTTTTGATGTACCAGGATGGCTGTGCGTAATAGATCAACGCAGTATGGCAACGCCAGCAGTGTGGGTAAGAGTGCTCATAGGGCAAATGTCGAAAAAGTAGGCCGCGTTCTTCCAAAATTTCTACCAGCCGGGCATCGGCAGTTTTAAAGAAAACTCCAGCAACCTCAGGAATCGAATCATCAAAGGTTCCATTGGGTAGCACTGGATTTACTACTGGTAATCCGTATGAGCGACACAAGGCAAGGTCCTCGGCGCCAAAGGCTGGAGCTTCGTGCACTACGCCGGTTCCATCCTCAGTCGTCACAAAGTCCGCAAGTAAAACCGTATGCACTGGTGCATCAGTGTCTGGGAATTCGACCCACTCAAATGGCCTTTGATATGGCGTACCTTCTAAATCGCGACCTCTGATCACTTCTAGCGCCACGGAGTCTTCGCCTAAAACCTTTTCACGCAGAGCTTGTGCGATAACAAATAATTCACCAGCATTATTTTTTGCCACTTCATAATCAACATCAGCGTTAACTGCAGCTGCAGTATTTGAAATCAAGGTCCACGGTGTTGTGGTCCAAATCAGCAGCGAGATGTCTTGATACTTTTCTTTAAGTGGCCCCGAGGTAATTGGGAACCGAACGTATACCGAAGCATCCACCACTTCTTCGTAGCCTTGTGCCAACTCGTGATCGGATAACCCAGTTCCACAACGAGGGCAGTAAGGCGAAACCCGATGGTCTTGCACCAATAGGCCCTTGTCGTAAATTTTCTTTAAGCTCCACCAAACGCTGTCGACGTAATCAGCATCCATGGTCCAATAAGCCTCATCCATGTCAACCCAGTAACCCATGCGGGAAGTCATGTTTTCGAATTCATCCACATGTCGCAGCACTGACTCTCGGCACTTTGCATTGAACTCAGCCACACCAAAGTTTTCGATATCTTGCTTGCCGGTAAATCCCAATTCCTTTTCTACGGCAAGTTCAACCGGAAGTCCGTGACAATCCCATCCTGCTTTTCGCGGAACGTTGAAGCCCTTCATGGTTCGGTATCGAGGAAAAATATCTTTGAAGACGCGGGCTTCTACGTGGTGCGTACCCGGCATACCATTCGCGGTTGGTGGACCTTCGTAAAAAACCCAAAGTGGACCATCAGTCGTGCTGGCAAGTGACTTATGGAAGATGTCATTCTGCTTCCAAAATGAAAGCACTTCGTGCTCCATTACTGGCAGATCGATTTTCGCAGGTACTTCGCGGTAAGTCATGAAGTCGGGATCCTTCTCGGTTCGCTGTCATTTACTAATCGAAGGACGAGGCGACCTGTTGGCCGATCCCGCGGTACCACCTTCGTTGACAGCACTTGGGAGTGCAATCCACTTATAACCGCCGGCGGGCTAGTTCTACTGGGTGGGCTTTGGGCTCACTTTTCTTCGAAGCAACTCAGAGGTGATATCTGGAAGGCACATCACCGAATTACTGGGCTTGCACCGTCTCCAGCTCGCTATTGGTGATGTGGCGATCCTTCGAAGACGTGTCCTCATCAGTGTTTTCGCCGACTAATGGCAAGATTACTGAAGTTGTTGGCTTTCACCGAATTCTGGCGACAGATTCCACCATCTTTTTGCCTTGAGTCTTGGATTTCAGCACTGACAGCCGGATTAAATCGGGATTCAATTGTGAATTCAGTCATTATTCGGTTAAAAAACAGTTAATTATTCGGCTAATCGCGTAATTAATGGGGGGAAACCTGACCTGCGAACCAATTTCCGGTCGGGGAGTCGGTAGAGTCTAGTGACTTAAGCGATCTACAACGGAATAAAAGGGGTGTCCAATGGCTGCTAAACCAGTCAAGAAGACGACTAAGGCGGCTGCCAAGAAGCCTGCGGTGAAGAAGCCTGCGGTGAAGAAGCCTGCGGCCAAGAAAGCCGCACCAGCCAAGAAGCCTGCCGTGAAGAAGCCAGCAGCAAAGAAATCTGATCCAGCTAAGAAACCAGCAGCAAAGAAAGCTGCGCCAGTTAAGAAGGTAGTACCCGTTAAAGCAGTAAAGCCGCCAGTGAAAAAAGTTGAGCCAGCACCAAAAGTAATAAAACTTACGAAGGCTCAAATAAATGCCCAAGCCAAGGCCGAAGCTGCTGCAGCAGCTGCCTTACTGCCACCTCCGCCACAGATTATAAATCCGATTGGTTCTGCCGGTTTGCCTTCAGTTCGCAAGGCAGTGCCTGGTAAAAAAGCTGCACCAAAGCATCCAGTCGTACAAGAAGATGAATCGAATTGGACTAAGACTGAGCTAAATGCAGTTCGCAAAACACTTACTAAGGAAGCCGAAGAACTTCGCGTCGAAATCGCCGAAGCCGAAGAAAGCTTCCATCACTTAATAATGGACAGTGGCGAAGGCGCTGGTGACGATCAAGCAGATGCCGGCACCAAGACTTTTGAGCGCGAGCATGAAATTTCGATCCTTTCCAATAAGAAAGACTTGTTAGATCAAACTATGCATGCCTTGGATCGCATTGAAGCGGGTACTTACGGTGCTTGCGAAAACTGTGGTCGTCAAATCGGAAAACTTCGCTTGATGGAAGCAAATCCACGCGCCACGATGTGTATGCCATGTCGCGAGCGTGAAGACCGTTCCTAATCCTGTGTATCGTCGCCAGTTATTTCTAACCGCACTTCTGGTATTAATTGCCGATCAAGCAACAAAAATTTGGGCGGTTGAGAGACTGCAAGGTAAAGCTGCAATCAAAGTCGTAGGGGAATTTTTAAAGTTCTCTTTCGTGCGCAATCCTGGTGCAGCATTTTCAGTTGGTACGGGAGCTACTTGGGTCTTCGCAATCTTTGCAACTCTAGTTTGCGTGGTAATTATTCGAATTTCTGGAAACGTCAACAATAAGCCTTGGGCATTTGCCCTTGGCGCATTACTAGGTGGGGCATTAGGGAATTTAGCTGATCGAATTTTCCGGTCACCTGGATTTATGCAAGGTCACGTAGTTGACTTCATTCAGTTCCCGCATTACCCAACATTCAATGTGAGCGATAGTGCAGTTGTCTGTGCCGCAATTTTCATGATTTACCTATCGTTTCGGGGGCTTGAGTATCGGGCTGATGACTTGAAGGCGAATGTAAGCAAAACCAACGAATCGATTACGTCGTGATACGCACCTGGGCAATTGATGAGTCATTAGCTGGGGAGCGCGTAGATGTTGCCTTGTCGAGACTGGCTGGGGTTTCACGCGCGACTGGAGTTACCTTCCTCGAAGAAAAGCGCGTCACCATAAATACCAAAGCTGCAATCAAGAGTTCGCGGGTCGCGTTTGGCGATGTAGTCGAAGTAGACCTTCCTGACCCTGATTTACATGAGCCAGAGCCTGTTGTCGATCTCCCAGTTATTTTCGAAGATGATTCGTTCGTCGTGATAGATAAGCCAACCGGGGTGGCCGCTCATCCAAGTCAAGGTTGGTCTGGGCCAACGGTGACAGGCAGCCTGACTGCCATGGGTACAGTTTTAACTTCATTTGGTCCAAGTGAACGCAAAGGGATTGTCCATCGGCTGGATGTTGGAACTAGCGGCCTGATGGTTGTAACAAAATCAGAGCAGGCTTATGTCAGCATCAAGGATCAGTTCCGTGACCGCACCGTTGAAAAGACATATCACACCTTGGTGCAAGGGCGAATGGATCCAAGTACTGGGACAATTGATGCTCCAATTGAACGGCACCCGACTTCGTCCTATCGATTTGCCGTAATGAATGGCGGCCGGCCAAGTATTACGCATTACGAGACTTTAGAGTCATTCGCTTATGCCTCGTTGCTAGAGGTGCACTTGGAAACTGGGCGCACACACCAGATTCGGGTTCATATGTCAGCTCTTCGACACCCCTGCTGTGGCGACCTAACTTATGGGGCGGATCCCACAATTGCAGCAAAATTGAAATTAGATCGACAGTGGTTACATGCGGTAAACCTGGCTTTCGAGCACCCAGTTTCAGGTGAGCGAGTTTCATTCCACTCGGACTATGCGCCAGATCTGGCGAGATCCCTAGATCTAGCCCGCAATCTGTAACACGTTCGAGCCCTGAACCAGTTTCGTCAGGGATCGCAGGTAACCTAGGGGAGCGCGAACTTCCTCACGTGCAAAAACCAAAATTTTATCCAAATATTGTTGCCAAGATATTCCTGCTGTGGATCACTTTTTCACGGGAGGTCACAGGTGTAGAAACGTAAGGAAGCGATTCGCGTGAGCAATGACTCTTTTGTGCATTTACATGTGCATACTGAGTATTCGATGCTTGATGGTGCGGCGCGTCTGAAAGATCTGTTTTCTAAAGCCGAAGAACTCGGAATGCCAGCAGTTGCCATGAGCGACCACGGCAACTTATTTGGAGCGTACGATTTTTGGAAAAAAGGCGTTGCCACTGGTGTTAAGCCGATTATCGGAATCGAAGGATATTACGCACCACAAGGTCGCAGAACTCGCGCGCCGTTTGATTTTGGAACTGCCGTTGTCGAGGATTCTTCTCTGGATAGCGCAGGACGTGGACGTTATAACTACACGCACATGACGTTGTGGGCGGAAAATAACGAAGGGTTGCACAATTTATTTAGGTTGTCGAGCCTTGCAAGCCTCGAAGGCTATTACTACCAACCGCGCTTTGATGCCGAATTACTCGATCGGTATGGCAAAGGAATTATTGGTACAACTGGGTGTCCCTCCGGCGAAGTTAATCGCTGGCTTCAGACCGGTAATTATGATCAAGCGCTAAAGACTGCTGCCACCATGCGCGAAATTCTAGGGCCGGAAAATTATTTTGTTGAATTAATGGATCACGGGCTTGGTATTGAACGTAGACACCGCGAAGACTTATTAAAGATTGCTAAAACTCTAGATTTGAAATTAGTCGCCACCAATGACTCGCATTACGTATATCCCGAAGATGCACGGATGCATGATGTTTTGCTGTGTATCGGAACTCGAACCACAATGGATGACCCAAAGCGCTTTAAATTCGATGCCCAAGATTTTTATCTGAAATCAGCTGCGGAAATGCGTGAAGTTTGGCGTGAATTGCCACAGGCATGTGACAACACCTTGCTTATTGCTGAGCGCTGCAATGTCAGCTTCGAAGAAGGCCAGAACTTGCTTCCTTCATTTCCGGTTCCAAATGCGGAAACCGAGAACACATGGTTGGTTAAAGAAGTCCACCTAGGGTTACAAAAACGTTTTTCACCAGACCCAATTCCAGAAGCGCACCTCGAGCGCGCAAAGTACGAACTTAGTGTGGTTGAGCAAATGGGTTTCCCGGGTTACTTCTTGGTGGTAGCCGATTTATGTCGACATGCTAGAGAAGTTGGGATTCGTGTTGGGCCGGGCCGAGGTTCTGCTGCCGGTGCAGTAATTGCTTGGTCTTTGGGCATAACTGAACTTGACCCGATTAAACACGGATTATTGTTCGAGCGGTTCTTAAATCCAGAACGAATTTCAATGCCTGATATCGACATTGACTTTGATGAACGTCGCCGAAGCGAAATGATTCGCTATGCCACGCAAAAGTATGGCGAAGAGCGAGTAGCCCAAATCGTCACCTACGCTTCCATTAAAGCCAAAGCTGCAGTTAGGGATTCAACGCGAGCACTTGGCTTTCCATATGCACTGGGTGACAAGATCACAAAAACCATGCCGCCAGGAATTATGGGAAAAGACATTCCGCTTTCAGGTATTTTTGATCCCGAACATGAGCGCTACGGTGAAGCTGGCGAGTTTCGGGAGTTGTATGACGATGATGCAGATGTACGCGCAGTCGTTGATACGGCTCGAGGTATTGAGGGGCTAAAGCGACAACCAGGCGTACATGCAGCCGGCGTAATTCTTTGTAAGGAAGAATTAATTGACGTTTTGCCAGTATGGCGCCGTGATCAAGATGGCGCCGTCATAACCCAATTCGACATGGGGGCGTGTGAAGCACTGGGACTTCTAAAAATGGATTTCTTGGGGCTGCGTAACTTGACGGTGCTAGATGACACACTCTTGAACATCCAACGCAATCGCGGTGAAGTTGTTGTTTTAGAAACCTTAACGCTGGATAACAAATCCACCTACGAACTACTTGCTCGTGGTGACACGCTTGGAGTTTTCCAATTAGATAGCGGTCCAATTCGTTCACTTTTACGGTCTATGAATCCGGACAGTTTTGAAGACATCTCCGCAGTCCTTGCTCTCTATCGACCGGGCCCAATGGGTGTTAATGCACACACCGATTACGCCGATTACAAGAACAAGCGTAAAGCGCAAGTTCCGATCCACCCTGATTTAGAAAAGCCATTAGAAACCATTCTGGGTGACACCTACGGACTGATCGTTTACCAAGAACAAGTTATGGCCATTGCCCAAGAAGTTGCGGGCTACTCACTTGGCCAGGCAGACTTACTGCGGCGCGCGATGGGTAAGAAGAAGAAAGAAATTCTTGACAAGGAGTACGTTCCATTCGCTGCCGGCATGAAGGCTAAAAATTTCTCCGAAATTGCCATCGAAAAGCTTTGGGAAACCCTGATTCCTTTCTCGGATTATGCATTCAATAAAGCCCATAGTGCTGGCTATGGCTTGGTCTCTTATTGGACTGCTTATTTAAAGGCCAATTACCCAGCCGAATACATGGCAGCACTCCTTGAGAGCGTTAAGGACGACAAAGATAAGTCCGCAGTCTATTTAAATGAGTGCAGACGCATGGGCATGAAAGTTTTGCCACCTGACGTAAATGAATCGGATGTGGCCTTCACTGCTATTGGTGGCGATATTCGTTTTGGCTTAGCAGCCGTTCGAAATGTTGGGGTTAATGTCGTTGAATCCTTAAAAGTAACTCGCGAGGCAAAAGGTCGCTACACATCTTTTGGTGACTTCCTTACCAAGGTTGACATCCAGGTTTGTAATAAGCGAGTCATCGAATCACTAATCAAGGCTGGCGCATTTGATTCGCTTGGCCACAGTCGTCGCGGTTTGTTTGCTGTCCATGTCGAAGCAGTTGATTCGATCCTTGATACTAAACGTGCTGAAGCAGTCGGACAATTTGATTTATTTGGCAGCGCCGATGATGCGTCTAGCGATTCCATCGGTGGCGTTGAAGTCTTCATAGCCGATGACGAGTGGGACAAAAAGACATTACTCGCACAAGAACGCGACATGCTTGGCCTTTATGTTAGTGACCATCCGTTATTTGGAGTTGAGCATGTACTTGCTATGAATACTTCGATGCCAATTTCTGGTGTACGTGAAGCATCAGATGGAGCTGTGGTTACGCTCGGCGGTTTGGTGAGTGGAATCCAACTCAAAACAACGAAGCGAAATGGCGATCGGTGGGCGATTGTCTCGCTCGAAGATCTCGAGGGTGTTGTTGAAGTTCTAGTTTGGCCAAATATGTTCACCAAGGTTTCTCACCTTCTTAACGAAGATGCAATCCTATTGATCAAGGTTCGGATTGATAAGCGGGATGACGAAGGCCCACGCGTGGCCGCCCTCGACGTTTCAGTTCCTGATATTTCAAGTGCTTATTCAGGGCCAGTCATGCTTTATATTCCGGAAACGCGTATTAACTCGTCGGTTATGGATTCACTTCGCCAAGTATTAGCCGCACACCCCGGAACAACCGAAGTGCATTTAACGGTTGTCAGTGCAAACAAGTTTGTCGCAGTCAAGACCGATGATCGGTTGCGAGTTAGCCCATCGCCTTCGTTATTTGCCGACCTTAAAGCTTTGCTGGGGTCCAATTGCCTAGAGATGCCAGCGGTTCCTGCGGGGATTTAATTGGTTGCGATTTCTGCAAACTTGGCGGACAGTAACTGCGCTAAGTCATTGGGCGAAAGTTCAATATCGAATCCCCGCCGTCCGCCGCTGACCAAAATAGTTTCAAAAAGTTGTGCGGACTCATCAATTACCGTGGGCAGAACTTTCTTTTGACCCAGCGGACTAATTCCGCCCACAACGTAACCACTCATGCGCGCTGCCCGGGCCGGGTCAGCCATTACGGCCTTCTTGCTACCCAGAGTTTTTGCTAGCGCCTTTAGGCTGACCTGTTTGTTAACTGGAACAATAGCCACTGCATAGCCCTCGTCCATAGCAGCTATAAGTGTCTTAAACACCCGATCTGGTTCAATTCCTAGCTTTTCAGCTGCTTCAAGCCCAAACGAAATTGCATTCGGATCATGTTGGTATTCGTGCGCCACAAAATGAACTCCTGCAGTTGCTAACAATGTCGTTGCAGGTGTGCCAGTAGCCATGACGAAAATTCTATGCTGAAAAATCAAGTTAAACTTGAGTTATGTTGTCGACTTTGGATCTACGGGGAGGTTCTAGGCGCGCGGTAGATTTACGTGATCTTTTGCCTCGAGCTGAAGTAGACCTGGACTCGGTATTAGAGCAGGTTCGCCCGATAGTCAAAGATGTCCGCGAGCGAGGTGCCAGGGCAGCACAGGAGTGGTCCGAGAAATTTGATGGCGTCCGTGCACCTGCGCTAAAAGTACCTAATGAAATTTTGCTTCAAGCGCTACTGGATTTAGATCCAAAAATTCGGGCAGCATTGGAAGAGGCTATTCGCCGCGTGAGAATTGTTCACGAGCATCAAGGACGAAGTGAGACGCGGGTCCAAGTTGCTATGGGGGGCATAGTTACCGAGCGGTGGGTTCCGGTCGAAAGGGTGGCGCTGTATGTCCCAGGTGGAAATGCGGTGTACCCAAGCAGTGTAATTATGAATGTTGTGCCAGCTCAAATTGCTGGCGTGGAATCGATTGCAGTTGTTTCACCTCCACAAAAAGAACATGGCGGGTGGCCACACCCTACGATTCTCGCTGCGTTGGCGTTACTTGAAATTGATGAAGTGTATGCAGTCGGCGGCGCGCAAGCCATTGCCCTAATGGCGTATGGCTCTACTGAAGAAGTTGTAATCGAACCTGTTTACTTAATCACTGGCCCTGGGAATATGTGGGTTACGGCTGCCAAGCGATTACTTAAAGGTCGGATCGGAATTGATTCCGAAGCTGGGCCAACTGAGATTGCAATCCTGGCTGATGACTCAGCAAATCCAGATTATGTTGCTGCCGATTTAATTAGTCAGGCAGAACACGATGTGGTTGCAGCTTCAGTTTTGGTAACAGACAGCATGGAATTAGTCGATCAGGTGCGCATTAGTTTGGCGCGTCAAGTTCCGTTAACGAAACATGCAGATCGAATCACGCAAGCACTCACCGGAAGGCAAAGTGCATTTGTCTTGGTGGACGACATTGATCACGGCTTGGCAGTTGTGGATGCGTATGCTGCTGAACACTTAGAAATACATACCAGGGATGCCGCGAATATTGCTCGCTGCGTGAAAAATGCCGGAGCAATTTTTATTGGCGATTGGTCTCCAGTTTCACTTGGTGATTATGCTGCTGGATCCAACCACGTACTTCCCACTGGCGGCTGTGCCTGCCATTCTTCTGGATTATCTGTACAGACGTTTTTGCGCGGGTTACATTATGTCGAATACAACCAAGCTGCATTGAATGAAATTGCTGACACAGTAATAACTCTTGCTAACGCCGAAGACTTGCCTGGACACGCCGCCGCAATTGAAGAGCGGCTGAAATGACCAGCCTTCCGATACGTGCGGACTTAGTGGGTCGTAAACCTTATGGCGCACCACAAATAGATGTACCAGTGAGACTCAACACTAATGAAAATCCATTTGCTCCTTCACCCGAACTAAGTGCAGCTATCGCGGATGATATTCGTGCGATCGCACCTTCGCTTAATAGGTACCCAGACCGCGAAGCTTTGGATTTGCGAGTTGATCTCGCTAAATATATTTCGGCAGAGAGTTCGGTCGTGGTGACTGCTGAAAATATTTGGCCAGCAAACGGTTCAAATGAAGTAATGATGCAGCTACTTCAGCTATTTGGCGGACCAGGTAAAAAATTGGTTACGTTTTCTCCAACTTATTCAATGTATGAGGACTATTGTCGCGACTCATTCACCGCATTTGAGATGGTGGCGCGTAATTCAAACTTTGAAGTTGATTCGGAAGTAGTTGATATCGCTTTACGGCTAAATCCAGATATAATTATATTGACTTCACCAAACAATCCAACTGGAACATTGCTGCCAAGTGAAATCATCGACTACATTCTTTTGAATTTTTCTGGAGTTCTAATCGTTGATGAAGCGTATGCCGAGTTTCGCGAATTAGGAACCCCAAGCGCGGTTACTAAAATTGGTCAAAACTCGCATGTCATTGTTACCCGAACTATGAGCAAAGCATTTTCATTTGCAGGAGCCAGGCTGGGATATGCCGTTGCGGATGCTTCGGTAGTGCAGGCTATTCAACTCGTGCGCCTTCCATATCACTTGTCTGCTGTTACCCAATCAGTAGCTCGAACTGCGCTTCGCTTTCGGGATGAACTGCAGGGGCAAGTCGGAGTTTTGCGGAGCGAACGTAATGCGCTGGCAACCTGGTTCAGTGAAAACGGCTTTGAGGTCCTGCCAAGTGGCGCAAACTTCCTACTATTTGGAACGTTTAGCGATCGGACCAAAATTTGGGAAGAATTAGTGGCAAAGGGTGTGCTAATCCGCGAAACCGGACCTGAAGGTTGGTTGCGCGTAAGTATTGGAACCCCTGCTGAAAATCAATTTTTTAAGGATGCCTTACTCGAAGTAACTCGCTAACCAGCTAGTTACCAAACTGAAAGTACCGAAATGGCTCGTACTGCACGGATCGAACGATCCACCAAGGAAAGCTCCGTCCTAGTTGAGATAGATCTCGATGGCACTGGCCAAGTTACGGTTGATACTGGCGTACCTTTCTTTGATCACATGTTGGCGCAACTGGGTCGCCACGGTGGGTTCAATCTGACGGTTGTAACTAAGGGTGACGTGGATGTTGATTCACATCACACCGTGGAGGACACGTCGTTGGCTTTTGGCGAGGCACTACGAACAGCTCTTGGTGACAAGGTAGGAATTCGTAGATTTGGTGACTCGCATGTACCACTGGATGAAACCGCAGTACTTGCAGCAGTTGATTTATCAGGTCGCCCTTACTTGGTTCACGAACAACCAGAAATTGTGGAACTGATTGGTACCTTCGATACCACTTTGATTAAGCACATCTGGGAATCAATAGTGGCAAGCGCACAGATATGTATCCATATCCGAGTACTTAGTGGTCGCAATGCCCACCACGTTAGCGAAGCGCAATTCAAAGCTGTCGCCCGTGCGCTGCGAGAAGCAGTTTCTTTAGATTCCCGAGTATTGGACGTTCCTTCAACCAAGGGAAGCCTCTAAACCGTGACCAACGTTGTGGTTTTGGATTACGGTTCAGGCAATGTTCGTTCAGTGCAACGCGCACTAGAGACGACTGGAGCGAGCGTAGAAGTTACTGTTGATTTCGAAACTGCATTAAATGCAGATGCGCTCGTAGTTCCTGGCGTTGGTGCTTTTGCTGCATGTGTCGAAGGGATCAGAAAAGTGCGTGGTGATCAGATCATTGGACGTCGACTCGCAGGAGGTCGGCCTGTTCTGGGCATTTGCGTTGGAATGCAAGTACTTTTTGAAAGAAGCACTGAGCATGCAGGCGATGGATATTTCGCTGGATTGAATGAATGGCCAGGAACTATTGACACGTTACATGCGCCGATACTTCCACATATGGGTTGGAATACGGTGATTGCGCCGTTGACATCAGAAATGTTTGCAGGCATCTCTGATGAACGGTTCTACTTCGTACATTCTTTCGCGGCTCGCACTTGGGAATTAGATCCGATTGAAAAAATGACTGCCCCTAAAGTTACTTGGGCAAATCATGGCGAAGACTTTGTGGCAGCCGTAGAAAATGGCCCGCTATGGGCAACGCAATTTCATCCCGAGAAATCTGGCGAGGCAGGTCTGACACTATTGGCTAACTGGATTTCAACGGTTAAGTAAGGAAACGAATGCAATCTCTAATTCTGTTGCCCGCGGTAGATGTCGCACATGGCCAAGCTGTGCGCCTAGTTCAAGGTGAATCTGAAAGCGAGACATCTTTTGGTGACCCATTAGCTGCTGCACTCGATTGGCAGTCGTCCGGCGCACAATGGATTCACTTAGTCGATCTAGATGCCGCGTTTGGTCGCGGAGATAACCGGGAACTCCTTGCTGAAGTAGTGGGGAAGCTTGATATTAAAGTCGAACTTTCTGGTGGCATTCGCGATGATGAATCGCTTCGCGCTGCGTTATCAACCGGATGTAATCGCGTCAACCTTGGAACCGCAGCACTTGAAAATCCCGACTGGACCTCGAAAGTCATCCAGGAATTTGGCGATCGCATAGCAGTTGGACTTGATGTTCGAGGAACTACGTTGGCGGCTCGTGGGTGGACTAGTGAAGGCGGTGACTTGTGGGAAACTCTTGAGAGACTCGAAGCGGACGGTTGCTCTCGATATGTTGTAACCGACGTTACAAAAGATGGAACACTTCTGGGTCCAAATGTCGAACTGCTTCGGAGTATGTGTGCTGCCACCAACAAGCCAGTAATTGCTAGTGGTGGAATATCGAGCCTTTCAGATTTGGAAGAACTTCGCTCGATAGTTCCGCTGGGTGTTGAAGGTGCAATCGTTGGAAAAGCACTTTATGCCAAAGCATTCACACTTGAGCAAGCAATCAAAATTTCTGGGCCCCAAGGTTAAATATGCCCGTCGCTGTCAGAGTAATTCCGTGTTTAGATGTGGATTCGGGCCGCGTTGTTAAGGGAGTAAATTTTGAAAATCTTCGAGATGCTGGCGATCCGGTTGAGTTAGCTCGGATTTATGGTGCCGCTGGTGCCGACGAATTAGTTTTCTTGGACGTAACTGCATCAAGTTCAGATCGCGAGACAACCTACGAAATGGTTCGTCGGACAGCGGATCAACTTTTCATTCCACTAACCGTTGGTGGTGGGGTTCGGACGACAGATGATATTGATAAGTTACTGCGAGCCGGTGCCGACAAAGTTGGAATTAACACCGCTGGCATTGCTAATCCACAACTTATCTCTGATGCGTCTCGTCGCTTTGGCGACCAATGCGTTGTGCTATCTGTTGATGTGCGACGGTCAAAAGAATCACCCAGTGGGTTCGAAGCAACTACGCACGGTGGTCGCCGCAGCAGTGGACTAGATGCACTCGAATGGATCACAGAAGCTGCTGAGCGTGGAGCTGGTGAGCTTCTCTTAAATTCAATGGATGCTGATGGCATGCAAAACGGATATGACATTGAATTGATAACTGCAGTGCGCGCAGTCGTTGATATCCCAATTATTGCAAGTGGTGGCGCCGGACAATTAAGCCACTTTGCTCCAGCCGTCGTCGCGGGGGCTGACGCAGTTTTGGCGGCAAGTGTTTTCCACTTCAATCAATTGGCCGTTAGCGACGTTAAATTGCAATTAGCTGCCGAAGGCTTTCAAGTTCGCTAACTTTTCCCAAGAACGGCAGAATGGACATATGGAAAATTCGCCTTTCGTGGACTCTTTGATATTTGATGATCAAGGCTTGATTCCAGTTGTGGTGCAGCAGGTAGATTCTGGCGAAGTTTTAATGGTCGCTTGGATGAATTCCGAAGCCGTAATACAAACTCTTGAAACTGGGCAGGGCACCTACTGGAGTCGCTCGCGTAACGAAATTTGGGTCAAGGGCGCTACCTCAGGAAATACCCAAAGCGTAATTTCACTGGCTAAAGATTGTGATGCGGACACTTTACTATTGACGGTCGATCAACTTGGCTCTGCTTGTCATTCTGGCGACCGCACCTGCTTTGATGCTGAAGTGATTCAATTTGAGGTCTCACCGTGACAACCCCAAGTCTTGAACAATTCCGAGTACTCGCGCAAGACCGCAGAGTGATTCCTGTGTTTCGCAAGCTGCTAGCGGATGGTGAGACTGCACTTGGGTTGTATCGCAAACTTGCAGATGAACGAGCCGGAACATTTTTACTCGAATCCGCTGAACACGGACGATCTTGGTCACGTTATTCATTTGTAGGCGTGGCAAGTTCTGCAATGCTTTCTGAATCAGACGGTGAAGTTCATTGGTCTGGAAAAGTTCCAGAAGGGGTACCTTCAACTGGAGACCCAATTGCGGCATTACGAGAAACCCTGGATGTCCTATATACAAGTGGCGTAAACGAAGGCATTTCAACCCAAGAGTTGCCACCACTTACCGGCGGAGTAGTTGGGTATCTGGGCTATGACATTGTGCGCCGGCTCGAGAGATTGCCAAACGACACGATCGACGTACTTAAGTTGCCGGAATTGGCGATGTTGGTCGCAACTGACTTGGCAGTGTTGGATCACAAAGATGGAACGGTTACTTTAATAGCGAATGCTATAAATTATGACAACTCGGATGAACGCGTTGATGATGCGTGGGCAGATGCAGGTCGTCGCCTCGATGCAATGGAAGCCGCGTTGTCAACACCAGTTGCTGCGAGTATTGCAAATTTTAATCGTGATGCTAAAGCGATCTTTGAGCGTGAAACTACTTCGGATGACTACCAGAATTCGGTTCGCGTAGCACAAGAGCGAATTCGTCGTGGTGACGCGTTTCAAATTGTGCTCTCACAAAGATTCTCCACACACTGCGAGGCTTCAGCCTTGGATGTTTATCGAGTGTTGCGTGCAACTAATCCAAGTCCTTACATGTTCCTGTTTAGGATTCCAGAGAGTTCTGGCCCAGGAGAAGCGTTAAGTACCAAAGTAGCCTTCGACATAGTCGGATCAAGTCCCGAGGCACTTGTGACGCTGAATCATGGGAAAGCATTACTTCATCCAATCGCAGGCACTAGACCGCGCGGTAATACACCAGAGCTAGACGAGCAGTTGGCTGTTGATCTTATGGCCGATAAGAAGGAACGCGCTGAACACTTAATGTTGGTGGATTTAGGCCGCAATGATTTAGGGCGCGTCTGCCTTCCTGGCACCGTTGAAGTAGCAGATTTCATGAGTGTAGAAAGATATAGCCACGTAATGCACATTGTGTCCACAGTTGTTGGTCAGATCGACCCTTCGATATCTGCATTTGATTTAGTTGCGGCAACATTCCCTGCAGGCACTCTTTCGGGTGCCCCAAAACCAATGGCGATGACGATCATTGAGGAATTAGAAAAGTCAAAGCGTGGTGTTTATGGTGGCTGTGTTGGCTACTTTGATTTTGCGGGCAACGTAGATACGGCGATAGCAATTCGTTCTGCCGTTATCAAGCATGGAATCGCTTTTGTTCAAGCTGGAGCTGGTGTAGTTGCCGACTCTGTTCCAGCGTCCGAAGATGCAGAATGTCAAGCTAAGGCAATGGCAGTTCTAAATGCGATCGCGGTAGCGAATACTTTGGTCGGAACTAGTAATGAAAATTAAATATCGATCTGCACTAATGTTGTTGCTTTTAAGTTCTGTGGTTGTAGTGATAATCGCTGGTCAAACTTGGGCAAAAGTTTCGTATGCGGATCCAGGATTTCCAGTTGTTAGCCTTACTTTGAGTGGTCGGCAACTAGACCCACTGCTCAGTGGTTTGGGGGCTGCATCAGTAGCCGGTGTACTTGGAATTGTTGCTTCGCGTCGAATCTTGCGGCGGATATTTGGTGCAATTTTAATTCTGCTTGGGATTGGAATTATTTACTCGGCACTTTCCATTAAGTCTGGAATCCATATCGAAATTGAACCGTTACTCGCAGATGTTGTTGGTCGCGATGTGACAAATTTCGAGTACACCTTAAACTCACTATTTTGGGTAGCCGCTCTGGCGGGGTTAGGTGTAGTTGTAAGCGGACTGCTTTTCTTGCTTAATAGCTATGATGCATCGAAAATGTCTAATCGGTATGAACGACATCGCGATCTCGACCAGGAATTGTCGCCATGGGTATCGCTTGATTTAGGAATTGACCCAACACTTAATGGGCCCAGTGCTGAATCGCTAGACTAGTTTCACCTGAACCGACAAGGGAGCCAAAATGTCAGAAGCCCACGAAGAACACGGACATACCGTTGCCGCCTGGACAGCTGTATCAGTTGCGGTAGCTGGTTTTGCGTTTGGCTGCGTTGGAGTAGTTATGGCTAGTCCACTTGTCTTTTGGATCGGTGTAGCTCTTTTGCCAGTTGCATTGATAGCTGGCAAGGTCTTAGCACTAATGGGCCTTGGTGCTAAAGCAAAATCCTAATTTCTTCACAGTTTCTTAACAAACTTATGACATGTCCCATGCACTTTGCTGAGATGGTGGTGTTGTGAGCGAATCCAAAGGCTTAGTCCTAGTCGTTGAAGATGAAAAAACCATCGCCGATGTTCTTCGAATGTACCTATCTCGCGAGGGATTTGGAGTTCACGTAGCAACGGATGGAGCTGCAGGGCTTGCTGCGGCTAAGCAACTTAGACCGGTGGCAATCATTCTTGATGTGGGTTTGCCAATAATGGATGGGACCGAAGTTTGTCGTGAGCTTCGCACTTCGGGCGACTGGACGCCAATTTTGTTTTGCACTGCGCGCGATGATGAAGTTGATCGAATTCTTGGCCTTGAAATGGGAGGGGATGACTACATCACAAAACCATTTAGTCCACGTGAAGTGGTAGCTCGTGTTAAATCAATTCTTCGACGTTCAAGTGGACGGATTGATGGCGCAGCTGAGCTTGAGATCGGCGAAGTGATCCTTAATCAGGACACTCGTCGAGTGGCTTTAAGTGGAGGTGAGATCTCATTGACCGCAACTGAATTTGATTTACTTGCTTACTTAATGTCTCGACCTGGCCGTGTTTTTAGTCGCGATGAATTATTGAGCCATGTTTGGGGCTACGAATCTGTCGTGGGTACCCGGACGGTTGACGTCCATGTTGCACAATTGCGTGCGAAGTTTGGCGATCATGATCCGATTCGAACTGTTCGTGGCGTCGGGTATTCCGTCGACAAGGTTTAACATGTTCAAAACTTTGGCATCTCGTGCCGCGCTTCTTACTGGATCGATTGCAGCCCTCGCAGTATTGATCGCTGGTTTAGTAGCGCTGCCACTCATTCGTAGTTCCGCAGAGTCACAGGTGCAAGCAAATCTCGCAAGCCAAGCAAATTTAGTTCGCGACATCGCAGTTCAACCGAATGATTTCGACCAAGATTCGCAGCAGCCAAGCCAAGCGGCGCGAGCGCTGCAGGGTGTTGTTGCGTATTTAGGTGCACAAGGTGTTGCGGTTCAGGCTGTTATCCCGGGTCAGTCTGAACCGGCATCATTATCGAGCGAACAAGTTAAACGTCTAGCAAGAGGGTTACCATTTAGTGCCAAAAATTGTTTTCAACAAAAATGCTTTTTTGTTGAGGGTCGTCCAGTTGGAACCGGAACAGGTATCGTGCTCACGCAACCAGTTTCGGTAGCAACGACAGTGATGTCGACGGCAATCGGCCGTATCGTAATTGCATTGGTGGCTGGGTTCATTGCCGCTATGTTGTTGGGGCTTTATGCGGCTCGTAAATTGACCAAGCCCCTTGGGGCGGCATCTAGTGCAGCTCATGAACTTGCCGCAGGTGAACGCAATGTCAGACTCGTACCAGAAGGTCCAATCGAAATTGCTGAAATCGCCATCGCTTTAAATGTGTTGGCCGAAGAGTTGCAATCAAGCGAAGGTAGACAGCGCGAATTCCTATTGTCTGTATCTCATGAACTACGCACGCCGTTAACCGCAATACGTGGTTATGCCGAAGCGATGTCCGATGGATTGGTGCCACCAGAAGATCAGGAGAAGGTTGGAACGGTGGTGGTATCCGAAGCCTTGCGCCTTGATCGACTTGTAAGCGATTTACTTGATCTCGCCCGAACCGGTGCCGTTGATTTTCCGCTCATGAAACGTGAAGTCGATTTATGCGACGTGGTACTCGAGGCAGCTGAAGTTTGGTCGGATCGAGCTACTCGTGAAGGAGTTATATTCAACTGCAATGTACCCAATGAGCAAATCGTTGTGCTCACTGATCCAATTCGAGTCAGGCAGATAATCGACAACTTGGCGGAAAACGCATTGCGAGTTACCCCAAGTGGCGAGTTAATCGTTTTAGCGCTTTCAACCGAAGCAGTAATTCAAGTCCGTGACGGTGGTCCAGGACTCTTGCCAGAAGACATTGCCGTGGCATTTGAACCCGGCGAGTTATACGAGCGATATAAAGGGGTACGTCGCGTTGGTACCGGATTTGGGTTAGCACTTGTTGGGCGACTTTCCTCACGACTTGGGGCAAACGCAAAAGCTGGTGTGGCACCAGAGGGTGGCGCCGCCTTTTCGATTGATTTTTCTCAAGTACGAGTCCTCTAAACTAGCCATACCTAGTAAGGGAAGGCTTCGGAATGACTTCAGTTTTGGACTCCATAATTCAAGGAGTTCACGAAGATCTCGCAGCTCGTAAGGCACAAGTAAGTCTTGCCGAGTTAAAGCGGATCGTAACCGAGGTTCCAGCTGCGCTGCCGGCAGCCAAGTTGTTGGCAGATAGAGAATTTAGCGTCATTGCGGAAGTCAAACGAGCCAGCCCAAGTAAAGGATTTCTTTCAGAGATCCCAGAGCCAGCCGAGTTAGCTGCGCAATATCAATTAGGTGGAGCGCAAGTAATTAGCGTCTTAACCGAACAGCGTCGCTTCAATGGCACGCTTACTGATCTTGATGAAGTGCGACATAACGTATCGATCCCGGTCTTGCGAAAAGACTTCATGGTTGACGAGTACCAATTTTGGGAAGCTCGAGCACACGGTGCTGATGTAATTTTGCTGATTGTCGCAGCGCTTGATGACAATGATCTTGCAAACTTTAATTCGTTGTCTCAAGAATTTGGTATGTCAGTCCTAGTCGAAGTCCATAATGAAGCAGAATTGGCTCGTGCGTTGAAACTCAAACCTGAATTGGTTGGCGTGAATGCTAGAAATCTTAAAACTCTGGACGTTGATTTGGCGGTTTGTGAGCACTTGATACCACTGATCCCACAAAATGTGTTTGCAGTCGCAGAGTCGGGCATTTCGACCACATCTGACGTAGAACGCCTGGTAGCGGCAGGTGCCCGAGCCGTATTGGTTGGCGAAGCCCTAGTCACAGGTGGTACTCCGGCAGAAACTGTCAGAGAATGGACGAAGGCTGGTGCGATTGCGCGGGCCAATTATTTGCACGGGAAAAGCTAGGGGTCTTGAGTTAAGTGACTACAACTGAAACTAATTCGGTACCGGATCTACGCGGTCATTTTGGAAAGTTTGGCGGTCGCTTTGTCCCGGAGGCACTAATGGCCGCGCTGGACGAAGTTGACGAAGCTTTTAGAAAAGCAATGGTTGACCCAAGTTTTTTGGCACAGCTTAAAGATCTGCAAGTTAACTACACAGGTCGCCCAAGTCCGATCACGGTTGCTGAAAGATTTTCTGAGCACGCCGGTGGCGCAACAATTTTGCTGAAGCGAGAAGATTTAAATCACACCGGATCACATAAAATAAATAATGTTCTTGGCCAAGGTCTACTGGCGCAACGAATGGGCAAGAAACGTGTCATTGCTGAAACTGGTGCCGGTCAACATGGAGTGGCGACGGCAACTGTTGCTGCGCTTCTCGGTCTTGAGTGTGTTGTTTACATGGGAGAAGAAGATACCAAGCGGCAGGCACTCAACGTTGCCCGGATGAAGCTTTTAGGCGCAGAAGTTATTCCAGTAACAATTGGAAGTCGCACACTCAAAGATGCAATCAATGAAGCGATGCGTGATTGGGTTGCCAATGTTGACACCACACACTATCTATTAGGAACAGTTGCTGGACCAGCTCCATTTCCAGAGATGGTTCGTGATTTCCATCGAATCATTGGCGATGAAGCTCGTGAACAAATGTTGACTCGTTTTGGTAAGTTGCCTGATGCAGTCGCTGCCTGTGTTGGCGGTGGCTCAAACGCAATCGGAATTTTCACCGCGTTTATACCGGATGCTGGAGTACGCCTAGTTGGCCTTGAGGCAGGTGGCGATGGCATTGAAACTGGACGACACGCATCAACGATTGTTGGCGGGGCAGTTGGAGTGCTGCATGGCGCTCGCTCATACATCATGCAGGATGAAGATGGTCAAACTATCGAGAGCCATTCGATAAGTGCTGGATTAGATTATCCAAGTGTTGGTCCGGAGCATGCATACCTGGCAGATTTGGGTCGAGCCGAATACCGGTCCGTTACTGACGTTGAGGCAATGGATGCATTCAAATTATTGTGCGAAACAGAAGGCATAATTCCAGCAATCGAAACCGCACATGCCCTTGCTGGTGCGTTGACATTGGGCAAGGAGTTAGGTGAAGGCGCGTTAATTCTGGTTAATTTGTCGGGTCGTGGCGACAAAGATGTTGAAACCGCTGCAAAGTGGTTCGGAATTTCTTTATGAGTAAAATTCATGAAGCTTTTGCTAAGGCAAAGACCGAAAATCGAGCTGCTCTTATTGCATACTTGCCTGCAGGCTATCCGTCGGAAGCCGGGGCAGTCGAGTGCATTGCTGCGATGGTTGAAGGCGGCGTCGATATTGTGGAAATTGGTTTTCCATACAGTGACCCAGTTATGGATGGACCTACGATTCAAGCTGCGGTAGATATTTCGCTTAAGAATGGCACTAAATCTGCAACTGTTATTGAAACCGTTAGACAAGTTGCCGCATTTGGAGTTCCCGCGTTAGTTATGAGTTACTGGAACCCAATTGAAAGATATGGTGTGACTAAATTTGCCGCAGATTTCCACGCTGCTGGCGGAGCGGGAGTTATCACTCCAGATTTAACCCCGGAAGAAGCGGGCGAGTGGGTCACAGCTACTTCAAATGAAGATGTGGATCGAGTTTTCTTAGTTGCCTTATCAAGTTCCGACGAGCGAATTAGCAAAGTTTCGGGAGTTACAACTGGATTTGTCTACGCCGGTGCCGTGATGGGAGTTACTGGAGCGCGAACCTCAGTCTCGGATGCAGTTCAGGGATTAGTTGAGAAAGTTCGGCGACATTCTGACCTCCCAGTTGCAGTGGGACTTGGGGTTTCTACTCCGGAACAAGCCAATGAAATTGCCCAGTACGCAGATGGCGTAATAGTAGGCAGTGCTTTTGTTTCTGCAATCGAGCGCGGTGGGGCAGCGGCAGCAAAAGAATTGGCAGTTTCACTCACCAAAGGTTTGGGTAAGTCGTAAACATGGAAAAAATTATCGGTAATCCGGTGAACGGATTAATCATTCGATTAGTTCTTGCGGGTGTTTTGCTTTATGCCGGCGCAGTAAAAATTTTTGAACCGCATGCAGCTCGTGATGCAATTTTGGCTTATCGAATTTTCCCACCTTCTTTTGCTCCAGTTTTGGGTTATGCGCTGCCAACACTGGAAATCGGACTTGGGATGTTGCTTTTGTTGGGCCTATTTGTTCGGTTTGCTGGATTGGCAACCGCACTTCTGATGTTTGGCTTCGTAATCGGGATTGCAAGCGTTTGGCTACGTGGTTACAGCATCGATTGCGGGTGCTTTGGTGGTGGCGGTGACATTAGCCCTCAAGGTAGAGCTTCTAGATATACCCTTGAAATCGTTCGCGATGGAATTTTTGCGTT
The DNA here is from genome assembly GCA_947452765.1 of Actinomycetota bacterium. Taxonomy (GTDB): domain Bacteria; phylum Actinomycetota; class Actinomycetes; order S36-B12; family UBA5976; genus UBA5976. Next base: position 1,656 of record CANGDR010000002.1, on the reverse strand, counting down.
AATGGGATTGTGGCTCTATAAATGGCCAAATACCCCGCTCGCATTGGAACGAATCTAAGCACGGCATAATTAATAACGAGCCAATTAAAACGGAGTTTTGATGTCACAAGAAAACAAGAGTGCAAAAGCAGCTAAAGAAGCGGCAGCTCAGGCGCGAGCCGAAGCAGCAAAGCTTGAGCAAGGCAGACAGCGCAAGATTCGCCTAATTGGTGGAGCAGTTGTCGTACTTGTTATGGCTGGCTTAATAGCTATTCCCCTTGTCTCCGGAAAGAACAAAGGACCGGTCACTAATGGCAATGCAGCACTGCCTGCAGGGGTAACCAGCAAAACTTATGGCGTGAAAGTTGGACCGGCGTGGACAGCAGCAAACGCTGACGCAATTCCAATGCTGCAAATCTGGGAAGACTTTCAGTGCCCAGCATGTGGTCAATTTGAGAAAAGCTCCGGTTCTGCTTTAAAGGCATTGATCGACGCTGGCAAAGTTCGAGTTGAATATCGGCCAACCATTTTCTTAGATTCAAACCTTTCCGCGCAAAATACTGCTGCTGGAAATCCAAATTCATCCATGCTGGCAACAATTGCATTTGGTTGTGCGGTAGACGCGGGCAAAGCAGAGGAATTTCACGCAGGGGTGTTCGCTGCACAGCCAACACCTGAAGGTGCTGGATATTCCAGCGATGCATTGACAGCGATTGCACAGTCATCGGGCATTACCGGTGATGCGTTTAAGACTTGGAACGATTGCTTTTCCTCAAACAAATATGAATCATGGGTAAATAATTCGTTTGACTTATTTTCAAAAGAAGGTGTTTCATCGACACCAACCGGTTTACTGAATGGCACCGAACTTAAGGGTGATGTCATGTTTGACCCAACTAAATTGACAGCTGCGATTCAAGCTGCAACGAAGAGTTAGTTCGCGCAAGCGGATAACCGAATGAGACATATTCCAACATTTATGCCGAGTCCATCAAATGGAGTTTGGCATTTAGGTCCGGTTCCAATTCGGGCTTATGCGCTATGCATACTGGCTGGAATATTTATTGCAGTGTGGTTAGGAAACAGGCGATTTATCGCCCGTGGCGGAATCAACGGACAAGTAGCGGATGTTGCGATCTGGGCAGTGCCCTTTGGCATAGTTGGTGGACGTCTATATCACGTCGCAACAGACTGGCAGGCCTATGTAGGCGAAGGTGGCAAAGGCTTCCTGGGTATGTTTCGAATCTGGGAAGGTGGACTGGGCATCTGGGGAGCCATTGCGCTTGGTGGAGTTGGCGCATGGATCGGATGTATGCGACACGGGGTGCCATTTGCACCGTTCGCTGATGCCATCGCTCCCGGTGTAGCCATTGCACAAGGTGTTGGTCGCTTTGGAAACTGGTTTAATCAAGAACTTTTTGGAAAACCAACGACAGTTCCTTGGGCATTAGAAATTGACACCGCCCATAGGCCAACTGGCTTTGAGCAATACGAAACCTTCCACCCAACTTTCCTTTACGAGGCTATCGCCTGTTTTGTTATCGCGGCAGTAGTTATCTGGGCTGACAAGAAATTCAAAATGGGTCACGGTCGGGTCTTTGCGTTATACGTTGCCATTTATTGTGCAGCTCGAGGACTAATTGAAACTCTTCGGATTGACGAAGCACACCACATCGG
>CANGDR010000001.1 GCA_947452765.1 Actinomycetota bacterium | reverse complement strand
GTAAACGAGCGGTGTGCGGTTTCGCGAACTGCGCTGGCGGAAATTGTTGGCAACCATTCGCCGTCATAACTACTGCTGCGATGTCCAAGGTGAGTTAGTTGAATCATCACAGCTGACCCGTAGGAATGGACTTCATCAGTTAACAACCGGAGCCAAGACACCGATTCGTCTTTCCAAAGTTGTAAGTTGCCAAATGCTGGCGCGCTTTCTCGGCTGACGACAGAACTGCCGCCGATCATCGTTAGGCCAACGCCGCCTTTTGCTTTGGCAACGTGATACGCGCGATATCGATCTTTTGGCAGGCCATCCTCGCTATAGGACGGTTCATGCGAAGTACTAACGATTCGATTTTTTAGCGTGAGGTTCTTGATCGTAAATGGCGTAAATAGCGGATCGATAGACACGATTCCTCCAGAAACGTCAGATTTAGTATTTCGATCACAGTAACAATCACTTGCCTCGTGGGTTAGCGAAAGCCCCAAAATATTGGTCGAAACCAAGGCAAAATGCTAGGCAATAATTGGATTTTTGGTACTGCGAGCATCCAGATCGGCTGATACTCTTTACCTACTAGGCATTGCGCCACAGAGATCGACCAGGAGGACTCAAAATGACTCAGAACATTGAGCAAGCTGCAGAAGTATTGAAGTCTGTTTGGCAAGGAAATCCTGGAACTATGGCTGAACTTGATGAAGAGTGCAACCCAAATAAGGTCTGTCGCAATATGAAAGACGTCACCTACGACGGATTTGGCGAAGAAGGCGAATCTGTCGCTGCTGCCTGGAAAGCTAAATTGGCTCGCGAAGGCAAGCTTGCAGCCGGCGGTTCCATCGGCGATCTAATTCTCGGCTCCCAAAACTAATTCACTCACTATATAGATATGTCTGAAACGCGCCTTTTTGCAGATTTAACTGTTGAAAAGTTAACTGACGATCTTCGAGGCCTTGGGTACATTGCTGATCGAGGTCTAGCCACCTCAATCCTGATCTCCCTAAAACTCGGCAAACCCTTGTTACTTGAAGGTGAAGTCGGCGTAGGCAAAACCGAATTAGCCAAGACTTTAGCCATTCTGTTTAATCGCGAATTGATCCGCCTTCAGTGTTACGAAGGCATCGACACCAACCATGCACTTTACGAGTGGGATTACGCACGACAGATGCTTCACATTCGTTCACTCACCAGCGGTGAACTTGGTGGAAATGCCGACGATCAACTTTTCAGTCCTAAATTCCTACTTGAACGCCCACTTCTTAAAGCTGTGCGCTCGGGTGATGGCTGTGTGCTTCTAATTGACGAAGTAGACCGCGCCGACGATGAATTCGAAGCGTTCCTACTTGAGCTTCTTTCCGACTTCCAGGTAACAATTCCGGAAATCGGAACTGTGGTTGCAGCTACTCGTCCAATCGTAATTTTGACTTCAAACCGAACCCGCGAATTACACGATGCGCTTAAGCGTCGTTGCCTCTATACCTGGATTGGCTTCCCACCAGAAGGACGCGAAATTGAGATCGTTCGTTCCCGGGTGCCAGGAATTAGTGAGCGCCTAGCAACTCAGGTCGTCGGCGCCGTAAACCAACTTCGCACCATGGAACTTGAAAAAGTCCCAGGTGTAGCTGAAACCATTGACTGGGTTGAATCCCTCGATGCAGTTGGCGCAACCGATCTGAATGAAAAGTCGGCCGCAGACACGTTAGGCGCTGTCATCAAGGATCGCGATGACTTGGAATACACTATGAAGAACTTAAGTGACATCGTCCCAAGCTCCTGAACTAACGGGCTTTGACGAACTATTCGTAGAGTTTTGCCAAGACCTACGAAATTACGGCATGGTCATTGGATCTGATGACGTAATTACATTTCTAAGCGCAGTTTCCGTACTTTCGGTATCTGACCTAATGGATGTTTATTGGGCTGGCCGATCAACTCTCGTACGCAAACAAGATCACGTCGCGCTTTATAACCAGCGCTTCCAAACTTTTTTCCTAGACCTCCTCGAGGTTGGCGAAGATGAGCGAAAAGTAAAGCTCAAGTCTTCGGCCACAGCAGGTACCACGCTTGAAGTTCCAAACGTCGAACAAGGTCTACCTGGCGAAGTTAATGAAGATGAATCCCGGATGGGTTACATGGCATCCGTTGCCGAAATTGCTCGAAATAAATCATTTGCCGAATGCAGTGATGAGGAACTAAACCGCTTCCGCCGCTTGATTTCGATGTTGCGAGTCTCTCCCCCAAAGCGATTAACCTACCGAACCCAGCCGACTTCTAAGGGTACCAATTTAGACATGCGCCGGATGGCTCGGGAAACTATGCGCTCCCTCGGGGAACCCAAGGAACTTCTATTCATGCGACGTAAAGAAAAACTTCGTCCAATCGTTTTCATTCTTGATGTTTCTGGATCAATGGCAGATTACTCGCGTAATTTGTTGCAACTCGCCTATTCGGCCCGCCGCGCAAATACCAAAGTTGAAGTCTTCTGTTTCGGCACGCGCCTGACTCGCATAACCAAGTCCATAGACAAGCGCACGCCGGATGAAGCTATGCGGCTAGCCGGTGAAGCTGTGCTGGATTGGGATGGCGGTACTAGAATCGGCGAGTCATTGGCCAACTTTGTAAAAGAATCCCGCCGGTCTCGATTGGGTCGTGGCGCCATAGTAGTTATCTGCTCTGATGGCCTGGATCAAGGTGAACCACAGGTGCTGGATAAGGCCATGCAGACGCTATCTCGACTTGCACACCGTGTCATTTGGGTGAATCCTCATATGGGTGACAGTGAAGAATTTATCCCGAATACGCTAGGCATGATCGTAGCGAATCCTTATATAGACAAGGTTTATTCGGGGCATAATTACAAGAGCGTTGAGAACTTTGCTCGCGAACTTTCGAAGATGGGATAGGTAAATGAAATTTAGCGTTTCTTTGGTTGCACATGGCGATCGCGACATGACCTTAGATGAAATCGTTGAACTGGCTGATGCGGTTGCGCCATTAGGTGGCATCGCAGCAGGTATGGGCACGCCGTCTTATGGCGCCCAAATCATGGTTGAAGCTGAATCTGCCGTTGACGCAGTCAACGAAGGTCGCAAGTTGTTCGAGGCAGTAGTGGCTAAGACCTCACTGCCAAAATGGGAAGTAACTGACGCCGACACCATGAGTGAAGACGAAGACTTCCTAGATCTAGACCTAATCCCAGAATGATCCGATTAGGAAGTCTGGCTGGCTATCCGTTCGAAGGTCCGCGTGCCTTGGCTGGTTGGACCGCACCGGCTGCACCTGCCGTTTATGCGATCTTTAGCCGCAATGACATCGAAGGTAAGCCGCAAGACTATTCCGTTATTTATGTTGGCCATGCTGAGGATTTATCGCAAGAAGGTTTTCCATTTCGGCACCCACGTTCGGCTGCATGGATTGCGCGCGCCGGCACCAAGTTCAATCTTCATGTGGCGTGGTTTGAGATCCCTGGCGGAACTAAGTCGCATCGCGAAATAATGAGCCAGGAACTTATGGCTATTTACAACCCATCTTGTAACGAAATTAAGTATGACAAGACCTGGAAAGATGAATGGATCGGCGAATATTCAACCCCAATTACTGACATGTTGACTACCGATCGAGATCCCAACAACTCTAATTAGCAAAACCTAATGGGCCACAGTTTCCTGTGGCCCATTAGGTTTTAGTCTTTGACTAATTCACTTTGGAATTAATCCATGTTTGCGCCAACACCATGCATCTGACGTGAACGTCGGGTGCCCATTGCTGGGATTGCTGGTGGACGTTCGGTGCCTTCTGGCTCTGGAACGTAAGTAGCGCCAACGACGATGCCTTCAGCCATTGTGTAAAGCAATGGAAGTGCACCGGCGACAACGCCACCAGTTGTGTTGATCTGGGTAAGTCCGCCATGAATTACTTCAGCGTCCTTCTTGATTTCCCAAACTAGGTCAGCGGCTTCTTCCAGGGTGCCAGCAACTTTTGTGAGTTGGGTACCAACGATGAATAAGTAAACTGCAAGACCTGCAATTAAAGCGACTACGTCAAGCACAGTCCATAATGCCAAGCTACTCATGAGCGCACCTTATCTAGAACGCGGCCTAAGAACAAGTGATGTTCTAGACCTTCATTTAGTACTGCATCCACGCCGGCTGCAGTCTCGCCAATTAGCTTGGTGAAAGCAGTGTTGCTCTTTGCACCTTCTAATGTGGTTTTAATTCCAGCTACGCGCTTATCAATTGTGCGAACTAACAGCACCAAGATTGTTAGAAGTGCAGCTACTGCTACCACAACAACAATGCCCAGGATGTTAGCGATAGTCCATAGGTTCTCTACAACGCTATCCATTTTCAGCCACCTAACTTTGTGCGACCGCGGTGAAGACCAGCAACAATGTTTGTCGCTGATTCGATTGTGGTACGAAGGTTGCGAAGTCCAGCAGTATTTTGTTCTGCGGATTCAAGACCTGCGTTGATTCTCTTTGCTTGTCCGCCAATGCGAGCAGCAAGAAGAAGGATTGGGACTACGAGGGCTACTACGACTAGTACTACTACTAGACCGATGATGTAACCCAGAAGCCAACCGGTATGTCCTGCGAAATCCATAGTTAACCTCCTCCTTAAATTGATTCTGCGAAGTTACGCACTGGGGCCAAGTTCTTGTTGACTGAAGCAACAGTGCTTGGCACGGTGGATGTTTGAGCCACGATTACCTGAACGCCACCGTCGAGAGCATCAAGAGTCTTGACTACTGCACGAAGGTGAAGAATCACGCGAGTTAAACCAAGTGCGGCTGCTGCGATGATGATCGTAAAGATAACGAGCGAGACAACAAATACGGTTTCCATTTTTGCTCCCCTATCCCAGTAACTTAGCGACGGAGCCGGCGTACCGGACTGCACCGTTAGCTACATCTTTGATGACTTCGTCAGTTGTTTCCAACAAAGCCGGTGTGGTGGTTAACTCGCCAATTAGCGCGACACCACCAGATAATGCATCGTCAGCTGCGCCACGAATCCGTTCCAGCGCACTGAGAACCATGTTTAGTAACCAAACCAAAACCGGGATGATCACTACAACAAGAACGATGTTAAAAATTGCCCAAATGCTCATTTTTGATTCTCCTCTACCGTCGTGCCATTGGCTTGTAAGGAAGGAAGAAGCGGGATAGCACACGGCCAGTTGCGCGCTTAAACGCATTCAGACCGATTGATAGACCGCTGGCTGCCTTAGCGCCACCAATTGAGTTTGGATCTAGACCCTTTGAGATCGCATCCATGCGGGCTTCCATGTTTATGGTTGCCGTATTAACAAGTACTGCTGTTACGTCTGCGACCAAACCACGACCGTAGTTAGCTGCAGCACCAGAGATTGTTAAGTCCATGGATAGATCAACTTTGGTTCCACCTGGGATCTGATTCAAGGAAGCAGTTAGCAGAACTGAGGCTGCACCACGACCCTTCTTGTCAGCACCAGATGCATCAAGTACCAAGATGCGCTTTGCGTTATCGCGACTCTTGACTTCGGCGACACCGTCGAATTCAAGCTTCACTGGACCAGCGGAAACAACGACACCGCCTTCGTACTTGTCCTTGCTAACTTCTTTGCTCAGGTTTGCACCAGGAATCGATGCAGCTACCTGTGGAATGTCATCAAAGAATTTCCAAACGCTTTCAATCGGTTGCTTTACCTCAAATGATTGAGAAATCAGCATGATGCCTCCTTATGGCCCGAGTTTGCAATCACTTTTTTCATTAGTCGCCCATCTTTACCGGTGGCATACCGCTGATGTCCTTGCCGGTCTGAAGAGCTTCGTAGACACGGTTTGGCATCATTGGCATGTCGATGTTACGAACACCAGTGTGGCCAACAGCGTCAACAACTGCGTTAACGAAAGCGGCAGGACCAGCAACGGTTGCACATTCACCAACACCCTTGGCGCCAATTGGGTGGTGTGGGCAAGGTGTGACTACTTCATACAACTCGAAGCCTGGAGTTTCCCAAGCAGTTGGAAGTAAGTAGTCCATGTAGTTAGAACCGATGCAGTTACCTTCTTCGTCGTATGTCTGGTACTGCATGCTTGACATTGCATAAGCCTCAGTAAGACCACCCATGATTTGTCCTTCGACAACCATTGGGTTAATACGAACGCCACAGTCATCAACTGCAACAACCTTAAGAACATCCCAAACGCCAGTTTCTGGATCTACTTCAACCTTTACGAAGTAGGCAGCGAACGGCCAAGTTAAGTTCGGTGGATCGTAGTAAGCATTGTTCTCAAGCCCTGGTTCCATTCCGTCTGGCAAGTTGCTGTAAGCAGCCATTGCACAGTCTTGAATGGTTACGCCACGTTCCTTATTGGAGCGAACGTAGAACCGACCCAACTCCCACTCGATATCTTCTTCAGATACTTCGAGTAAGTGAGCTGCAATCTTGCGAGCCTTAGCACGAACCTTACGAGCCACCATTGCCACAGCGGCGCCAGCAACCGGAGTACTGCGCGATGCATAAGTACCCATACCAAATGGTGCGGTGTCGGTGTCACCTTCTTCAACGGTGATGTCTTCGGCAGGTATACCAAGTTCGTGAGCCACGATCTGTGCCCATGTGGTTTGGTGACCCTGGCCCTGATTCATTGCACCAGTGCGAAGGATTCCCTTACCCGACATGTGGATGCGAAGTTCAGCGGAGTCGAACATCTTGATACCCAAGATGTCGTATTCGCGACTGTTGCCTGCACCCAAAGGTTCGGTCATGGTGGAGATACCAAGTCCAAGAAGCTTTCCACGCTTACGCGCTTCAGCCTTTTCAGCCTGGAAGGTGTCGTAGCCGATTGCCTTCATGCCTATGTCTAGGCACTTTCCGTACTGACCGGAGTCAGTTAGGAATCCGAATGCAGTTCGGTATGGGAACATGTCGTCCTTAACCAAGTTCATGCGACGGAATTCAGCTTGATCCATTCCTAGATCGTTTGCTGCGCCGTGAATCATGCGCTCTTGGAAGAACATGGCCTCGGTTACGCGGAATGAGCATCGGTAGGCAACGCCGCCCGGTGCTTTATTCGTGTAGTAACCAGTTGAGAACAAGTGCGCTGCTGGAATATCGTATGCAGCAAATGTTGAGTGCATCAGACCGATCTTGAACTTACTTGGCTGTGCGTCAGCGTAGAAAGCACCGTGATCAGAAATGGTCTTCATACGCATTCCCAGGATTTTGCCATCCTTGCGAAGAGCAAGTTCACCCTGTAAGTAGACGTCGCGACCAAAACCAGTTGAGATCAAGTTTCCGGTCTTGTCTTCGATCCACTTAACTGGGCATTCCAACAGGATCGAAGCCAGAATCGAAACTACATAACCTGGGTAGATCGGCACCTTGTTACCAAAGCCACCGCCAAGGTCAGGTGAAACGATACGGATCATGTGCTCTGGAAGTTCTGCAACCATGGCAACTGCAGCGCGCACAATGTGCGGTGCCTGCGAAGTCATGTAGACAGTTAGCTTGCCGGTTGCCCGGTTGTAGTCCGCGATGGATCCACAAGTTTCCATTGGGGATGGGTGCGAACGTGGGTAGTGACATTCCATCTTGGAAATCACATCAGCATCAGCAAATGCCTTATCGGTAGCGGACTTGTCGCCAATTTCCCAATCGAAAACCTTGTTACCTTCTTGGTTTTCTTTGTCGTCGCGAATTACTTCAGCGCCAGCAGCCATTGCCTGCAGTGGGTTGACGATTGCTGGAAGTTGTTCGTATTCAACAACGATCCGCTGGCAAGCATCTTTTGCAATGTATGGATCGTCAGCAATTACAGCTGCGACTTCCTGACCTTGGAAACGAACCTTGTCAGTAGCGAGTACTGCCTGGGTGTCGTAGGAAAGAGTCGGCATCCATGCCAAGTTGCGGGCTGCCATCATTTCGCCGGTAAGAACTAGGCGAACGCCTGGAACTTCCCAAGCTGCACTTACGTCAATTGACTTGATGCGAGCGTGAGCCACCGGGCTACGGAGCAGTTCCATGTGCAACATACCTGGAAGCACTATGTCATCTACGTAGTTACCTTTGCCGCGAATGAAACGGTTGTCTTCGACGCGACGACGGCTTGCGCCAAGTCCGCCAATTTTAATTTCGTCTAATGCCATGATTCAGTCCCCTACCTAGTTCGATTCCGCGCGCATTTTTTTAGCGGCCCACAGAACTGACTTCACAATGTTCTGGTATCCAGTGCAACGGCAAAGGTTGCCGGAAAGTGCCCAACGAATTTCGTCTTCGGTTGGATCTGGATTTTCAGCTAGCAACGCTTTGGCAGCAAGCATCATTCCCGGAGTGCAGAAGCCACAGTGCAAACCGTGCTCTTCTTTGAAACCCTCTTGGATCGGATGAAGTTCGCTAGCGCTTGCCATTCCTTCAACAGTTTCGATGTTGTGGCCATCAGCCTGAACTGCAAGCATTGTGCAACTCTTGATTGGACGACCTTCGAACAAAATGGTGCACGCGCCACAGTTAGTGGTGTCACAACCGGTATGCGTTCCAGTCATCTTTAGACCCTGGCGAATTAGGTGGGCAAGGAGTAAGCGTGGTTCAACATCTACAGTGCGGTCTTCGCCATTGACATTTAGCGTGATGCGTCGAGTTGGCACATCAGCTGCGGGTGTCGGCGCAACTTCGTCGTAAAGGCTTGTCATTATCAGGCTGCTTTCTGTGATGGTGTAGCAAGTCCGGTAAGAATTCGTTCTACGAATGTCTTAACGATCTGGCGCTTGTAATCAGCTGATCCCCGATGATCAGTTCTTGGTTCAGCAGCCGCGGCAACAGCAGCGGCAGCCAAAGAAATGTTTTCCGCAGTTAACTTCTTGCCGTTAAGAACGGAAGCGGCTGCAGTGGCATCGATCGTGCGGCCACCAACACCGGCAAGTGCAATGCCTGCGCGTGCAACAGTGTCGCCAACCATATCGAGCGAAACCGCAACAGAGGCAGTTGCGAAATCACCCACACGACGTTCGAGCTTTAAGTAACCGCCACGAGCAATACCCTTTGGTGCAGGAATGACAGCTTCGATTGCGATCTCGTTGAATGCCAAAGTGTTTTGGAATGGCCCAATCACAAAGTCCTTCATTGCAATGTCGCGCGTACCCTTTGGACCTTGAGCAACAATATGGCCGCCCAATGCAGTCAATGCAGCGGCCCAGTCACCCTGAGGATCTGCGTGGCATACCGAGCCGACAAAAGTTCCACGAGCACGAACAATTGGGTCAGCAACCAAAGATGCCGCGGCAGCAATTGTTGGCTGGCTCTTCTTGATTACTTCAGACTTTTCTAGATCTTCGTGACGGCAAAGTGCGCCAATGTGGATGCTGCCATCAGCATCCACGCGGTGAAAGTCAAGACCGGCGATGGTATTTAGGTCAACCAACATTTCCGGTGAAGCGAAGCGAAGCTTCATCATCGGAACCAAGCTTTGGCCACCAGCTAAAATTTTTGCTTCTCCACCATGAGCGTCAAGAATCGCAATTGCTTCTTCGACGGTCTTTGGAGCTTCATATCCAAAACGTGAGGGATACATAGTCTTCCTTTACTTGTTATCGCGCACAGCAACAGGCATGTCGCTTGCATCAGGGTCAGGACGGCGTTCTTGATTTGGTGGCCATGGTCCCTGAACAGGTTGGCCTGAAACTTTCAGAAATTCGGTGATCTGTGGCCAAGCCCAAATTGTTGGACTCTTGCCTGTCTTAGGTGAATTCTCGATCAGCGCATAGAAGCGAGGGTTACCGCGCTCATGTCCTGTGGATTCAACCGCCATCTTTAGTCCCCTATCAATTGCGTACTAGTGGAACGAACCTAGCACCGCATAAGGAAATGCGCCAAGGGAATTGCCAATTTGTTGCAATAAGAATTTGTAAGGATTTTGACCACTTTGTGCATGTTTTCACAAGCCGATAGGGGGCACTACTTATTCTTGAGTACCTGAACTGCTTGGGCCAATACGGAGATCGCTATCTCGGCCGGCGTGCTAGCACCGATGTCGATTCCGGCTGGGCCATGGACTCTAGAAAGATCTGTTACCTCTTGGTAAGCAAGCCAATCGGCCCGATCCTGTTGCATTTTCGTAGATCCAAGGGCTCCGATGTAGCCAGCTTCGCCATCTAGGGCGCCGCCGAGGTTGCGGCTGGACATTTCGACCTCGTGGCCCATGATGATTGCCACATCCAGCGAGGAAAGTGAGGCGAGTAAGCCAATTGCCAGGTCGTTGCGGTTTACGACTGAAACGTTCCAACCTAGGGTTTGCCCCAGGTTGGCGATGGCATCAGCAATCGGGCCTTGGCCCGCAACGACTAGGCGCGTGATTGGAAAAAGCACAGTAATCACGCGGTCCGAGTGAACTGCGACTGCGGACGTGCCTTTAGCAAACATTTCGGCGGCTTCAGGATCGGCAGTATTAATAGAGGACTCGTCAAATACATCAATTCGAGTGACTTCGTCATCAGATAGGTGAATAACCACCGCGACGGGAACTCGATCGATTAGAGCTGGCCAGGTGTCTGGGTCAAAATGATCGGCAGGGACCACGAGGAATTTTGCCTCAGTGCCAGCAGGTAATCCAGAGATCGTCGATTCAAAGTCATTGATCGGAACGGTCAGTAGTCGCCCGGTTGGAAGTTTGCGGTTTACAAAATCAACCATCACGCCATCAAATGCACCATCGAACATGGTTCCAATTCGACCGCCGCCAGGTGTGAGCGCGATTGCGTTTACTCCATTGGCTGGGGAAACCATCCAAGCAATGTCGGCGCGGGTCTTCGAACGGACGCACGCATTAACGCTTAAGGCAATGTCAAACATGTCGTAAGTATAAGTCTGGGGTAACCACTTGGCTCATTCAGGAATCGAAGTTAAGCGCGATGCGGCATTATGGCGTCAACTGGGATGTGCCCGAAGCGACCAGCCTGGTAATCCTCCATGGCTTGAATCACTTCTTCTTTAGTGCTCATCACAAATGGACCGTATTGGAAAACCTGTTCGTGCAATGCCACGCCACCAATCAAGAAAACATCTAAGTTTTGATTTCGGGATTCCTGAACTTGGTCAGCCTGCAAAGTTACAAAGTCGCCATCGATTAGCACTGCCATTTGCCCAGTCTTAATTGGATGTCCAGCTGGGCCAACAGTTCCGGAACCATTGAGCACGTAAGCCAGCGCGTTGAAATCTTTGCGCCATGGAATATCTGCGCGAGCGCCAGGTGCAATCGAAACGTGGGTAATCGTAATTGGAGTGTGTGAAATACCTGGTCCAGAATGACCATCCACACTGCCAGCTAGCACTCGAATCAATGCGCCACCGTCGGCAGTCGAGACCATGGTGGAATCAGGTCCTTGCAAGTCTTGGTAGGCAGGTTCAATGCGCTTCTTGGCTTTTGGCAAGTTGATCCAAAGCTGGACGCCGTGGAAGATCCCACCAGACATAACTAAATCTTCGGGTGGAGTTTCAATATGCAAGATGCCATCGCCGGCAGTCATATATTGCGTGCCACCTTCGCGGATGGTTCCGCCACCACCATGTGAATCCTGGTGCAGAAATTCGCCATCCATTAAGTAGGTGAAAGTTTCAAAGCCGCGGTGCGGATGCCAAGGAGTTCCCTTTGGTTCACCTGGTAGGTATTCGACTTCGCCCATTTGATCCATGTGAATAAACGGATCAAGATCGGCCGTTGGAATTCCTGCGAATGCGCGGCGAACTGGAAAGCCTTCGCCTTCGAATGCCTGTGGTGCGCTAGTAATCATCTTTACGCGGCGCGATGTCGCATCCGGTGCCATGAATAGGCGCGGCAATGTCATGGTGTCGGCGGTTACTGCAGGCATTTTGCCTCCTCAGGCATTAGTTGAATGTTCAACTAATGCCACTATACGCCTAGGTTTGGCAAGGCGCAAGAGTTAGGTGGTTTTGCTTAAGGCATTTTCAAAGTCGGCGATCAAATCCTGAGTATCTTCCAGCCCAACCGAAATTCGCAGGATTCCTTGCCCTGGCTTGGCTTCACTTGCTACCGGGCGATGGGTTAGGCCAGCCGGGTGCTGGATCAAAGTGTCAGTACTTCCAAGAGAAACTGCGTGGGTCACCATCGACAGATTCCGACAAAGGTCTTGGGCCGCCGCGAAACCACCTGCCATATCGATTGCGATCATGGCTCCTGGGCCCAGCATTTGCGTGCCAAGCAAACCATTTGGATCACTGCCATTTAATCCTGGGAAATAAACTTTGCTGATTTTGGATTGGGTGCCTAGCCACTTAACTAATTCGATTGCGGTCGCTTGCGCAGCTAGAACACGAAGCGGCAAGGTTGGTAAACCTCGATGTAACAGAAATGCGGATTGCGGGTCGAGTAGTCCGCCAGTAATTGCGCGAATTTGTCGCAGCTCAATTGCGTGTTCTTCGGTGGTGATTACAACGCCACCCATGGCATCGCCATGTCCCCCGATGTATTTAGTTGCGCTGTGCACTACGAAAGTTACGCCAAGTTCTAACGGCTGCTGCAGGACTGGGGTGGCAAAAGTGTTGTCAACCATTACCGGAACACCGCCGGCTTGCGAAACTATGTCCCCGATATCTAGCAATTGCAAAGTTGGGTTAGCTGGTGTTTCAACCACAACAAGTCCTGTGCTGCCATTAACTGCCGATGCAATTTGGTCCGCTTCAACGAAACTAACTTTCGCCCCGAATAACTCGCTGGCCAATAAGTGATCAGTACCGCCGTAGAGCGGACGAACTGCAACCACATGATCTTTACCGGCTTTAACGCGAGATAGAAACACTGCGCTAATTGCGGCCATTCCAGTTGCGTAAGCAACTGCTTGGAACGCTTCAGCATCGCCGCCAGTTTGGGCGATGCGCTGCGTCTCAAGTTGTGCCATGGCGCTTTCGAATCGACCAACTGTGGTGTTCCAGAGCCTTCGGTAAACCGTGCTGGATTGACCCTTATATACGCCGCCAGTTGCCATGACTTCGTAGGCCTGGCCGCCAGAGTCAATATCAACGAGCGGCGCAGTGGTTGAAAGATCAATAGGTAAGGCATGAACGCCTAGTTCAGTCAGGTCCTCCCGGCCAGCATGCACCGCAAGGGTTTGAAATGAAGTATTTGAATCCATGGCCTGATTTTTGCAATCTATTCGTTAGATTGCTCAATTTTCGAATAACATTCGGAAATAGCAGAGAATCTGTAATTAAATTCGAATATCGGGAGCTAGAAATGCTTATTTCCAAAAATAATTCGGTTCTTGACCAGGTTGATGTTGAACTGCTCAACCAACTCGATAGTGACTCCGCAATTTCAAACGCCAGCTTGGCTAGTGGTGTTGGGTTAGCTGCATCTACGACCTTGATGCGCGTTCGCAATTTAGTTCAGCGGGGCATTATTCGCAGATTCACTATCGACGTGGACTACAACGCCATTGGGCTTGGGGTGCAAGCCATAGTTTTCCTATCTCTGCGGCGACAAGATGAAGAAACAACTTCGGCATTAATCGAAAAGATCAGTACCGCCGGAAATGTGGTTCAGATATTCCATGTATCTGGAAGTGAAGATTTACTTGTCCATGTAGCCGTCTCAAGCTCCGAAGCTTTAAGGGAATTTATTCAGAAGCTGCTAACTAGCGATCAAAATGTTAGAAATGCCCAAACACATCTGATATTCCGACACATCCGATAGTTCGTAAGCCTAAAATCATCTAAACAAATAGGAGTGACTGTGGAACCAATAGTTCGCCACTTAGACGACATGGATTGGGCTGGCTGGCCTGACGAACAAGTTGCAGCCCGCGGCAAAGTCACTTGGAAAGCCCTGCAAGGCGTTAATGATGACGAAGAAACTGACATGGTTCTTGGCGTTGCTCGAGTCTTTAAGGATGAAGCCCTAGAAGCTCATCGCCACCTACAGCCAGAGACTTACTACGTATTAAGTGGAAAAGGTAAAGTCACGATCGAAGGCACGATATACGACGTGACCCCAGACACTATGGTTTACATCCCGGGCGATGCGCTACATCAAATCAACAATTACGACGATGAGCCGCTTCGAATTCTTTACTTATTTGCCACACCACATTTTGCAGATGTGATTTACAAGTTTTAGGCCGCGTAGTCTGGCTGGCTGCGATCTAGCATGCGCTTAAGCGCGGCAAAATGCAGATCAATTCGACTGTAACCGTTGAGATGTGTTGAATCCTTGAACTGCTCGACAGTCATGTCAACGATATCTTTTGGAACTTCGCGAATCATCTGACCTGTTGATTGAGCTAGCACCTGAACTTCAGCAGTTCGCTCGAAGAAGTACAAGTGATGGAAAGCCTCGGCCACATTTGATCCAGTCGTAACAATGCCGTGGTTGCGCAATAACAGGATTGACTTATCCCCTAGTGCGCGAGTCATGCGTTCACCTTCGGATCGATCAAGGGCAAGTCCGTTGTAATCACAGTCATAAAAAACATCATCGCGATATCCCAGCGCATTCTGGCTCGCCATAACTAGATCTGGTTCATCCAACATGGCTAGTGCCGTGGCATAAGGCATGTGGGTATGCAGAACTGCCCGCAGTTTGCGAGCTGAGCCATGCATCGGTGCATGAATAAAGAATGCTGTTTCTTCGACCAGTCCATCACCTTCATAAACCGTGCCGTCTAAGTCAACGATCATGAAGTCGCTGGCTTGAACTTCCGACCAATGCAACCCAAATGGAGCTAAGAAGAAGCGATCTTCATAACCCGGTACTAATAATGTGAAGTGGTTGTCGATGCCTTCGTGGAAGCCATACATAACTGCCAAACGATGGGCAGCTGCTAAATCAATGCGCGCTTGGCGAATTGGATCTGGGTCGACTTTCAACATGTCATCCGGTGAATGAAGTGACACTTCAGACTCCCTTACTGACGTTAAGAGCCATTAGCGACATGATTTCGTAGGCAAGAGTCGCAGCGGCAAGTGAAGTGATTTCAGCGTGGTCATATGCCGGAGCAACTTCCACAATGTCGGCACCAATCATCTGTTCACGTGGCATGCCACGAACTAAGTTCAGTAGTTCGCGGGAGGTGAAGCCACCCATTTCAGGGGTTCCGGTGCCTGGCGCAAATGCTGGATCAAGCACATCTATATCAATAGACAAATACATCGGAGCATCGCCCACGCGCTTACGTGCCAACGCGACCACTTCGTCTACGCCCATGCGATCGAAATCGGCGGCGCGAACTGTGGAGAAACCGAACTTCTTGTCGTTGACGAGATCTTCGTTGTCATAGATCGGACCGCGAATACCAACGTGCAGTGACTTGTCTTCCAGAAGTAAACCTTCTTCGAATGCGCGGCGCATAAATGTGCCATGTGTGCGATCGGCGCCGAAGTAGCTATCCCAAGTATCCAAATGGGAATCGAAGTGGATCATGGCAATTGGTCCATGAACCTTAGCCATGGAACGCAAGATGCCCAGTGTTACCGTGTGGTCGCCACCAAGCGTTACCAACTTGTGTCGATCACTAACTAATTCACTTGATACCTCATTGATTTGCTTCAGGGCTGAATCAATATCAAACGGGTTGCAAGGAACATCGCCAGCATCAACGGCTTGGATGGTACGAAACGGCGCGATCTCAAGATCGGGGTGGTAAGCCGGACGTAAGTGACGCGATGCCTGGCGAATACCCATCGGACCAAAGCGTGCACCGGGCCGATATGAAACTCCGCTATCAAACGGTGCACCTAGAACTGCAACGTCGTAATCGGATACCTGGTCTATTCGAGGTAACCGAGCAAACGTCGACTCCCCTGCAAACCGCGGAACTTTAGTTCCATCAACTGGACCAACGATGTCTTCAGGATTCATGTCAGCTGCCTGTCTGGGTTACTTATTGAAACGACGGATTACGAACTGCTTGCGGATTGGCTCGTGAACGACCCAAGTTCCACGCCAGCCTTCTGGGGTGACGATGGTGGAATCAACTTTTAGTTCAACAACTGTTCCGTCTTCGCCGGTAATCGTTGCTGATCCGGAAAGAATTTGTGCGATTTCGTCGTAGCCATCGCGGTGCACGATGAACGTGCCTGGCGAACATTCCCAGATTCCAGTTTCAATAGCTTCATCTGGCGAAATCCAAGCCATCAAGACAGACTCCATTTGGCCATCAATACTGTTCGGCTTAGCTACGGCTTCTGGAACAGGAATTGTGCTGCCACCAAGGACGGTGATGGTTGGTTCGATACGTTCAGTCATGATTGGCCTCTCAAGATTGGGGTAATAGAAGTGTATTCCTCGGCCACAACGAGACGTAAGGCAGAATAGGAAAATGCGCACAATCAAGGGTCAGCAAGTCATCGCTGCAAGCTCGTCTATGTTGGCAGCCGTTTGGATCCTGGCCCTTTCGTCAATCCCTAGTGCCACAAGTTATCGACAACAGTTAGCCGCGGGCGTAGAGGCTGCCAAAATTGTCACAACCTACAACAACCTTTCGGTGATTGTTCCAATCACCATGATTGGCTCCTGGATTTTCACCAGCAAGTGGCTACAAGGAATTTATGATCAAGTCGCATCGGAAAACCCAACTGCGATTCGGTTAAAGCGACCGTGGACACTGTGGGGCTGGCTAGTTCCGGTCGTTTCCCTTTGGTTTCCAAAGTTTTTAATCGATGATTTATTAAAAGCAAAATCGATTAAGTCTGATGATCCGGTTTCTGCGCGCGACACCAGGTTGTGGTGGGCAACTTGGATTTCATTTTCCTTGATTAACAATATTGGAGTCGTTGCACTTGTAACCGCCGAAAAAGGTTACGTTCCCATTCGCCCCGAACTCGAAATTGCCGGCGCATGTATGTTGACTGGCTGTTACCTAGTTTGGATTCGCATTATTCGTGCAATTGGGGACTAAATAGATATGAGTAATTCAACCGAGTTAATTCAAACCTCGCGCTTGGACCTGCATCTGATTCCGATTCCGGAATTGATAATGCTGCATGAAGATCCGGACAATCCCACCTTGTTAACGGATCGAGGCTTCACTAATCCGCACAACGAATTGACGCATGAACATTCTGGCCCGTTGCGTTGGCGCGTGCCGCAAGTTAAAGCAGATCCAACAACAAACAACTGGTTCGTGCGCTGGATTGTCTTACGCGAATCTAAAGAAATTGTTGGATCAATCAGTTTTCATGCCCCACCAGATGAGGTTGGCATGGTTGAAATCGGTTTTGGAATTTCCGAACCATGCCGCAACCAAGGGTTTGGTAAAGAGGCCTTGCTGGGGATGTGGGCTTGGGTAATCAATCAGCCAGGAGTCACAACACTTCGTTACACAGTGAGCGCAACTAACGGCCCGTCAATGTCGATTATTAACTCTCTTGGTTTTGAGCACGTAGGACAGCAAATTGACGAAGAAGACGGACCTGAAGAAATTTATGAAATGTCGGTTGCCGAATTTCGTCTACGCCTGAAAGACGGTTTCTCCCCCAACGACAGTGCGTAATACCGGAAGGTCAATTACATCGTTTGGATTTACTTTCGATGGATCTTCCTGCCACATAACTAAGTCAGCTTTCATGCCTGGCCTTAACATCCCGCGCTCTTCTTGCGCGCCAACTGCGAGCGCAGCGTTGCGGGTATAACCAGATAACGTTTCGGCTCCGGTCAAAGCGCGAGTGGTACCAACTGGTCCGTCATAGTCAACGTCGTGGGCGCGACGCTTTTGGGCTGCAAAGAATCCCATCCGCGGATCAAATGGCGCAACTGGCCAATCTGAACCAAGAACTACGAGTGCTCCGGTACTCATGATGTCCCCGGATCGCCAGCCGTGCCCGCATTGTGTCGAATCAAGACGTTGCGACCACGGATCGCTCAAATCAAATTCCAACCACCGCATGTGTACGGGCTGCATTGAGGCAGTTACTTTCAACGGAGCAAATCGCGCAATTGTTGCATCCGGCGAAGTTTCAATATGTTCGATGCGATGACGGCCTGCGGAACCGCCAGGCAACGCTTCGTACACATCTAGGACTTCGCGCACTGCGCGATCGCCGATGGCATGAGTTGCGATCCGAAATCCAGCATCGTGAAATTGCCTAGCTCGCTGGTGATAAAGCGATAACTCTGGCCACATCGGCTCAGTTCCTTGGCCCTGTGAATCTGGGTGTTCCAGCCATGCAGTTCCAGTATCGATCACGCCATCGAGCATGAACTTAACGCCATCCGCCTGCCAACGTTTTCCACTTAAATTGTGGGTTTGCATCATGGCTTCTACTTCTTCAATCGGTGTGTAGGGGTAAATAAAGTGATGCTGCAAAATTCTTAAATTTAAATCACTTCGCTCTTCAAGTTCGCGCATGATGTTGATGGTTTCGAGATCGCCATCCATTAGGTGAACTTCGGTGATACCAAGTGAATTCTGGCGACGGATTGCTTCGGCGTACCAATCTAAGCGCTCGCTTTTACTTGCAACCGGTACATGGGACAACACAATTTGCATCGCTGCCATTTCCAGTAATTCACCAGTTGGCTTATCGTCATCATCGACAACGACTACTGAGTTATCCGCAACATTCATTGGGCCAGTTAGGCCGGCAATCCGCATTGCTTCGCTATTAACCATTCCGGTGTGCACGTCGAGCGTGTAAAGAAACATCGGTCCATCGCCAGCAGCTTCGTCAAGAAGTGAGTGGTGGTACTTGCCTTCGATTGCTGCGTATTCCAGTGCGAATCCCAGTAACCATTTGCCGGGCCCGATTCGCTTTCGTTCTGCGGCAACTTTGTCTCGTAATTGCGCAAGACTAGAGACGCGATCGAGATCTAAGCCCTGGGCAAATTCGGCACCACTAAATAGATGTTGGTGGCCATCAACGATGCCAGGTGTAACTGCCGCGCCATGTGCATCAACGACTTCAGTCTTGGCATCAATTGCATCGCGAACTACCGCATCATCACCAATCGAAATGATTCGATCCCCCGACCAGGCAATAGCGCTCGCGGTTGGATTTTTCTCATCCTGAGTATTAATTGATGCGTTAAAAATTGCAAAGTTGGCGGCCAAGGCAGTGCTCCTAAATCGAGGATCTATTGCCACACTATTAGAAGCCTCAAGTAGATTAGAGACATGACTGTACATATTGGTGCCAACAAGGGCGATATCGCCGAAACCATTTTGCTTCCAGGAGATCCACTTCGTGCCAAGTGGGTTGCCGAAAATATGTTGGAAGGTGCAGTCCAGTACAACTCGGTTCGAAATATGTTGGGTTATACCGGCACGTACAAGGGCAATCGAGTTTCAGTTCAAGGCACTGGAATGGGTATTCCTTCGATTTCTATTTATGTAACCGAACTTTTCAAAGACTTTGATGTTCAAACTGCGATTCGCATTGGAACCTGTGGTGGCCTCGGAAAAACCCAGCTTCGTGACGTAATTATTGGGATGGCTGCGTCTACAGATTCTGGAACTAATCGTCGAGCCACCGGCGGTTTGGACTTTGCGCCGATCGCAAACTACGACTTACTGCAAGCGGCAGTTGCAGCAGCAAAGACCCACGGTGTGAACTATCACGTTGGCGGAATTGCTTCTATGGACTTGTTTTATGACGACAGCAATGCGCTAGACATCCTCGAAGCTCACGGTGTTCTTGGTGTTGAGATGGAAGCAAGTGCGCTTTACACGATCGCGGCAAAGTATGGTCGACGCGCACTTGCGATCTGCACAGTTAGCGACATGATCCGGACGCACGAAAAAACTTCCTCGGAAGAACGAGAAACCGGCTTCCGTGCGATGGTTGAAGTTGCGCTTGAAACAGCTTTCGCTTAGTGATTTGCAAAGGCGTTGAACTCTTCGAGAGTTCCATTAAAAACATCTAGATCGGTACTTCCTGACGGTACACCAACAAGTTTTCCATCTGCCGTAAATTGCCAGACCTTCCACTTGCCGTTCCAAATACGCTTTTCAACTGGAACTGGTCCTAGTTTGGGACCCCACTTTGCAAGCCAAAGCGGGTAGCGCGAAAGGTCACTTGCACCGGCATCTTCTAACCTCTGAATAAATGTGCCGTTTGCATAAATCATCGGAGTACGGCCAGTTAACCGTTCCGTTTCTGCCAAGAATGCTCTCGTCCATCTAGCCAACCGGTTGATAGTCCAGCCACAAGGCAGTTCTTCTAAATCCAAAGTAAGCGGTAGGTCACCAACTTTTGCACCACCAGCTTGAGTAACGGCGCGAGCTGCCTGCAACTTTGCATCCTTGATTGTGTTTGCATTCAAATTACCTGGTAAGGCGTAGTGGTATGCGCCAACGACAAGGCCTTGAGCTTTCGCCGCTATGCGATCCGAGGCAAACCATTTCTTTGCATTGCCATTTCCTCGAGTTCCACCATCGGATCCTTTAATGATTACAAAAGTTA
Source organism: Actinomycetota bacterium (assembly GCA_947452765.1). GTDB lineage: Bacteria > Actinomycetota > Actinomycetes > S36-B12 > UBA5976 > UBA5976. The sequence continues at coordinate 311,115 of CANGDR010000001.1, read as the reverse complement.
GATTTTGATCAGTCTTGAGTTTGGCAAAATCAATGGGCAAATTATTGGAATGCTGCCACATCGAAATGTCGATCCCCCGTATGACAGTGCCGAAACCCTGAGCTTTCCAGGATTTGGCGTTTGCCTTGTATGGCGCTGGTTTAGATTTTGGATAACTACAGGATTTGTAGTTTCCTACCTTTGAGGTTGCCGCATTGGCTGGGTTTATAACGGCACTGAAACTGATTAGGAGTGTCATAAGAAATATGCTTTTGCGCATAATCAATTGTAATTAAAATTTCCTGCTCCCCCGATTGGACTCGAACCAATAACCACTCGATTAACAGTCGAGTGCTCTGCCAATTGAGCTACAGGGGATTAACTCGCTAATACTAACAAAACCGAGTCGCTGTGGCGAAACGACCTAGATGCCAAACGAAGCCTGCAATTGGATCAAAATATTGTTGACGTTTGTGGCACCCATTGAGCTATGCGCTGCGTCGTAATTGTCGGCTATTGAAGTCCAAGTGACGCTGTCCCGGTGGCGACGGGCTACGAAACGGACCCGCCCAACATCTGGTACTTCGTGAGCTTGATCAACCAGCACAGCACTTGTGACCCGATCGTGAACAGCCTGAGGCACTTGACCTGAATCAGTGAGAACCCAAGACAAGGTAATTGGCGCCGAATCTAATGAATCTTGCAGAATTAAAGTAAGTGTCGGCTCATTCCACTTGGCTTGGAGCGCCAAACCCCAGGGCCGAATTTGAACTCCATCACTGCTGGCGACAATCAAGGAATGGTTAGTAACTCCAAGGAACCCGTTGCTATGCCGTGCCCAGGCCATGAGTTTTTCGCCATGTGGAACTGCAATTTTTATCTCACTGGGTAACTTTTCGGGGCGAGTGAAAATAGCCACTAAGAATCGCCAACTGCAAAAGTGCGCATGTCCCGGCGATATTTCTCGAGACCTAGTAATTCTGCAAGCAGCCGCGATTGTTCGTCCGCATCGCCAGAATCTTCAGCCCTGCTCAAGCCAGACTTAATTTCATTAACTCTACGGGCGGCATCCATTTCAAGAATCCTTGCAAGTACTGCCTGAACATAGCGCTCATCTGGATTGTCATTAGGAAGGGGTGCTACTGCCATGGCGCGAACATGTGAACGAATTTCGTCATCAGGTGCTTTTTCCAAAACAGCGGTGATCCACGCTTGGGCAGAAGCAAACTCGAGTGGATTGCCAGCCGCCACACAAGCCATAAATACCTGGGCCGCAGCTGGAACAGTAAACACGCTCTCTTCTAATGATTCAAACCAAGTACCAACTAAGTGAGGGGTTTGCAGAACGCATTTAAGAGCTTCGCGCTCGACATTTGCAGCCTGTGAGGATGCGGCGGTCTGGGCTCGAGTTGGTTCTACCGGCGCACTGCGATTTCCAGATGTGACCTCTTTTCGAAGCGAAGACTCATCCATACCGAGCCAACCGGAAACTGTTCGGATGTATTCAGCGCGAAGCACGGCATCTTTAATGCCAGCAAGAATTGGCGCCGCAGCCCTTAGCCCAGCTACCCGTCCTTCTGCGGTTTCCAAATCAAAATCATCAACTGTTGACTTCAGTACAAACTCAAATAATGGGATTTTATTTGCAATTAAATTCTTTAAACCTTCGTCACCGTGTGCCAAACGCAAGTCGCAAGGATCTAAACCATGCGGTTCAATAGCCACAAAAGTAGCTGCCACAAATTTCTGATCTTCCCCGAATGCCTTCAAGGCAGCTTTTCGCCCAGCTGCGTCACCGTCAAAGGTGTAGATGACTTCGGCATGCTTGGTATCGTCATCCATCAAAATTCGACGCAAAACTTTCACGTGTTCAGGGCCAAATGCAGTTCCACAGGTAGCGACTGCGGTAGTAATGCCAGCGAGGTGGCAGGCCATAACATCCGTGTAACCCTCAACGACCACGGCTTGTTGCGCTTTAGCCATTTCACGGCGAGCTAAATCAATGCCATACAAAACTTGAGACTTGCGATATATCGGAGTTTCTGGAGTATTTAAATACTTTGGGCCCTGATCGGATTCGCTCAGCTTTCGAGCGCCAAAGCCGATTGTGTCGCCGCTGGAATCTCGAATTGGCCACATGACTCGATCCCGAAAGCGATCATAAGCACCGCGTTGACCCGAAACTGCAAGACCAGAAGTTAGCATTTCATCTTCGGTAAATCCCTTGGAACGAAGTTCGTTGCGAAGTGCATCCCAACCTGCAGGAGAATAACCAACACCAAAAAGCTCCCACGAAGCTGGATCAAATCCGCGCTCAGTTAAGAACGTTCGGGCATGTTGCGCGGCCGGAGTTTGCAATTGCGCCTTATAAAAATTTGCAGCGACCTTGTGCGCTTCAACCAGCCTGGCCCGCTGGCCTTGATTGCTAGTTGAAGTTCCGCTGCCTTCTTCGTAGCGCAATGTGATGCCGTACTTACCAGCAAGTTTTTCAACAGCCTCGGTAAAGGAAAGCGCATCAATCTTGCGCACAAACGTAATTACATCGCCGCCTTCTCCACAAGAGAAGCAGTGATACAAACCCTTGCTGGGCGTTACATGAAATGAAGGGGTACGTTCGTCATGAAAAGGACAAAGGCCCTTATAGCTACCGCCACCTGCTGCTTTAAGCGTTACTGTCTCGCGGACAATTTCATCAATCCGGGCACGCTCGCGAACGGTACTAACGTCCTCTTCGCGAATTTTGCCAGCCACAGTGCAATGTTACGTGCAGGTAATGGTGTGCCATTGCACAAGGCTGACGTCCGTAAGGGCGGCAACTTGGTCAATGACCACGCGGGATTTAGCAGAGTCAGAATGGGCATTTAGCCATAAATCTTTGTGAAAGCGATCGAGGTGCTGTTCAGGCGCCGCTGAAATAACAGCGACTAACTCGCTGATTTGTTGACGTTGGCGGCTGTAGACAACATCTGCACCTTGGCGGTTCATTACAAACCTGGCTGCAAGTGCTTTTAATGCAGTCACTTCATAACGGGATAGCTCGGGAACAATCAAATTTGCGTCATAACGAGTCAGCGGATCGGTCCCATACTGAGATTGCGTAGCCTGTTGCGCAGAAACGCAAAATCGCCCAATTAAAGTACTGGTCAAATTTTTAAGAGCACTTAAAGATTTCAAAGTTCCATCGAATGATCCCGGCCAACTAGGTAAATTCCCAACCCTAACCAGTGCTTCGTCTAGACCCTGTGCTTCAAAATTCGTGCCGTACCAGGTGCGTGCAACTTCAACAATTTCGCTTCGACCACTTGGTGATTCCAAGATGGAAATATCTACATGGCCACCATAAATTGCATCTTCGATGTCATGGACGCAATAAGAAACATCGTCTGACCAATCCATTACTTGGGCTTCGAAGCAGGATTGATCATCCAGACGTCCGGCTCTAACCCAATCGAATACGTCAGCATCATCGTCATAAACGCCAAACTTAGTTTGCCCTTCACGTTTTAGCCAGGGATACTTCGAGGCTGCATCCAGAGAAGCACGAGTTAAATTCAATCCGATAGTTTCACCGGGTCTTGGTCCAGCTAACGGGCTAATTGCTTTTGGTTCTAAGCGCGTTAGCAATCTAAAAGATTGTGCGTTACCTTCAAATCCACCAATATCACCTGCGAGTTCGTTCAGTGCCGTTTCGCCATTGTGGCCAAATGGTGGGTGTCCAAGATCGTGTGACAAGCACGCAGTATCTACTAAATCTGGATCGCAACCAAGCGCTGCGCCAAGTTCGCGCCCCACCTGGGCAACTTCAAGTGAGTGTGTGAGTCGAGTTCGCGGGAAGTCTTGCTGACCCGCTTCCATAACTTGTGTTTTTACACCGAGGCGACGCAGCGCCGAACTATGCATAACTCGAGCACGATCGCGCGCGAATTCGGTTCGTTCGACGCTCTTGTTTGGTTCGTTAATCCAACGCTGAGTATCGCTTTGTGTGTAACTGCCTAACACTTACCCACCACTCACGCTTAGTTCAGCCTCACGAACCGTTTCTTGCTCACGCACTGACATGAACTGGGAATTTAGCCATCCATCTGGCAGGTTTACTCGCTTATCGGGTGTGGTTCGGCCACGTGGGGATTTTGCAATTGCATCTTCTAAGTACTGGTCTCGCTCAATGGTTTCCAGTAATTCATCGAGCTCGGCCAAGTTTGAAATTAATGCCAATGCGCCGCGCGTTTGCGTACCGGCAACTACGCCTTTTAAGTACCAAGCCATGTGCTTGCGCATTTCTTGGCACCCCTTGAATTCGTTGCCGTGCATTTCGGTTAGCAACTTTGCGTGGCGCTTCATTAAATCTAGAATGACTCCAACTTGTGGCTCGGCAGGAACTATTTCCCCTGCGAAAGAAGCCCGAATTTGACCAAATAACCATGGCCTACCTAAACAACCTCGGCCAATGACTACACCCCGGGCACCGGTTTCATTAAGCATCCGCTGGGCATCGGCAGCTGACCAAATATCGCCGTTACCCAAAACCGGAGTATTAGGTATGTGCTCAACCAGGCGAGCAATTGTGTTCCAATCCGCTTTCCCTCCGTAATACTGAGCTGCAGTACGACCATGGAGCGCAACCCAAGTCACACCGGCATCCGCTGCAATTCGTCCGGCATCCAAATAAGTTATGTGATCATCATCAATACCCACCCGCATTTTCACGGTTACAGGTACTTTCCCTTGGGCATTCGTTACTGCTGAATTAACGATGTCTGAAAATAGATCCCGCTTCCAAGGCAGCGCACTCCCCCCACCTTTGCGAGTGACTTTTGGGACTGGGCAGCCAAAGTTTAAGTCGATGTGATCCGCCATATCTTCATCGACCAACATTCGAACTGCATCACCAACGATTTTTGGATCTACTCCGTAAAGTTGGGCGCTGCGCACTCGTTCGTCGGCGTCAAACGTCACCAGATCAATAGTTTCTGGATGTCGCATTAGTAGCGCCTGCGAAGTTGTCATTTCAGCAACATAAATCGTTCCGTCATCATCTGTTTGCCCAATTTCGCGACGAATTGACTCGGATGCCTCGCGGCAAACCCGCCGAAATGCACGGTTAGTCACACCAGCCATCGGCGCAAGCTCGATGACTGGATTTGTGGCTAACAGATCGGCAAACATCAGCAGCCGGTAAGTCGAGCGCCTAGCCAGCCAACAATTGCATCAAGGCTCACACGCTCTTGTTCCATAGAGTCACGGTCGCGCACTGTTACTGCATTATCTTCCAGCGTTTCAAAGTCGACCGTAATGCAATATGGGGTGCCGATTTCATCTTGGCGGCGATAGCGCCTGCCAATTGCACCAGCATCGTCAAATTCGATGTTCCAGTTCTTGCGTAATTCAGTTGCTAAATCCCGAGCTTTCGGGCTCAAGTCCGCATTACGCGATAGTGGCAGGATTGCCGCTTTGACTGGAGCTAAGCGTTTGTCAAAGCGCATAACAACTCGCTTATCAACCCCTCCCTTAGTATTTGGCGCTTCATCTTCGGCGTATGCCTCGAGCATGAATGCTAGAACCGCGCGCGTTAGGCCAGCAGCCGGTTCAATTACATATGGCACATACTTTTCGCCAGATTCCTGGTCAAAGAACGAAAGGTCCTTACCCGAAGCTTCCATGTGGGCCTTAAGGTCGAAGTCAGTGCGGTTTGCAATGCCTTCGAGCTCAGCAAACTCACTACCACCAAACTGGAAACGATATTCGATATCAGTTGTGCGCTTTGAGTAGTGCGAAAGTTTTTCTTGAGGATGTTCGAACTTGCGCAGATTTTCCTCAGAAAGACCCAAGTCGATATACCAGTTCCAGCGCTCTTGCAACCAATACTCGTGCCACTCTTCGTCGGTACCAGGTGGCACGAAGAATTCCATTTCCATTTGCTCAAATTCACGGGTGCGGAAAATAAAGTTTCCCGGTGTGATTTCGTTACGAAATGATTTACCAGTCTGGCCAATTCCAAACGGTGGCTTTTTGCGGGACGAAGCTGCAACATTTGCATAATTTGTAAAGATGCCTTGCGCTGTTTCTGGACGGAGGTAATGCAACGAATTTTCGTCAACCGTAGGACCGAGATTTGTCGACATCATCCCGTTGAACATTTTTGGTTCGGTAAATTCACCTTTGGTGCCACAGTTTGGGCACGGCACTCCTGCTAAGCCACCCTCTGGAGCGCGACCTTTGCGCTCTTCAAATTCCTCAAGTAAGTGATCTTCACGAAATCGTTTGTGACATGCAGTGCATTCGGTCAGCGGATCAGTGAATGTAGACAAATGTCCAGAGGCTGCCCAAACCTGTGGTGCCAAAATTACGGCAGAATCTAGCCCAACGACATCTTCACGCCCTTGTACAACGGCTTTCCACCATTGGCGACGGACGTTCTCTTTGAGCTCAACTCCAAGCGGGCCATAATCCCAGGCGGATCGGGACCCACCATAAATTTCACTGCTTGGGAAAACAAATCCCCGGCGCTTGGACAAATTAACTACAGCGTCTACGCGATCCATGTAACTCAACATCCGTTTAGGTCATCCGACTGGTTGCCGGTGAACGTGAAATCTAAGTCTATCTGACCAAACTGATACTTCTGGTGTTGTGCTATTTTTCGTAATGCCATGACAAAGCATGTGGCACCAATGGCTGCTCCACAGCACAAACTTCGTCATAAACCCGAACTAGCAGGACCGTGACTGGCTGTGGGCAGATCGGTACCAGAAGCGTGGCCTTGTCGGCGCCGCCTGCCTTGAGCATCGCTCCAATAGCCATGGCAGTAGTTCCAGTTTCCACACCGTCGTCAATAACACCAACGCGTAGACCCGTGACATTATCTAGCCTGGGTATTACGACACCGGTTAGATCACGGGCAATTACAAGATCTCGCATTGGCAAAGTAACTTCGCTCGCGAATGCGAAAGCAATTTCTTGAGCTGCTGGCAACACAACTACGAGTAAGTCCAACTCAGATAATTTATGACGAAATTTTTCTAATATCTGGCGCCCCGCATCCGCTCGATCTACAAACTCAAGAGCCATCGTTAACACTAGTTTCAAATCTGGTTACTTCATTCACATTCATTTCCAATAATTTCTCAAATGCAGTTGCCTCATCTTGCATGTCAGCAAGAAATGGCCAAACTCCAAGTTTTGCTTCCACTGAACCGAGTGCGCGCCGATAGGATCCAACATCTTGCCAATCGGTTTGGACTAAATAAAGGCGAGTCTCATCAGCACTATGCATAATGCTGGCCCGCAGAAATCCAGGTTGCAGTTGCAATACCTGCAACGCGTCTTGAGCCCGAGCACTCCAAATCGCAACTTCCAAAACTTCAAATTTCCAAAGGGAGTGAAAAGTTCCAATCATGAATTAGGAAACATACTTAACTGCAGTTGCAGATATCAAAATGCAAAGAACCAAAAATCGTAATACTCGGGACCGGCTATCCAGCAAGGGCCAAGACAGATACATCAGCCAACCAATAAAGATTGAAACAAAAGTGAGCGCAATGCCCCCGATCAAACCGCTGGTGAACAGGGCTAAAACCATAAATCCCGCGATAAGAACTGGGACTACGAATTTCGGCAGCAAGTGGATTCGAAGCAAAAGTGGCGTACTAGCTTGAGTGATTGCCTTTCGCGCTACCGAATGCGTTATTACAGGTTCTTGAGGTTTACTCTGGTTGCCGCTCATGAACTAAGTCAAGCACGGCTTGGGCATTAGGTACGCTAAGAACATGGCAATTTTGATCGCGTTCCTAACGGTAATCGCGACCGCACTTGGTGGCACTTTGGCGCTTCGATCGCGTGACAAAATGCACTTAGTACTTGGGCTATCCGGTGGGTTACTACTCGGACTTGCTGCATTTGATCTAATTCCAAGTGTAATCAAACTCAATCCAAATACCCTTGGAAACGTTCCAAGTGTGATGGTGTTTTTGGTAATTGGATTTTTGGCGCTACACATCCTAGAAGATCTTTCTGGCGCGCACGAGCCTGCAGAGTCTGACTACGAACATGACCATGAACATGCGCATAGCCTCACCGCTGGACTAATTGGTGCTAGTGCAATGGTTGTGCATGTTTTTCTTGATGGCGTTGCCATAGGTCTTTCGTTTCAAGTTTCCAATGCACTTGGTGTGGCAGTTGCGATCGCCGTTGTTGGCCATGCATTTACTGACGGATTAAATACAGTCGCACTATTGATTAACTCTGGCAACTGGAAGAAAACTTCTGCCTATCTTTTGGGTATTGATGGCTTGGCGCGAGTTAGCGGAGCTGCAGTTGGCTCGTATGTTGTAATTAGCAACATATTTCTTGGGAGCTATCTAGCGCTGTTTGCTGGAATGCTAATTTATCTTTCGACATCACATATTTTGCCAGAAGCTCACAGCACACATCCGTCGCGCTTAACTTTATTGAGCACCGTGGCTGGCGTGGTACTAATGTTCGTTATTGTAAATTTCGCTTAATTCTTTGGCAGTGGATTAGGTTCTGCTCCCCCGTAACGACGATCTCGAGATGCGTATATTTCACAGGCGTGCCACAAATGACGTCGATCAAAATCTGGCCAAAGTGTGGGTAAGAAAACAAATTCAGAATATGCACTTTGCCAGAGTAAGAAGTTACTTAATCGTTGCTCCCCGCTTGATCGAACGAAGAGATCAACATCAGGCATATCCGGTTCATCCAAATACCTTTTTATAGTCTTTTCAGATATTTTGTTTGGGTCAATTTTGCCTTCAGCTACTTGCTTTGCGATCGCGCTGACTGCGTCAGTTATTTCAGCACGCCCACCGTAATTTACGCACATTGTTACAGTGAGTTTTGAATTTTTTGCAGTTAACTTTTCGCATGCTTCTAATTCCTCGATAACCGAACGCCACAACTTTGGGCGCCTTCCGGCCCAACGAATTCGTACCCCCATGTCATTCATTTCATCACGGCGACGACGAATCACATCCCGGTTAAAGTTCATTAAGAATCGAACTTCCTCCGGAGATCTGCGCCAATTTTCGGTAGAGAATGCATAAGCTGACAGCCAGCCAACGCCAAGTTCAAGTGATCCGTAAATACAATCCATCAAGCTAGCTTCCCCAGCTTCATGTCCGGCAGTTCTCGGTAACCCGCGCTCATTTGCCCAGCGGCCATTTCCATCCATCACGATTGCAATGTGATTTGGAATTAGTTCAGCCTGAATGCTAGGCGGTTTAATTCCAGAGGAATGTTCAGGCGGTTTCAGCAACATGGTTAAAGTCTGCCACGATCATTTACTTTGTCGGTCAACTAGCGGCAACGAACGCAGTCCGCGCTCCAAATGCCACTGCACATATGCAGCTACTAAACCTGACACTTCAGTTCGCTCCTTTTGTTCCGAACCATCAGCAGATTCCCAATCTCCAGCCAGCAATGCCCGCATCAAATTAAATGACTCTTCTCGTGGCGCAACACTTCCCGGCACTCGGTGTTCAACACAAAGTGCTCCTCCAGTTGAAATATGGAAGAAGGGTTGGGCGCCAGCCGAACCGCAGATTACACAGGCATCCAAAGTAGGCGCATAACCCGCCATAGCCAGCGAACGAAGTAGATAAGCATCCAGAACAAGCGAGGGCACATGTTCGCCGCTAACCAAAGTGCGTAATGCGCCAACTAATAATAAATACTGAGCTTCTGCTGAGATCGACTCCTCGGGACTTAAGCGATCCGCAGTCTCCAGCATGGTTTGCCCGGCTGTCCACAACGAATAATCCAGAGCCAAATCCTGGCCATAAGCATTCAATGATTCAGCTTGGGTAATTATGTCCAAGCTCTTTCCTTCAAAGACCAAAAGATCCACTCGACTAAATGGTTCTAGCCGAGCCCCAAACTTGCTTTTTGTCCGACGTACCCCTTTGGCAACAGCCCGCACTTTGCCACGATCTCGTGTTAGAAGTGTGATTATTCGATCAGCCTCACCCAACTTATGCGTGCGCAAAACTATGGCTTCGGCGCGATAACTGGGCATACCCCTATGGTGTCACGCCACCTTGCCAATTCCTGATCAGGTAACCTCAATTTATGAGCTCACCCGCGAATGATTCAGTTTCAGTTCTCCGCTTCGACAAGAAGTCAGTGAAATGGGCCTTACGGACGATTGCGTTATTTGTCTTTGCCGCGATGCTATTTCTTTGGATTTTGGAAAAGAACCGCAGTTTTATTCTCCTGCTTTCAATAGCTTTGCTATTCGCGATTGCAATGGAACCGCCAGTAGCAGCTCTGGCAAAGCGCGGCTGGCGTAGAGGTGCAGCTACCGGATTGGTACTTTTCGGAGTTCTGATTTCTGGCGTTGCGTTCCTAGGTTTGTTTGGCGGGATCTTATTTTCGCAGGCATCAAGTCTTATTTCAGATTTGCCAACCATAGTTACGGATCTAACCAGTTGGGTAAATTCCACTTTCAAGCAAAACTTAGATCCAGCCACAATAATTAATCAATTGAACATAAATCAATCCCAAGTAACGCAGTGGGCCACACACGTTGCCGGCGGAATATTTGGTGTGTTATCAAGCGTCGTTGGAGGTGTGTTCCAACTTTTAACTTTCTCGCTCTTTGCGTTCTACCTCTCAGCTGACGGACCTCGCTTGAAACGCGTGGTTGGGTCATGGATGCAACCAGCTGGTCAGCATGTTTTGGTAACCATTTGGGATATAACGGTTCGCAAGACTGGCGGATTCGTAGTCTCTAAAGTCATAATGGCATTAGCGTCGGCTACTGCGCACTCCCTATTTTTTGCAGCCATTGGATTGCCGTACTGGTTGCCGCTTGGTTTGATAACCGGAATTACCAGCCAATTTATACCTACCGTTGGAACCTACCTAGGAATTCTAATTCCAGTTTTATTTGCTGCGTTTACGAATCCAATCGACGCACTTTTTATTGCAATTTTCGCAACTGTGTATCAACAGTTTGAAAATTATTTACTATCGCCAAGGCTGAGTAAAATCACGATGGACATCCATCCAGCAATCGCATTTGGTTCAGTAATTATTTTTGCAAATCTTTTTGGAGCAATCGGTGCCATCGTCTCGATACCTCTTGCAGCAGCTCTAGTTTCTATATTTAATAACTATGGCATGCGGTATGAATTGATCCCAGAACTTCACGATCTAGAATCCCAAGGTGGAAAACCCACCCGTGATTTTTAAAAACCAAGACGAGCGAGCTGCTTTGGGTCGCGTTGCCAATCCTTTGCAATCTTTACGCGGATATCCAAATAAACGGGCACTCCAAGCATTTTGCTAATCGCAATTCTTGCTTCAGTGCCGACTTCTCTTAATCGGGTACCACCTTTGCCAATCACAATGTGCTTTTGGCTTTCTCGCTCTACGAAGATATGCGCATAAATATCCATTAGTGGCTTATCGACGGTGCGATCTGGACGAAGTGCCATATCTTCGATTACCACTGCAATTGAATGGGGTAGTTCGTCGTGCACTCCAGCTAGAGCAGCTTCGCGGATCAGTTCAGCGATCATAATAAGCTCTGGCTCGTCAGTTAACTCGCCATCAGGGTAAAGCACTTGCCCCTCAGGTAAAAGTTCCATCAACAATTCACCAAGCAAAACGACTTGATCATCTTTAATGGCTGAGACTGGAACGAGGTGAGACCAATCAATACCTAGTTCAGTTCCTAGATTTGCAACTGCAAGTAACTGTTCTCCAATTTTTTGCTTATCCGCTGTGTCTGTTTTCGTAACAACTGCCACTTTCTTGACACGTGGAATTGCGGCAATCTGTTCTGCAATAAATCGATCTCCGGGGCCGATGGCTTCGTTGGCCGGGAAGCACATAACAACTACATCAACTTGAGACCAGGTGTCGGCAACCAGTGCATTCAAGCGTTCGCCCAATAAAGTGCGCGGACGATGTACGCCAGGGGTGTCAACCAGAACAAGTTGGCCCACATCCCTCGTGACTATGCCGCGAATTGTATGACGAGTAGTTTGTGGACGATCCGAAGTGATCGCAATCTTCTCCCCAACCATGGCATTAGTAAGAGTTGATTTGCCGACGTTTGGTCGACCGACAATGCAGGCAAAGCCACTACGCATTTGAGCTCTCCCAGTTATCGCTACGAGCACCACTTGATTCCACGATACTCAGAATTACTGAGTATCGAACTTGCGACTTGGAGCAGGTCATGTGAGCTGCGAATCGATTATGTCGCCAGTGGCCCCAAGTAAGTGAACAAATACGCCTTGGCCACCAATTTCTCGGACGATTTGGATTTCGCGCGCTGGGATTTGTAAGGCGTCAGAAGAAATTACTACTGCCTCAATTCCCGTGGCGCCTGAAGCAACTGCTTGACCGACCGCCAGTTCAACTGCGGAGAGTTTCAGAATTCCTCGGTCTACATTGGCGCTTACATATGTTCGACCAGTAGTGTCGCGAACTGCAACACCTTCGGTTGCCTGAACTCGACTTCGGGCGCCTTTGGCTAGGGTAACCAACTTGTCATCTTCTGGAGTCCACTCACTCATTTTCTGATTCACTTTCCGAATCGACAAATGAATCCCTTGACACAAGCACTGTGTCAATTCGATGCCGTCGGCCTGCAGTTGATTCAGCCGTCAACTTCCAGTCGCCGATTTCAACACTTGCACCTGGAATTGGAACAATGCCCAGTAGTTTCGCCATCAAGCCCCCGACGGTATCTACTCCATCGGCTTCAATTTCAGTTTTTATTAGATCTGCTAAATCATCAACCTGGATTCTAGAGCTGACTCGAAATTCACCACTTGGTAGTGCTTCAATTTCAGGTCCCTGAATATCGTGCTCATCTGAAATCTCGCCAACAATTTCTTCGATAACATCTTCGATTGTTACCAATCCAGCGGTGCCGCCATACTCGTCAACTAAGACGGCTAAGTGGGTGCGAGCACTTTGCATGTCACGAAGTAACTCGTCAACACTGCGACTGTCCGGAACCATAAAGGCAGGTCGCATTAAATCTGAAACATGCTCCGAAGTTTCAGCGTCGTGAAATTCAAAAGTTCTGCGAGCAATATCCTTTACATAGATAACACCAACGATGTCATCAATTCCCTCACCTACGACTGGAATTCTCGAGTATCCAGAACGAATACCTAATGACATTGCCTGGCGCAGCGTTTTGTGTTTTTCAATCCACACCATTTCAGTGCGGGGAACCATAACTTCACGAGCAATCGTGTCACCGAGCTCGAAAACGGAGTGAATCATTTGCCGCTCTTCATCCTCAATTACGGAGTCAGCACCAGCCATATCAACGAGCTCGCGAAGTTCTGCTTGGGTAGAAAATGGACCTTCGCGATATCCCTTGCCCGGAGTAATTGCATTACCCACCAATATGAATAGTCGAGTTAAGGGACCAAAAAACAAAGTTACAAACCTGGTTAGTCCAGAAGTGGCTAAGGCAATTGATTCAGATTTTTGCCGACCTATGGTCTGCGGTGCGACTCCGAGCACAATAAAGCTGACCAGCACCATGATTAGCGAAGCCAGCAGCAATGCGTATGCTCCGTCAGCGGCCAAGGAGAGGGTTGCTGTTGTAACCAGAACCACTGACATTGTGGTTAGAGAAAGGTGCGCAAACATCAGTGAATTTACGTACTTTGCTCGATCGTCAAGCATCACCACGAGTTTTGCAGCTTTGCGATTCCCATCCTTGCGAAGAGATTCAATTGCAGATTTACTTACCCGAGATAAAGCGGTTTCAGCAGCAACAAAAACTGCGGACGACAGTACTAAGGCACCGGCAATTAAAAGCAGTGTGGTGTTAGAACTCATGTGAAGTCACGGCTATTTCGCTCGCCTTCCCATTCCGCCAATAGTTGTGCTTGCAATCCAAACATCAATTTATGTTCTTCAGGTTCGGCATGATCATGTCCAAGTAGATGCAAAATTCCATGCGTGAGAAGCAGTCGAAGTTCGATGTCCATTGAGTGTCCAGCGGTTTCACCCTGGCGAGCAGCAACGGCTGGGCACAAGACAACATCACCAAGCATGCCTTCCGAAAGGTGCTCTGCGGTGCCCTCACGCAATTCATCCATCGGGAAACTAAGTACGTCTGTTGGACCCGATTCATTCATAAATTTCTCATGCAAATTTGCCATCGCGACTTCATCTACAAGCAAGATTGAAAGTTCTGAAGATGGATTAATGTGAAGTCGCTTTAACATGAATTGCGCTTGGCTTGAAATTTCAACTTCACTGACCAAGAAATTGGATTCGTTATTAACGTCGATAGACATACTTAAGACTTCCTGCGATCTGACTTGTTCTCAGTCTGCGCCTTAGCCTCTTCGTAGCGACCATATGCATCCACGATTTGTCCGACAAGTTTATGTCGAACTACGTCAGTCGAAGTTAGTTCGCAAAATTTCACATCTTCTACATCAGCTAAAATTTCGCGCACAGCACGCAATCCACTGGCTGTGCCATTCGGAAGATCTACTTGGGTCACGTCGCCAGTGATTACCATCGTCGAGCCAAATCCGAGTCGAGTCAAAAACATTTTCATTTGCTCAGCTGAAGTATTTTGGGCTTCATCAAGAATTATTAATGCATCATTTAGCGTGCGGCCACGCATGTACGCAAGCGGTGCTACCTCAATAGTTCCGCTGGTCATTAATCTTGGAATTGAATCTGGATCCAACATGTCATGCAAAGCGTCATACAGCGGACGCAGATAAGGGTCGATCTTTTCGCTCAAAGTTCCTGGCAAGAAACCGAGCTTCTCTCCGGCTTCAACTGCAGGTCTAGTCAAGATAATCCGAGTTACTTGTTTGCTTTGAAGTGCTTGGATTGCCTTGGCAACTGCAAGGTAAGTTTTGCCAGTACCGGCAGGTCCAATACCAAACACCACAGTGTGAGCGTCGATTGCATCTACGTAATTCTTTTGATTCAAAGTTTTTGCCCGAATTGTTTTTCCGCGACTCGACAAGATGTTGGCTGTCAGCACATCAGCGGGCTTGACATCTGAGTGCAGCATTCCGATAGAACGCTCTACTGATTCCTTGGTAAGTGCTTGTCCGGTGCGAAGCACAATAAGCATTTCGGACAAAAGCGTTTCAACTAGCAAGACACTCGGCTTTGGTCCATCAATTGTGATTTCATTACCTCTTACCAAGATCACACAATCTGGGAATGACTTTTCGATAACCCTGATGAACTCATCGCGCGGCCCAATAACGGACACCATAGGAGTCGATGTAGGTATCACCACAACACTGTGGGATGGCTGGGCAGTAACTGTCATTTCCTTAATTCTAGGGCAGTTTTGCTTTAACCCGGCGGCCAAGTTAAGCCGCGGCCACCAAGCACATGAAAATGCACATGAGCTACCGATTGCCCACCATTTATGCCAGTATTCGTCACAATTCGATGCCCTTCAGAAAGGCCTTCAATTTTTGCAACCTGCGCGGCAACAGCCAATACTTCTCCGGCCAGGGCTGGATCATCTCTAGTTAGCGCGGCCACATCCTGAAAGTGCGCACGCGGAATTACCAGGACATGTGTCGGAGCCTGTGGATCGATATCTCGAAATGCCACGACGTGCTCAGTTTCAACCAAGAACTCGGAAGGAATGGCGCCAGTTGCAATTTTGCAAAATAGACAATCAGTCATGATTTACCTTAAGACCAGCGCTGGCTTCGCATCAAGAGGCCACCTACGGCAATCGCGCCAGCGGTAGACGTGCGCATTACGCTCGCGCCCATGTGTACAACTCGGGCACCAGCCTGCGTGAATTGCGCCAATTCATCGGGAGATATTCCACCTTCTGGACCAACAATTAACATAATCGTTCCTTGTTCCCTGATTGCACATGCAGCTAATGCTTGGTCTGCACTTTCATGTAATACAAATACGCTTTCGGCCGTGATAGCCAATTGGCAAACTTGATCGGTAGTTTGCAATTGAGAAATTTCTGGAATCCAAGAACGTCGAGACTGCTTTGAGGATTCCCGAGCAGTTCTGCGCCACTTATCTAAACCCTTTTCGATCGAATCCCACTTTCCTATTGAGTGTTCGGCCTGCCAAGGGATAATTGCATCTGCACCAACTTCGGTTAACATCTCGACGGCTAGCTCTGCGCGCTCACCTTTTGCGAGTGCTTGCACTACGACAAAGCGTGGCTCTGGAGCTGCTTCGAATGTCACTTCATTGATTACTAAATCAATTTTGTTTTTGTGAACTACAGCTACGGTAGCAACAGCACGAATACCTTTCCCGTCGCTCAAGTGGATTACCTCGCCGGCCCGCATCCGCTTTACAGTTGCCGCATGCCGACCCTCGTCTCCATCAAGAGTGAATGTTTTGGTTGCCGAAGTTATTTCTCCTGGGTTAACCAGGAACATTGCTGCTGTCATCTTGTTGTGAACGCATCCTTTAACTTGCCAAACAAACTGGAGGATTGTTCATGGAACTGAGCTAATGGTTTTTCTTCGCCGCGCAGCTCTGCCAATTTACGAACTAGCTCTTCTTGTTCAGATGTCATGGCTGTAGGAGTTTGAATATCTAAGTGCACAACTAAATCGCCACGACCGGAAGAGCGCAGTCTTGGCATTCCTGAGCCCTTTAGAGTTACGGTGGCCCCAGACTGCGTACCTGGCTTGATGTGAATCGGAGCCATGCCATCTAACGTTTCAAGTTCAAGAGTTGATCCTAAAGCGGCAGCAGTCATTGGCAGTGACATAGTTGCATGCAATTGATCTCCCCTGCGCTGGAAAATGGCATGTGGAATTTCGATCAATTCAACATATAAATCACCAGCTGGTCCACCGCCGGGGCCAACTTCACCCTGACCAGTCATCTGGATTCGAGTGCCACCTTCGACGCCGGGTGGAATGGTTACAGAAATATTGCTACGCGTACGTACCCGTCCATCACCAGTACATTCGGCGCAAGGGTGCGGGTTTAAAGTTCCAAAACCTTGACATTGTGGACACTGACGAGATGTCATGACTTGACCTAAGAAGGATTTCTGAACCGATTGAACTTCGCCTCGACCTTGACACATCGAGCAATTGATAATCGCGGCGCCAGATGAAGTTCCTTCGCCGTGACAGGTACTACAGGTGACTGCGGTATCAACCGTAAATTCCCTAGTTACGCCGAATGCAGCTTCTTCGAGCGTCACCTGCAATCTAATCAACGCATCTTGACCCCGACGCTTTCTAGGTCGAGGTCCACGTTGTCCGCCACCACCAAAGAATGCATCCACGATGTCACCAAAACCAAAACCAGCGGCTGAATTAAATCCGCCACCTTGCGAAAATGGATCGCCACCAAGATCGAACATCTCTCGTTTCTGGGGATCCGAAAGGACTTCGTAGGCTGCTGTTACATCTTTAAACTTTTCGCCAGCATCGGGGTTCACATCAGGATGAAGTTCACGCGCAAGTTTGCGATATGCCCGTTTGATTTCTTCGGGCGTTGCATCTCGACTTACGCCGAGCACTGAATAGTAATCGGCCATAACTATTGTTCCTTCAAAATCTGACCGACATAGCGGGCCACAGCTCGCACTGCTCCCATCGATCCGGCGTAGTCCATCCGTGTTGGCCCAAGGACGCCCATCGTCGCTAGGGCTTGGTCACCAGATCCGTAACCGACTGTGACTACTGATGCGCGTTGGAATTCTTCTACTGAATTTTCATGTCCAATTCGAACTGTTAGTGAGTCCGGCGTGGATGCTTCGCCAAACAGCCTAAGTAGAACTACGTGCTCTTCCAGTGCCTCTAGGACTGGGCCAACAGTTTGAGTAAAGTCTTCGCCAACACGAGCCAGATTTGAGGTGCCGCCAATAACTACGCGTTCTTCATTTTGTGAAATTACAGCTTCTAAAATCGTCGATACAACCGTGCTCACTACCGGACGCGTATTCGAAGGAAATAGGTCTAATAATCCAGCCAATCGATCCGGTACATCGGTGAACAACTGGCCGTCCAACGCAACGTTAAGTCGAGTTCTCAGATCGTGCAAAAGTTCATCTGCAGGAATGGTTGGCAATTCAATGTTGCGTTGTTCAATTCGGCCCGTATCAGCAATCAGGATCAGTAGTAGTCGATTGCCGTCAGTATGTACCAGTTCCACATGTCGTACCGAACTTCGGCCTAGCGATGGGTACTGCACCAAAGCAACTTGCTTAGTAAGTTGCGAAAGCAGCCGCACCGTTCGGCTCATAACATCGTCTAAGTCGACTGCTTGATCTAAAAATGAATGAATTGCGTTCTTTTCGGCAGTTGACATTGGTTTAACCGAATTCAACTTATCGACAAAAAGTCGATAACCCTTGTCGGTAGGAATTCGGCCAGCACTTGTGTGAGGCGCGGCGATGTAACCCTCTTCTTCAAGGGCCGACATGTCATTGCGGATAGTGGCCGAAGAAACGCCAAGCGAATGGCGATCAGCTAATGCTTTTGATCCGACTGGTTCGTGAGTCTCGACATAGTCTTCGACGATGGCACGCAAAACCGCTAACTTTCGGTCTTCCATCGACTCTCCTAGCACTCACAACCTACGAGTGCCAGTTTACTGGGATTACGCCCAGAGCCGCGCGACTAAGCCGTCGGCTAAAAGCCTGCCCTGAAAGGTAAGAATTGCAATCCCTTGGTTGAATTTTTCAGGCTCAAGCAAACCTTCAGCAACGGCTAGTTTGGCTTGCGCAACTGCATCATCGCTTAGCTCAGAGATGGGAAGACCTTCCCGCAGTCGAAGCCGCAACATGATGTTTTCATGTGCTATTTCTTCCAAAGTCAGTTTTTCGCTGTCAGCGATCGGAGCTAAGCCACTATCAACTTGGTTTGCCCAAGTTGCCGGATGTTTCTGATTCCAAGATCTCACGCCATTGATATGCGCATGCGCGCCTGGTCCAATTCCAAGCCAATCTTGATTTCGCCAGTATGCGACATTGTGGCGGCACTCGCCGTCAGGCTTTGCCCAATTACTAACTTCATACCAAGTCATTCCGAGCTCAGATAGTTTTTCGTCGATGATTGCATAGCGATCAGCTGCGACATCATCACTAGGAGCAGGCACGCCACCACGCGCGACTTGACCAGCTAGTCGAGTGCCAGGTTCAACAATTAACGAATACGCGCTGACGTGATCCACGTCGGCAGCAGCGACGTCTCGCAAAGTGGCTATCAAATCCTCTTCGGTTTCGCCTGGCGTGCCATAAATCAAATCAACACTTACATGTTCAAATCCGGCAGCTCGCGCTTCTCGCACCGCGTCCCAAGTTCTGCCTGGAGTGTGGGTTCGCTCCAAAACTTTCAGCACATGAGCTGCGCTACTTTGATGGCCGAATGAGATTCGAGTAAAGCCGCCTTTTCGCAATACCTTTAAATCTTCGGCAGTAACCGAGTCCGGATTTGCTTCAGTAGTTACTTCTACATCGGGAGCCAAGCCGTAAGCCAAGTCGAGCGCTTGCAGGATTCGAACCAATTCCGTTGCAGCAATCATGGTTGGCGTGCCGCCACCAAAAAATACCGTTGAGATTTCTCTGGTGTCGGATGCCATTTGGCTTCGAGTCAAGTCAATTTCTGCAATAACCCGATCTGGATATGTCACAGCAGTTATTGAAGTTCCATCACGTTTTAACTCTTCTGCTGTGTAGGTATTGAAATCACAGTAACCACAGCGCGAAGCACAGAATGGAATGTGAATATACGCACTTAAAGTTCGCATGAGTTATTTGACGTAACCCGAAACTCTGGTGTGCATTTCTTCCGGGAGATCTGGGCAATTCAATACGCGCTGTAACCGATCAGCATCACGGTCGCCTGCGACCAATTGATACACATCACTCACCGTTACGCCGTGATCAGGTGTCGCAATAATTTCAATCTCATCGCCCGTAGCAATCTTGCCGCTTTCCAATACTTGAAAGTAAGTTCCGGGCATACCTTCAGCCATGAAGCGCTTAACCCATTTATCGATATTCATCCAGCGACCAAAAGTTCCACAAGGAATCCGCGGTCCAGTTACTTGAAGCAAGGTGCCACCAATTCGCCAAGTCTGGCCGATCACAGCATTCGTGACATCGATACCGACTGTCGTTAAGTTTTCTCCGAACTTACCTGCGCTAAGTGGCATCCCTAATTCGGCTTCCCACCACTCGTAGTCTTCGCGAGCGTAGGCATAAACAGCCTGCTCTGGCATGCCATGGTTTGGAATATCCGACCTTTGATCCCCAGCAATACCTGCAGTCGTTACTTCTCGCGCATCAGATACTGCACGCTTATCAATTGCGGTAATGCCCACAGATCCACCGACATCCGGAATGACTGCATTAACAACATTAAGAGAAATTATTTGAGCCTTCATGTGCGTCCCTATTTAGCTTTCGGCTTTGCGCCAGTGTCATCAGTAGATAGCGCTGCAATGAAGGCTTCCTGCGGAACTTCAACACGGCCCACCATCTTCATGCGCTTCTTACCTTCTTTTTGCTTTTCCAAAAGTTTACGCTTACGCGATATGTCGCCGCCGTAGCACTTAGCTAAAACATCTTTGCGAATCGCACGAATTGTTTCGCGCGCAATAATGCGGGCTCCAATGGCAGCCTGGATTGGCACTTCAAACTGTTGGCGCGGAATCAGTTCCTTTAACTTTGCCGCCATCGCAATTCCGTAGTTATAGGCCTTGTCTCGGTGAACGATTGCACTGAAGGCATCAACCGGATCACCATGTAACAAAATATCGACTTTAACCAGGTCAGCAGATTGCTCTCCTGTTGGTTCGTAATCAAGCGATGCATACCCACGAGTCTTGGATTTAAGTTGATCGAAAAAGTCAAACACAATTTCCGCTAACGGGAGCGTGTAACGCATTTCTACTCGGTCTTCCGATAAGTAATCCATACCAAGTAAGTTGCCACGACGAGTTTGGCATAGTTCCATAATCGAACCCACAAACTCATTTGGGGTCAAGATCGTAGAACGTACTACTGGCTCATAAACTTCCGAGATTTTTCCACCTGGGAATTCACTTGGGTTTGTCACGATGTGCTCTTTACCATCGTCCATCACCACGCGGTAGACCACGTTTGGTGCGGTAGAAATTAGATCAAGATTGAATTCGCGCTCAAGTCGTTCGCGGACAATTTCTAAATGAAGTAGGCCAAGGAAGCCACAACGAAAACCAAAGCCAAGTGCGACCGATGATTCCGGTTCATAAACCAGAGCGGCATCATTTAATTTCAACTTATCCAGTGCTTCACGCAATTCAGGGAAGTCTGAGCCATCAAGTGGATACAAGCCTGAGAACACCATAGGAATTGGATCGCGATATCCACCAAGCGATTCTTTAGCAGGATTAGCGAGCAAAGTAACGGTATCTCCGACTCGGGACTGGCGAACATCCTTAACTCCAGTAATTAGGTAACCAACTTCGCCAACACCAATAGCTTTGGAAGGAACTGGATCCGGCGAAATAACTCCAACTTCTAAAGTTTCGTGTGTCTCATTGGTGCTCATCATCTTGATGCGATCACGAGTTGGGATTCGACCATCAATAACTCGAACGTAGGTAACTA
The DNA here is from genome assembly GCA_947452765.1 of Actinomycetota bacterium. Lineage (GTDB taxonomy): Bacteria > Actinomycetota > Actinomycetes > S36-B12 > UBA5976 > UBA5976. The sequence goes on along the minus strand of CANGDR010000001.1, from coordinate 289,553 downwards.
CACCGCGATAGGTGTCGTAAACCGAATCGAAAATCAATGCGCGAGCGGGGGCATCTGCATTTCCAATTGGATGTGGGATCTGCTTAACAACTTCATTCAGGAGTTCCTCAACACCAGCGCCAGTCTTTGCGCTTACCTTGAATACGTCTTCAGGCTTGCAACCGATAATGTGCGCGAGTTCAGCCGCATATTTTTCAGGTTGCGCAGCTGGTAGATCAATCTTGTTAAGTACTGGAATTATGGTCAGATTATTTTCTAATGCTAGATAAAGGTTTGCTAAAGTTTGCGCTTCGATTCCTTGTGCTGCGTCCACCAAAAGAATGGCACCTTCACACGCAGCCAAACTTCGACTGACTTCATAAGTAAAGTCAACGTGTCCTGGGGTATCAATTAAATTCAATACATAGGTTTTATCGTCATCTGCAACGAACGGAAGGCGAACTGCTTGGCTCTTAATAGTGATGCCACGCTCGCGTTCAATGTCCATTCGATCTAAGTATTGAGCTCGCATGTTGCGAGGATCCACGATTCCAGTGATCTGCAGCATGCGATCTGCCAAGGTTGATTTACCATGGTCGATATGGGCAATAATGCAGAAATTACGGATAATTTTCGGGTCTGTGGCTCCCGGTACTGGAGGATTCGGTGCCTTTGACATTCGCTCATAATCCCACACTTATGCGCAATTTGAGCAAATGGGCACTTCACAGGTAATCTAGGGGTTCGAACAACCCTTACAGACCTTATAGAAGAGGCAAATCGTGGCCAATATCAAGTCCCAGAAGAAGCGTATTTTGCAGAACGCTGCTGCCCAAGATCGTAACAAGGCAGTCCGTAGCGCTCTAAAGACAAAAGTTCGTCGCTTCCGTGAAGCTGTTGCTGCTGGTGACGACGCCAAGGCAACTGTTGCGCTTCGCGATGCATCCCGCGCGCTAGATAAGGCAGCCTCTAAGGGTGTAATCCACAAGAATCAGGCTGCTAACCGCAAGTCAGCTTTAGCTTCAACTTTGGTTAAAAAGTAAATAGTAAAACTTAAAAAACCGCTCACCTTGGTGAGCGGTTTTTATTTGTCCTATATCAGGATTGAATTTTTATTACTGAATCGGGCGAATAGCCATTAGCTCTTTTTCAATATGATATTGAACTTGAGCAGGATCCAGACTTCGACCACCAGGTATTGCAACGTCATAGACAGTGCCTTTACTTGAACGATCAGCAAGCGCCAGTAAACGTGCCGCAACGGCCAATTGGTCCGGATGCCACTTTTGTTTCTGGGTGCGTAGGATTCGCAATTTCCATGGTGGTACGCCAACAAGCGGTGCTAGTTCATTTTCACTCAAGTTCGTAGGTGCACTCGCATACTTAATCAAAGCGCGTAACCCACTGCTAATGGCGGAAACTGAAGGTACTGCAGAATTTGCATCGTTTGCAATTGCCCAGCGAAATTTCTCGAGCAATTCGACGGGTTTGGCAGCCCACATCGAGTCACTTAAATCCCAGCCCATGATTCCCGCTACACCTTCGTAGTATTTCGAGACTGCAACTTCGTCAATTAGGTCGCCCTCGACATCAGCACACAACTGAGAAACTGCTGCGAGCAATTCACCGAGTCCGTTGCCGACTGAAATTTGCAGTTGATTTATTGCAGCAGAAGTGGCTTTCCGATCATGTTTTCGGAATTCTGCTACGAGAGCTGCTTCTAAGTCTTTTCCTTTTAGTTCGCTACAACTCGCTTCGAGTGCACCTGACTTGCGAATTGCCTCTAATAACTTCTTTCCTTTAACGCCACCCGGATGTGTCACTACAAGTCGAACATGTTCCGGAACATCACCAACTGCGTTCAATAAAATTGCGGCCACGTCCTCGGTTGCCTCGTCGATTCCTTGGACAACTAAAACTGTTAATTCGCCAAATAGCGAAGGTGATAGCGCATTTGCAAGTTCACCGGATGCAAATTCATCTGAAGCAGTTATGTCCTGTCGTACCATTTGCGGATCTACCTTGCGAGCAGAAGCGACAACACCTTCGATTACCCGTTGGACAAGAACTTGCTCTTTGCCAACGGCAAGAATCATGTGAGCTTCTTCGGTCGCAGATTTCCGGGCCATTTGCCTAATATGTCATGTCGGTCTGACTACCTTTGAGTTGCCACCCGTAGATTCGCCCCAGAAACAATTATTGCGAGGTCACCTTGAGTGTCCGTGCGGAAAACCTTGCTCCCAGTCATTTCATAAAGCGCAATAGTTTCCCTTGCCGGATGCCCGTAATCATTATGTGCGCCAACCGAGATCAGGGCAATGGGAGCGTGAACCCAAGATACAAACGGGGCGGACTGATTGCGAGAACCGTGATGCGGGACTTTGATTACATCGACCTGGATTGATCCCAATTCCTGCATAATCGCGTTTTGTACGGCTGGCTCAATATCCCCCGTCATAAAAATAGTTTTGCCATGTGTCGTGACCAGTACGGCAACGCTGGCATTATTTGGATCGCTACCCTCTCCTAGAATCAATCGGCTTGGCCAAATGCACTTAAAGTCCACCGATCCGATTTGGAATTCCTCCGGAAAAGTCATTACGGAAGCAGCTAGGTGCATGCGCCTCAAAGTTTCAGTCACAAATTTTGTAGTTGCTGGAGGATCTGCAAGTGGGCTAACCCGAATTTGTCCAATATTTCGATTTCGTAGCACGCCTTCAAGGCCACCGACGTGATCGGCATGAAAGTGCGTGAGTAACAAAACGGGCACTGTGGTTATCTGAAGACGCTTAAGGCATCGGTCCGCTAAATTCGGATCACCACCAACGTCAATTACGACGCCTGAGTGTGGCCCAACTTTAATGACAGCCGCATCACCCTGCCCGACATCACAGGAAACCATAACCCAATCTGGGTTGGGCCAGTTGTTGAGCGAAATTGTTGGTGCGATCCAGAGCAATGCAAATATAAAAATTCCGATTGTGGCAAGTGTGGATCGCTTTGTAGTGCTTAGGGATGACCATCTCACAGCGATTTGCACTCCACTCGTGACAAGCAATGCTGAAAGTGTTACTCCAACCAAACCATGTGGCCACGGAATGGTTAGCCAACTAATTTGAGCAGCTACGTGAGCGGTTTTGGCTATCAAGTTTGCTGGAAACGTAGCAAAGACGGCAATCAGATGCGCAGCTGGAAGTGAGATCGGAGCAACTACGGCTGCTAACACACCGATCAACATAGTTGGGCCAGCAAGTGGGACTGCGATCATGTTGGCGGGAATTGTTGCCAACGACAGTCTGGAACCCAACGCAACCATGAGCGGGAATACCGCTGCTTGTGCGCACATCGTGACTACCAAAGTCTCAACTACCCAGAGTGGTACTCGGTTAGAAATGTGCGAATCAAAGTAGCGAAATATCCGCTTAGACCAAAGGAGTAAACCAAACGTTGCACCGACTGAGAGTGCGAAGCCATAAGACACTGCCATCCAAGGGTCGATCACAACAAGTGACACAATCGCTAGACATAATGCAGGTAATGGGGATTTCGGTGAACGTACATAGCCTGCAAATAGGGCGACCAACCCCATTACAGCGGCACGAAGCACGCTTGGTTGTGGTCGCACGATAACAACGAATGCAGCAAGAGCCATGAGGACAATGAGATATCGGTTATTCCGGGCCACTCGTGTTCGTCCGAGTATTGCCATCACTACCACAACGAGAAGTGTCACATTCGCGCCGGAGACAGCAATCAAATGAGTCAATCCGGCTGACTTCATATCGGAAGCCAACTCAGGGGTTAAAGCCGAACTGTCTCCTAACGCCAGACCTGGGACCAGACCCTGGGCTGCTGGGCTAGTTCCTGCTAGCGATCGATGTAGTCCATTTCGTAACTGGGCGGCTAGCCACTGATATTTAGGCGGACCGGTTGATAATTTCAATGGTTCGGTGAGCGTTAAATTTGCGGCGATTGCTCTGCCAGGCAACGAGGTGCTTAATTTCCCAGTGAAAGCTACTTTTTCTCCTGGGATTAGCCTTTTGGATTCGTTAACTATCTCCGATTGCGAAGAAAATACCATTACTGGCATTCGTACTTTTGAAACTTTCCCGTGCACGTCAATTTGATTCACCTGCAGCGTGAATCGAACTAATTGGGTTGCGCTCCAATCCAATGCATTCTTCTTGGGAGTGACTACTGGATCGGAACTGATGACTCCAGTGCCTTTAACGATTGCACCCTGCTGACTCGATTCATGAATTGGTCCAGTTATTAAAGGGAGCACGCGTAACGTAGCAAGTATCACGCCTACCACTACGCCGAGCAGAACAAAGCGTGTGATTGTCTTTAGGTCATATTTTGATGACTGTAATTGACTCTTCGTTGCAGTAACTCCAAGCGCAACCACGCAAATCCAAACTGTAACCCAAATTGGATTGAAGCGGGATTCAATCGCAAGTGAAATCGCGACTGAAAGCCAAACGCTAATCGCAAGCCAGGCAAGTCGGAGGTCCACCTATATGCGAACAAGGTCTTTTAGGTTTTCGAAAACCTTTGGACCTATCCCTGGCACCTCTTGCAACTCTTCAATTGCATGGAACTGCTGATGGGTATCTCGCCACGCAACAATCCGTCCAGCCATGACTGGTCCAACCCCAGGCAATGAATCAAGTTCGGTAGCGGTGGCCGTATTCAAATTTATTTTGGTCTCCTTTGGCGTTGCCGAGGTCGCGCCAACCATGATTAATTCGCCATCGGTAATTCGTTGTGCCAGATTTATTGATCCGGCTGAATCAGGTCCGCTTAATCCTCCTGCCGCTGTAATGGCATCAGCGACCCTGCTGCTTGCTGGCAAAGTCTGGAGACCTGGCTGCACGACATTTCCTTCAACATCTACAACTATTTTTCCAGTTGGAGTTGGTTGATTTGTCGCACTCGAGCTAATCGGCATGCCAGAAGCAACAACCGTCGGTGGTGAAATGTTTTGCGGCCGATTTAGCCATATGAAGATAGCGATGACTGCTACCGCACCTGCAAGCATTTTTGCAATTGGTGCCAGGGCACTGGGTGGCGGTTCAAATAGCACCGGATTCGGCATCTCAGTTGCTACATTTCTGGTTCGCTCCCCGATGATAGATCGCAGTCGGTCTTGAGCAACGTTTGTAGTTATGATTCGAGTATTTTGAAACGCGCGCATCCGATGAGGTTAGAAACCAAACGACACTTTTTCTCAACTTGTGAGGCACTGTTTAAAAGTTAGACCTGTGGACTAACTACAACAGCAATTGCCCCAGGGCCGACATGCGCTCCAACGACTGCGCCAGCTTGAGTGACTGTTATCTCTGGAATTCCCAAAATCTCACACAGTTCTTGGGCTACTTGGTTGGCTCGGATTTCAGCAGCTACGTGATGCACTGCAATATCTGATGGGATTCGAGCCGCTGAACTTGCGATTTCAACGAGACGCTCGAGTGCTTTGGCGCTCGTGCGCACCAATTCTTTCTGTTCAACTTTGCCATTGGTCATATGCAAAAGCGGCTTAACTGACAGCGCAGATCCAACTCTTGATTTCAGGGGAGAAATTCGACCACCACGCTCTAGGAACTCCAATGAGTCGACATAGAAAGTTATCGAACCGGCAGCGCAGCGTCTCTTAATAGTTGTCACGACATCTGCAATAGATCCACCTGCTTGGGCGACCGCTGCTCCACTTTCGACAGCAAAACCAAGCATCATGGCTATTGCATAGGAGTCAATGACTTGTACTTCGATATTCATTCGTTTGCTCGCTAGTAGCGCTGATTCATAAGTTCCCGAGAGGCCGCTTGATAAATGTGTGCTGACAATCGAATCACATCCCGCAGCCTGTAATTTTTGGTAAGTCTCAATAAATCTCTCAGGCGATGGCCGCGAAGTGGTTACTTGCTTGTTGGCGCGCAGGGCTGCCGAGACTTCGTCTACTGAAATTCCGCCAACCTCGTCAAAGGCCATGCCACCACTTATTACCTGAACTGGAACTACTTCGATGCCTAGTCGTTGCGCAACAGATTCTGGCAGGTATGCCGTTGAGTCCGTGACGATCCCGACTGACACTGCTAAGCCAGAACTATGTTGACCAGTTTTGGTGGACGCACCACAACAACTTTTATGTTCTGTCCAGCAATCGCAGCCACTACTGAGGCCTGGCTCATGGCAAGTTCGCGAAGTTCCGCTTCAGTTATGTTTGGCGAAATACTCAAACGTTCCTTGATCTTGCCGTTAACTTGCACTACACATTGAACTTCATCCTCAACTAGCAATTTCGGATCCACTTCTGGCCAAGGTGCTAACGCAACTGATGGCTTGTGGCCAAGTCGATCCCACATTTCTTCTGCTGTGTACGGCGAAACTAGGGAAAGCATAATTGCTACGGCTTCAGTTGCTTCGCGAACTGCCGGATCTGCTGGTCCACAACCAGAGTCAATCGCTTTGCGAGTTACGTTTACCAATTCCATCGTTCGAGCAACTGCAACGTTGAATCGGTAAGTTTCAACCGCAAGCTGGGTATCGTTTAACGCTTTATGCGTTGCCTTACGCAAACTTAAGTCGCCAGTTGCTACATCAGCGCCGGGCTTACTTGAGACGTCGCCTGCTAGTCGATAAGCCCGGGCCAAGAACTTTTTAGCGCCACTCGGCGAAACGTCTGCCCAGTCAACATCATCTTCAGGTGGTCCAGAGAAAACCAAAGCCAACCTGATGGCATCCACGCCATGTTCGGATAGTTCATCGCTTAGCTTTACCAAGTTGCCACGACTCTTACTCATTGCCGAGCCATCCATCTGGACCATGCCTTGGTTTAGCAGGCGCTTGAAAGGTTCCACAAAGTCCACCATGCCCATGTCATACATGACTTTGGTAAAAAATCGACTGTAAAGCAGATGCAGAATCGCATGTGTAACGCCACCAACGTATTGGTCAACCGGGAGCCACTTCTTGGCTTCGGCTGGATCAAATGGAGCTGTATCTAATTGTGGATTTAAGTACCTCATGTAGTACCAAGATGAATCTACGAAGGTGTCCATGGTGTCAGCATCACGACGAGCCGGACCGGCGCACTTTGGACAAGGCACATTTGCCCAATCATCAGCCGCACCTAGTGGTGAGGTTCCCTTTGGGGATAGATCCAGGCCGGCAGCATCTGGGAGACGCACGGGAAGTTGCTCAATCGGAACTGGAACCTCCCCACAAGAAGGACAGTGAATGATCGGAATTGGAGTTCCCCAGAAACGTTGGCGAGAGATTAACCAATCCCGCAAACGATAGTTAGTTGCCGGTTTACCCAGTCCCTTACTGCTCAATTCAGAAATTATTTGCGTGATTGCTTCAGTTTTGCCAAGACCATCAAGATTTCCCGAATTAATGTGTGGTCCATCATCCGCCGTTGCTTCACCGGTAACAGTTGGATCAGTATCTGATTGGACTACAACTCGCACGGGCAAATCAAAAGTTTTAGCAAAATCTAAGTCGCGCTGATCGTGAGCTGGAACGGCCATAATTGCGCCGGTACCGTAATCAGCCAATACATAATCACTAGCCCAAATTTGTAACCGCTCGCCATTCACAGGATTAATGGCGTAGCGATTTAGAAATACGCCAGTCTTTGGCCGATCAGTTGCTAACCGATCCATTTCACTTGTTGCCTTAACGCCTTCTAAGTACGTTTTAAAGGCTGCTTCACTTTCAGTTCCAGCTGCAAGTTCGGAGGCAAGTTCAGAATCAACTGCAACTACGAAAAACGTTGCGCCAAATAATGTATCGGGCCGTGTGGTGTAAACAACTACGGGCTCGTTGCGTCCTTCAATTTCAAAGGACACTTCCGCGCCTTGGGATCGACCAATCCAATTGCGCTGCATGAGCAGAACTTTTTCGGGCCATTCGCCTTCAAGTTCTTTCATGTCATCAAGTAAGCGATCTGCATAGTCAGTGATCTTGAAATACCACTGATTCAATTTCTTTTTTGTTACAACAGAGTCGCAGCGTTCACATTCGCCGCCGACGACTTGTTCGTTGGCCAATACGGTCTGGCAGGAAGGACACCAATTAACATTCGAGTTCTTGCGGTAAGCCAGGCCACGGTTGTACATCTGCAAGAAGAACCATTGGTTCCACTGGTAGTACTCCGGGTCACAGGTATTTAATACGCGATCCCAGTCAAATGAGCAGGCATATCGACGCATGGAGGCTTTTTGGATTGCAATATTTTCATAAGTCCAAATCTGTGGACTTTCGTTTCGCTTGATTGCCGCGTTTTCAGCAGGTAATCCAAATGCATCCCAGCCAATTGGATGCATGACGTTGAAACCCTTGTGCACCCAGTAGCGCGCGATTACATCGCCAAGTGCGTAGGCCTCAGCATGTCCCATATGTAAGTCACCCGATGGGTAAGGGAACATGTCCAGAACGTATTTGGTTGGGCGCACATCTTCAGGGCGACCCGAGCGAAATGGGGCTAATTCATCCCAAACTGGCAGCCATTTTTCCTGGACCGCGTGAACGTCATAGAAATTGGGATCTGGAATGGCCTGCTCGCTCATGATCCCTAAGAATACTGGGAAACTGCCAGAGTCTAGAATCGGCATTGTGTCTAAGCGCGGTTGGATCCTATTTGTCGCGCTAGGAATCATATGGGGCACGCCTTACCTGTTTATTCGAATTGCAGTCACCGACCTATCTCCTGCCGTTGTGGTTTTTTGTCGAGTGCTGATTGCTACCGCGCTACTACTCCCGATTGCGATACATCAAGGACAAGCTCGCACGCTAAGGACCCATTGGAAAGGCATCCTAGCTTTTGCAGTTATCGAGATGTGCATTCCGTTTGGCTCGCTTGGTTTCGCAGAGAAGCAAATCTCTAGTTCACTCACCGGACTGCTGATTGCTGCTGTCCCACTTCTCAATGCCGTCATTTCGCGACAGCTAGGACTGGACTCAGACTGGGATGTGCGACGTATTGTTGGACTGTTCGTAGGTTTCATTGGCGTTGGCATGCTCGTTGGGTTTGATGTTAGCGCAAGTAACTACTGGGCAATCTTGCTTTGTTTTCTGGCTGCATCTGGGTATGCCCTTGGCCCAATTATTATCACCAAGTTACTTAGTGACGTTTCGAGTATCGGCGTCATTGCCTGGTCACTGTTTATCGCTGGCTTGATCTATCTGCCGATTGTGCTTGTCGAAGTTGCTCGCGATTCGTGGCGGGCACCTGGCGTTTCGCATGTGACAACTAATGCGATCTTGAGTGTCATTGCACTCGGAGTGTTATGTTCGGCAATTGCATTCGTGGCCCTTTTCGCGTTAGTCGATGAGGTTGGCCCAACCAGAACAACCGTTATTACTTACATAAATCCAGCAGTTGCAATTATCCTTGGCATCATCATTCTGAGTGAGCCGATCACAATTGGAATCTTGATTGGATTTCCGTTGGTTTTGATTGGATCAGTTATGGCAACGCGACGAAATGTCGAAGTTAGTTAACTGCGAGCCGTAAAGCCACGCGCATACTGATTTGGCCAAGGAATCTCTTCACCTAGATCTGCTGCAGCTTGAATTGGCCAGCGTGGATTTCCAAGCATGGATCGGCCAATCATTACTGCGGCAACTTCGCCGTCTTCCAAAATAGCTTCGGCTTGTTCGCCCGTTGTAATCATGCCCACGGCGTTAGTCAGGATTCCAGATTCCTGGTGAATCTGGCGAGCAAATTGCACTTGATAGCCAGGGCCAATTTCAATCTTCTGGGCCGTGGAAGTTCCACCAGAAGAACAATCAACTAAATCAACGCCACGAGCCTTAAGTTCGCGTGAAAGCGCAACTGAATCATCTATCCCCCAGCCACCTTCAATCCAGTCGGTTGCTGAAATCCGAACAAAGAGTGCGCGAGAAGGTGGAACGACCATTCGGACTTCGCTTGCAATTTGGCAAACTAACTTGATTCGATTTTCAAACGATCCGCCATATTCATCAGTTCGCTGATTTGAAATCGGCGAAAGAAATTCGTGTAACAAATAGCCATGCGCCGCATGAATTTCAATCACATCGAAATCCGCTGAGATGGCTCGCTCGGCGGCTGCAACAAAATCAGCGCGTAATTGGGAAATGTCGGCAAGGGTAAGTTCGGTTGGTGCGGTGAAACCTTCAAAGGCAATCGCTGATGGTGCTACGCATTCCCAGCCACCTTCGGCAACTGTTACTTGGGCACCGCCTTCCCAGGGCGCTTTAGCGGATCCTTTACGTCCGGCATGTGCGATCTGGATTCCAGCTTTTGTGCCTTGGCGATGTGCAAAGCGTGGGATCTCAGCTAGGACTTGGGCTTGTTGATCGGTCCAAATTCCAGAATCGGCAGGCGTGATTCGACCGGCAGGATGAACTGCAGATGCTTCCACCATGACTAAGCCAGCACCACCTGTGATGAAGGCTCCGTAGTGGACGGCATGCCAATCTTGAATTACGCCTTCGACTGCCGAGTACTGACACATCGGACTAACCCACGCACGGTTCTTGAAGGTAACTCCACCGACTGTTAATTCGGAAAATAATTTGCTCACTTAATCTCCGATGGTGGCGACCATAATCGCCTTGATTGTGTGCAGTCGATTTTCAGCCTGATCAAATACCACGCTGGCTTCGGATTCAAATACGTCGTGTGTGACTTCAAGGCCGTCATGCATTCCGGTTTTATGTGCGATTTCGCGCCCAACCGTAGTTTGCTCATTATGGAAACCAGGTAAGCAATGCATAAATTTTGCATTCGCATTTCCGGTCTTTGCGAGTGCCACATCATTTACTTGGTAGCTGCCGAGCAATTCCACACGCTCTTTCCAAACTTCTTCGGACTCACCCATGGAAACCCAAACATCAGTGTGAATGAAATCTGAACCAGGAAGTGCTTCGTCCATATCTTCAGTTAGCAGAATCGAGCCGCCACTTTTAGCAAGTAAGCCTTGCGCAATCTCTTGCACTTCCTTCGCTGGCCATAACGCCTTAGGCGATGCAATTCGAATATCTGAGCCTAAGAGTGCCGAAGTTACTAGAAGTGAGTTACCCATGTTTGAACGAGCATCGCCGACATAAGTGAACGAAATATCATTTGGGCGTTTGCCAGAATGTTCAACCATGGTCATGAAGTCAGCCAACATTTGAGTTGGATGCCATTCGTTGGTCAATCCGTTGTAGACCGGAACTCCCGAAAACTCAGCTAACTCTTCAATTTGGGCTTGAGTTTGGCCGCGATATTCAATGGCATCGTAATAACGAGATAGCACTCGAGCAGTATCTGCGATTGATTCTTTGTGTCCTACTTGGGAAGACAAGCCATCTAGATAAGTTGTGTGGGCACCCTGATCGAATGCAGCAACTTCGAATGCGCACCGAGTGCGAGTGGATGTCTTTTCAAAAATCAACGCAATATTGCGACCAACCATGTGCTGGATTTCGCGACGTTCCTTCTTTTGTGCCTTCAGATCAATCGCAAGATCGATTAAGTACAGGAACTCATCATTGGTGAAGTCGATTTCTTTTAGAAAATCGCGATTCTTCAGATCCATGGTTACTCCGGGGAAGGTTAGTAATAGGTAAGGCTGGGAAACTCTTAAGTCCCCCAGCCTACCGTGCGGAATTTAGCGTCCGGTCAAGCTCATTACGTGCTTTACGCGGGTGTAGCCCTCAATGGCTTCGGTCGACAAGTCGTTACCGTGACCGGAGTGCTTGAAGCCACCATTAGGCATTTCAGCAGCCTGAACCAAGTGGCAGTTAATCCAAACCTGTCCAAAGTCCAGATCCTGTGAAGTGCGAATCGCGCGACCATGATTTTCAGTCCAAATTGAAGCGGCCAAACCGTAAGCAACATCATTTGCCATTTCAATTGCTTGGGCTTCGTCTTTGAAGGTCTGGACCGTCTGGACCGAAGCGAATACTTCGTTCTGAATCATTTCGTCATCTTGCTTTAGGCCAGTAATCAAAGTTGGTTCGAAGTAATAACCACCATTCAAGCGCTGTGCCTTGCCGCCAGTAAGAATTTCGGCATGCTTTGGAAGGCGATCGATAAAACCTTGAACGCGGTCAAGTTGATTCTGGCTATTTAATGAACCATAGAAGTGATCATCATTGTCAGGTGCACCGAATTTAAATTCAGCAACCTTCCTGGCAAGGGCTGCAGTGAATTCTTTAGCGATACCTTCTTGCACGATTACGCGAGTACCAGCAGCGCAGTCTTGACCTGCGTTGTAAAGGTTTGCCTCGGCAACACCCTGCACGGTCTTTTCCAGGTCACAATCGTCATAAACGATGACTGGAGCTTTGCCACCAAGTTCTAAGTGAACTCGCTTCAAATCTGGAGCTGCGTTCGCGGCGATTTCCATACCTGCGCGAACTGATCCGGTGATTGAGATCAGGTCAGGGCGCTTGTGCGCAACCATCGCGCGACCAGTGTCGCGATCACCGAAGATAATGTTTGCCACGCCTGGTGGTAAGTGCTCAGCGAAAATTTCCGCCATGATGCCGGCGGTGTGAGGTGTTGTATCGGAAGGCTTAAGAACGAGAGTGTTACCCATCGCAAGTGCTGGCGCAAATTTCCAGACGGCCATAAGAAGTGGGTAGTTCCAAGGTGCAACCTGAGCGCAAACACCAACAGGTTCGCGACGAACAGATGAGTCATAACCAGTTAAGTACTCACCTGTGGACCAACCTGGCAAGTTGCGAGCCAAAGTGGCATGGAACCGGGTGTGATCAACGCATTGTGGGAATTCAGCATCGCGCATCCACCAAAGTGGCTTACCGGTGTTTTGGATTTCAGCAGCAATAATTTCGTCAGCGCGGGCTTCCATTGCATCGGCGATGCGGAATAGCGCAAGAGAGCGATCGGCTGGCGCAGTTCGCTTCCAACCATCAAAAGCGTTGCTTGCAGCCTTGAACGCAGCATCAACATCAGCTTCGCGTGAAAGCGGGGCAGTTCCATAGACCTGACCAATCGCTGGATTTTCAAATGACATGGTTTCATTACTGGCGTGATCAACGAACTTGCCATTAATGAAGTTCTTTAGCGTTGTCATGTTCTTCCCTTAGTTCGAGCGACTGGCTACGCCAGCTGCAGCTTCTAATACACACAATGCGCCAAGTCGAATCGTTCGTTCGTCCTTGGAGTCAATCGTGGCGTCAATTTCAGTTATGTCCATGCTAGTGACGTTGGAATGTGATGTCGCTAGGAATGTCAGATGTCGGACATCATCGGCCGAAAGCCCACCAGGCGTGGCTGCTGGGCAGGCTGGCGTTACCGCACGGTCGCAAACATCAACGTCGAGATCGTAATGGATCGGTCCCCCACTTGCACCGGCAATATAAATTGCCTCAGCCATAATGTCTTCCAGCGGCCTCGTGCGCATTGCACCCCGGGTGATAACAGTGATGCCGTATTCTTTCGCTCGCTTTGCATATTCCGGAGAGTTTGCATAATCACTGATACCAATTTGAGCGATGTGAGTGCCTTGCAGCCCGGCCGCTATTAGGCGCCGAACTGGAGAACCATTACTGATGCCTTCGCGAATGTCGTGGTGCGCATCAATAGTGATGAGGCCGGCTTTACCGATTTGGTCACCCCAGAGCCCTTTGCCTACTGAGTAAGTAATCGCATTGTCACCGCCTAAAGCAACTAACAAATCTTGTTTGCCACGAAGTTCTGCCATTTTTGCGAATACCCGGGCTTCGCCTTCTTCCCAATCGGGATCAGGGATGTCACCAACGTCGCGTACCGAGACTGACGCAATATCTAAATCGTGTTCCCAGGAATACGTTGAGTACTTATACATAGCCTCACGAATTGCCGCTGGTGTTTTGTCGGCTCCAGTAGGGGTGAGCGAAGTTAAGTGCGCCCCGATACCAACTACGGTCATGCCGGTGTGCTCAGCACTTGATCCACTCGAAAGCCAGTGTCCGGCCCGCGGCCAGTGTTCGTCTACATGCAGGTTTGTCATAAATACCCTTTCAACGCCTCAACCATAGCCTTTCGGGATCCTCGAGATCTGGCGAAGTGCCTGGAGTAACCTCATCTAGTGCCTAGAAATCAGGCGCTAGATGAGGATGATCATGACTTCAGGTCCACGCCCAGTTCGCGCTACTCGCGGTACGCAACTGACAACTAAGGGTTGGCAGCAGGAAGCCGCACTTCGTATGCTGCAAAATAACTTGGACCCAGAAGTTGCCGAATACCCTGATGAACTTGTGGTCTACGGCGGAACTGGAAAAGCAGCTCGCAACTGGGAATCCTTCGATGCCATCGTGCGCACCCTCACCACTTTGGAAAATGACGAAACCATGCTGGTTCAGTCCGGTAAACCGGTTGGCGTATTCCAAACTCATGAATGGGCTCCCAGGGTAATTCTTGCGAACTCCAACTTGGTCGGTGACTGGGCAACTTGGCCAGAATTCCGGCGCCTAGAAAACATGGGATTGACCATGTATGGCCAGATGACGGCAGGTTCTTGGATCTACATCGGAACCCAAGGAATCTTGCAAGGAACATATGAAACTTTCGCCGCAGTTGCGGCTAAGAAATTCGGCGGCACACTGGCTGGCACGTTAACTGTTACTGGTGGTTGCGGTGGCATGGGTGGCGCACAACCACTTGCGGTAACTATGAATGATGGCGTGTGTTTGATCATTGACATTGATCAAACTCGACTCCAACGACGTGTTGAGACTCGCTACCTCGATGAAGTTACCACTGACCTCAATGACGCAGTCCGTCGCTGCTTGGATGCGAAAGCTGCTCGTCGACCACTTTCTGTTGGTTTGGTAGGCAACGCAGCTGAAGTGTTACCGGAACTTCTTGCTATGGATGTTGCAATCGACATCGTCACTGACCAAACCTCTGCGCACGATCCGCTTTACTACATTCCGGCTGGCATGGACTTTGCAGATGCTCGGGAATATGCAGACAAGAAACCTGATGAATTCACCAAACTCGCGCAAGAGTCGATGGCTAAGCATGTCGAAGCCATGGTTGGTTTCATGGATAAAGGCGCCGAAGTATTTGATTACGGCAACAGCATTCGCGACGAAGCACGTAAAGGTGGCTACGACCGCGCCTTTGAATTCCCAGGTTTTATTCCCGCTTACATTCGTCCGCTGTTCTGTGAAGGTAAAGGCCCATTTCGCTGGGCTGCCCTCTCGGGTGATCCTAAGGACATTGCGCGCACCGATAAAGCAGTGCTTGATTTGTTCCCAGACAATGAACACCTACATCGCTGGATCAACATGGCACAAGAGCGTGTGGCATTCCAAGGTCTGCCCGCTCGAATTTGCTGGTTAGGTTATGGCGAACGCGATAAGGCAGGTTTGGCTTTCAATGAATTAGTTGCAAGTGGCGAAGTTAGTGCGCCAATTGTTATCGGCCGTGATCACTTGGACTGTGGTTCAGTTGCTTCCCCTTACCGCGAATCCGAAGCCATGCTTGATGGTTCGGATGCAATCGCGGACTGGCCGCTGCTAAATGCAATGATCAACATTTCCTCAGGTGCATCGTGGGTTTCCATTCACCACGGTGGTGGCGTTGGTATCGGACGCTCGATTCATGCTGGACAAGTTTCGGTTGCTGACGGCACACCACTTGCTGCTCAAAAGCTGGCACGTGTTTTAACCAACGATCCCGGTATGGGAGTTATCCGTCACGTGGATGCTGGATACCAAGATGCAGTAGATGTAGCGAAAGCTAAAAATGTTCGCATTCCAATGCAGGAGCACGATCACGCAATGACAAACGCTGCCGGCGATTTACTCTAATCACATGAGCCATTTAGCCCTGACAAACATTGGTGAATTGGTCACCAATGACCCAAACATCGCTGAAGGGCCGTTAGGAATTTTAGAAAGTGCTGCGGTTGTTATCGCGGATGGCTTAGTTGCTTGGGTTGGTTCTGCAAGTGAAGTTAAGTCTGTGGCAAATTCTGATCCGATTGATATGCACGGTGTTGCAGTTTTCCCGGGATTTGTAGACAGTCACACCCACTTGGTTTTTGACGGGGAACGAAGCGCTGAGTTCGCTGCCCGCATGTCAGGTCAGCCCTACGCCGCCGGTGGAATTCGAACTACGGTGGCTGCTACCAGAAATGCAACGGATGAAAAACTTCGCAATAACATTCAACGCCTACAACAAGAAATGGTTTCCTGCGGAATAACGTCAACTGAAATCAAATCTGGTTACGGATTAGATGTGGCAACTGAAGAAAGATCTGTTCGCGTTGCTAAGGAATTCACAGATGATGTCACTTTCCTTGGCGCACATGTCGTTGCTCCAGAATTTTCGGATCGCGCGGATGAATACGTCGATTTAGTGGTGGGCGAAATGCTTACTGCTTGCGCGCCACATGCAAAGTGGATTGATGTGTTCTGTGATCGTGGTGCGTTCACGGTTGAACAAACTCGGCGAATTTTGGAAGCCGGAATCGCAAAAGGCCTTCAGCCTCGAATTCACGCGCATCAGCTAGAGAATACAAATGCCATCGGAATTGCAGTCGAACTTGATTGTGCATCAGTTGATCACTGCACTCACCTGACAGATTCTGATATTTCTGTTCTTGCTGCCAGCAATACCGTTGCGACTTTAGTTCCCGGTGCGGAGTTTTCAACTAGATCAAGCTACCCGCGCGGTCGCGATCTAATTGATGCCGGCGCGAAGGTAGCGCTATCGACCGATTGCAATCCTGGTTCTAGCTACACCACGAACATGCCATTGATGATTGCGTTGGCAGTTCGGGAAATGAAAATAACACCGGCCGAAGCACTATCTGCAGCAACGCTTGGCGGCGCGCAAGCGTTACGCCGTAATGATGTGGGTCGACTAACTGTTGGTGCGCGAGCTGACTTGGTCGCTCTGGATGCACCTTCTTATATCCATTTGGCATACCGCCCTGGCGTTCCACTTGTAAGCCAGGTTTGGCGCGCAGGTAAAACCGTTTTCGAAGTTGACAAGAGGAGAAATCATGGCTAAATCCGAGGTTGTAATTAAAACGACTGGGATGACATTTGATGACGTGCTCGCAGTAGCCCGCCACGATGCCAAGGTAGTGATTGCACCTGCCACTATCGAAGCAGTTGCACACACCAGAAGTCGAGTCGATGCTTTGGCATCTGCTGCCGAGCCGGTTTATGGGATCTCAACTGGATTTGGCGCCCTTGCTAATCGTCATGTTTCACCCGAGTATCGCGTCCAGTTACAGAAATCACTCATCCGCTCACATGCTGCTGGACTTGGCAACTTAGTTGAACGCGAAGTTACTCGCGCGTTGATGGTGCTTCGGCTAAAGACCCTTTGCTCGGGGCATACCGGAGTTCGACCGATCGTGGTTGAAACTATGGCTGCGCTACTGAATGCAAAAATTACGCCCGCAGTTTATGAATTTGGCTCCCTTGGTTGCAGCGGAGACTTAGCGCCGCTAGCTCATTGCGCACTTGTTCTTATGGGTGAAGGCGAAGTTGTGACCGATGACGGTCGCATCATCCCAGCCGCAGATGCATTAAAGGCAGCAGGAATCGAACCAGTTGAACTTCGCGAAAAAGAAGGTTTAGCGCTCATCAACGGAACTGACGGAATGCTTGGCATGTTGATAATGGCAATCGATGACTTAACGATGTTGTGTGATTCGGTTGATGTCACTGCGGCCATGAGTGTTGAGGCGCTACTTGGAACTGACCGGGTTTACCTTCCAGAATTGCATGAACCGCTGCGGCCACATCCGGGTCAGGCACTAAGTGCCGCGAACATGCTGCATGCCCTTATGGACAGTGCAATTGTGGCATCACATATAGATGACACCTCGGTTGTGCAGGATGCGTACTCGTTGCGGTGCGCGCCTCAGGTTACTGGCGCAGTACGAGACACCATCGCACATGCAACTTTGGTCGCTACTCGTGAACTAGCTGCAGCAGTTGATAACCCGGTTGTGCTTGCTGATGGACGAGTCTCATCAAATGGAAACTTCCACGGAGCGCCAGTTGGATACGTGTTGGACTTCTTGGCAATCGCCGCAGCTGATCTTGGATCCATTTGCGAACGACGCACAGATCGCATGCTTGATAAGGCACGCTCACATGGCTTACCGCCATTTTTAGCTGATGATCCAGGTGTGGACTCAGGACTAATGATCGCGCAGTACACCCAAGCTGCATTAGTTTCAGAAAATAAGCGCCTAGCATCCCCTGCCAGCGTGGATTCGATCCCAAGTTCTGCGATGCAAGAAGATCACGTATCAATGGGCTGGAGCGCAGCACGCAAACTTCGGCAATCGATCGAAAACCTAACCAAAATTGTTGGTATTGAATACCTGACGGCTGCGCGCGCAATTGACTTGCGGGCACCACTTAAACCGTCGCCTATTACTGGCAAAGCGTTGGCAACATTGCGTGAAACCAGCCCAGGACCTGGTCCGGATCGCTTCTTAGCTCCCGACATGCAAGCCGCAGTTGATGTCGTTGCGAATGGCACACTGGCCAAACTCGTAAGGTAAAACCATGGAAAATGTACGTAAGTTGGCTCTGTACTTAGTTTTAGGCTTTGCTATTTTGGGTGGCCTAATTACCGTAAATCAATCTATTTCAGATCACGGTAATTTATTTAGTTTTATATTTACTGCGGCTTGGTTGTTTCCCATGGTTATTGGTTGCTGGCTCGCCTGGCGCCGACCAATGATTGCTTTTCCACTTTTAATGATTTGGTCTATGTCAGTACTTGGATTGTTGATTTGGCAAGCGTTAGCACCAAGTTGGTGGAATACGATTCTCAATTCCGATGGACCGATTATTACAACTGCGATGTTTGCCTTGACAGCTCCACTTGCTATCTACGGTTACCAGCGTCGGACTCGCTTCGTGGCTGTCATCTTGATTGGCCTATCGGTACTTAACATGATGGCAACGGCAAATACCGATGCGAATGCCGGATCAACGTTAAAAATCACGATTCCAGTTTTGGGTGCAGGCATACTTTACTTAATTGCATCATTTGTTGATAAGCGGGATGACTCAGTCAAGGAAAAATAGCAGCTAAATCTCAAGCAAGATATTTGGGCTTGTCTTTGGTGGCCTACTAACGACAACTAGTCCAACCAGAATCAAAACTGAACCGACAATCCCAACAACCGAAACTGTCTCACCCAAAAGCGCTACGCCCAAGATAGATGCAGTCAAAGGCTCCATCAAACCAACAGTCACTGCAGTAGCGGCACCAACGCGCGAGATGCCATAAGTGAAGAATGCGTAGGCTACTGCAACAGTCATGATGCCGCCGTAAAGCGCTCCAGCCAGCAGAATTGGATCTTTTAGAAAACTGAAGTCTCGACCATAGCTCAGGGGTGCTTGAAAAATTGTTCCGATCGTAAACATTGGCGCAACTGATTGATACGGACTATGACGCGTTGAAATTATGCCCATACCCGTTGCCTGCAGTGAATAGCCAAACGCTGCTGCCAGCGCGAATAGCACGCCAAGCAAACTAACGGTATTACTTCCACTTGGCCAATTAAGTGCAACCACTCCAGCAACTGCAATCGCAGTACCGATCACCCACTGCTTACCAGGCGGTTGCTTTAATGCGATCCATGCAATTAGCCCTACGAAAATTGGAGCAAGTCCGATCGAAATAACAGCTGCAACGCCGACTCCGGTTAACTCAAAAGCTCGAATATAAAGCGGAAAGAACGTTGCTGCCCCAGTTCCACCAACCAGAATCGGAATCACATCTTGCTTTGTGTATCGTCGCTTATTTTTAGAAACAAGGACCAGTAGCCAAAGCGCCGTTGTGCCAGTTATATTTCGCACCAGAGAATACTGATACGCCGTTCCTTCTGGAAAAAGTTTTACGACTGGACCAACTGTGCCCCAAAGAATAGTTCCAATGGCAACAGCGAAAATTCCTGCAGTGCGACCGTTAGATCGCTTGCGATGCCTACCCGTTTGTTGGGAAGCCAAGGTTCAATCCCCCATGGCTTGGATCCAACCAACGGCTGGTGACTACCTTGCCACGCGTGAAGAAGTGAACGCCTTCAGTTCCGTGGGCATGAGTATCGCCGAATAGTGATGCTTTCCAGCCACCGAATGAGAAGTAAGCCATTGGCACAGGGATCGGCACGTTAATTCCGATCATGCCAACTTCAACTTCATTCTGGAACCGTCGAGCAGCGCCACCATCGTTAGTGAAGATTGCTGTTCCATTGCCGTATGGATGATCGTTGATCAATTTCAGGGCTTCATCGTAGGTATCAGCGCGAACTACCGAAAGGACTGGTCCGAAGATTTCTTCCTTATAGATCGTCATGTCCTTGGTGACGTTATCAAACAGCGTTGGCCCGATGAAGTAACCTTCACCGTCGCTATCCGGAACCACATCACGTCCATCAACAACAACCTTGGCGCCTTCAGAAATACCCTTTTCGATGTAACCCTTGACCTTGTCACGGTGTACGCCAGTAACAAGTGGACCCATATCAGTGCCACGAGTTCCATCGCCAGTCACAATCTTGCCCATGCGATCTTCGATCTTCGAGATCAAGTCATCGGCGATTGGGCCGACTGCAACAAGTGCCGAGATTGCCATGCAACGCTCGCCGGCAGAGCCAAAGCCTGCGTTAACTGCAGAGTCAGCGGCTAGGTCAAGGTCTGCATCTGGCAGCACGACCATGTGGTTCTTTGCCCCACCTAGCGCCTGAATGCGCTTGCCATTTGCGGTACCGGTTTCGTAGATGTACTTAGCAATCGGAGTTGAACCTACGAAGCTAACTGCCTTGATATCTGGATGAGTAAGAAGGCGATCGACCGCTTCCTTATCGCCATGTACAACGTTGAATACGCCGTCCGGAAGTCCGGCGTCTTTCCACATTTGTGCGATTAAGTTCTGGGCACTTGGATCTTTTTCAGATGGCTTAACAATTACGGAGTTACCGGCGGCAATTGCGATTGGGAAGAACCACATTGGAACCATGGCTGGGAAGTTGAATGGCGAAATAATGCCGACAACACCTAATGGTTGACGGATGCTGTAAACATCAACGCCAGTTGAAACGCTCTCGGAGTATCCGCCCTTTAGAAGATGTGGGATACCGCAAGCAAATTCCACAACTTCTTGACCGCGCATAACTTCGCCAAGAGCATCGGAAAGTACCTTGCCGTGTTCAGCAGTGATGATCGCAGCAAGTTCTTCCTTGCGCGCATTCAAAATCTCACGGAAGGCGAACATAATTGTTACGCGCTTGGATAGCGAAGTAGCTGCCCATTCAATGCCAGCTCGCTTAGCAACGGCTACAGCCGCATCCATATCAGCGGTGGAGGCAAAGTCGACCGTTCCCGACAATTTACCGGTGGCCGGGTTGTAAACCTCACCGGTTCGGGCTGCTTTACCAGTCCAGGCTTTGCCATCGATCCAGTGCGTGATGTGGTTGCTCATTGCTTCTCCTTGTTGCGGTAATACCCAAATCTAGTGGGTGGGGTGCGGGGTTTGCGAGGTAGGTTATGTCCATGGCTGAAATCCGTTCAATTGTTGTATCCACCCAAGAAACCCTGCGGGAAAGTGGCGAAGCTGTTACGCCAGCGACCGTCAAAGTTATAGCGGCCGCAGTGGTAACTAATCCCCTAGCCGGCAAGGCGCTAGTTCGTGACTTAACTGAACTGGAAATGATGAGTATCGAAGTTACTGCAGTTCTTGCTGAAAGGGCTGTTAAAGCGCTGGAAGCTTTAGGGCTAAGTGCTGCTGATATTCGTGGCTATGGCAAGGGCGCGATCGTTGGCACTGACGGCGAACTCGAACACACTGCGGCAGTTTTACACCCACGCTTTGGCGCTTCGGTTCGCGCGGCAATTGGTGGTGGCGCTGACATAATTCCTGGCACTAAGAAAGTTGCCGCACCTGGCGCGTTAATCACCATGCCAATTGGCAATAAAGATGATCGCTGGGAATTTGATGATATGGATTCGGCCGAGCTAGCTATTGGTGACGCCCCGCGTGCCAACGAAATGGTTATCGCAATTGTTTATTCCGTCGGTGGCCGTCCGCATGCCCGCGTAACGAAGGTGAAGTAAATGTTAAAAGCAATAATACTTTTGAAGCGTGGCGAAACCATGAGTCATGATGAATTCAAGCAGTGGTGGTTAGTTGACCACTCAAGTAAAGCTGCTGATCTACCCGGTGTACGCAAGATTGTTTTCAACCTGGCCGATGATGGCAGCGCATACGACGGCGTATCTGAACTTTGGTTTGACTCCAAAGAAGATTTCGAGGCCGCTTATGCAACCGAAATTGGAAAAGGTGTAGCAGCCGATTCCCTTGCCCACTTATCTGCGCGCGAACGTATGTTCGTAGTAGAAAACGATATCGTTTAATAGAAACTGTTTAAGAGATAGAGAGTAACTAAATGGCCGCCGAAATCCGAGGAATCCTCGCAGCAATCACGACACCGTTTACTGCTGATGGCAGCGCGCTGGATGAACCTGCAATGCATGCCCAGATTGATCGCCTAGTTGGGGCTGGAATTCATGGTGTGGTCCCAACTGGAACTACCGGTGAATTCATGACTTTGACCCCGGCTGAATACCGTCGAGTATTCGAAGTTGTTAATGAGGCTGCTGCTGGACGTTGCCATGTATTTGCCGGCGTTGGTTCTACATCAACTAAAGAAGCCATTTCGCTTGCCCAACATGCAGAAAAGGCTGGCTCCACCGGAGTCATGTTGTTGCCACCGTTTTACGCTGCACCTAACTTTGCTGAGTTGCAGGTCTTTATGCGCTCGGTTGCTGAATCAATTTCGATTCCGATCATGTATTACAACATTCCAAGTTCAACCGGTGTGACGCTAAATGCCGAACAGATTGCCACTTTGGGTGAGATTCCAGGCGTTAATTACTTGAAGGACACTTCGGGTGATGCGGTAACGATGGCCGACTTACTTGTTAATCGCGCCGACAAGATCAAGGCCTTTAATGGCTGGGACACTCTAACTTTCTTTGGCTTGGCAAGTGGCGCCGAAGCTTCCGTTTGGGGAACAGCCACTGTTATCCCTGAACTAGCAGTGGCTCTCTATGACGCACTTGCCGTTAAGAATGATTTGGCCGCGGGGCGCGAACTTTGGAAAAAGATCTGGCCAATTTGCGACTTCCTAGAATCGGTTAATTACTACGCTGGAATTAAGGCGGGCTGCGAACTAATTGGCGCACCTGTTGGTCCAGTGCGAGCACCTGGCTTGCCGCTATCAAGCGAACAAAAAGCTCACTTCACCAAGCTGCTTAATGCTGCTGGCGTAAAGACGGTTTAACTATGGCTGAGAAACTGATTATTGAAACGATCGATGCCCACGCCGAAGGCGAAGGCGGCCGAGTAATTACCAACATGTCGCACTTAGTTAAAGGCGCGACAATGAAAGAGCGATTTGATTACTGTGAAGCAAACTTGGACTGGTTCCGACATGCCCTCCTGCACGAACCGCGCGGTTATCCGGCTCTGTGTGGTGTTTTCATCCTGCCTCCAGTAAATCCAGGCTCGGACTTCGGCATTATTGTGCTGGAGCAAGGTGGCTTTACTGCGATGTCTGGCAGTAACACTATGTGTGCTGTGACAGCCACGCTAGAAAAAGGCATCGTAAAGATGATTGAACCTGAAACGACTGTCACCATTGACACCGCTGTTGGAACTATTTCAGTGCTTGCTCGTTGTAAGGATGGAAAAGTTCTGGACGTATCGATCCGAAATGTGCCTGCCTTCACGGTTTACATCGACAAGATTGTGGACGTTCCCGAATACGGCCCAATTCCAGTTGACTTAGTTTTCGGCGGCCAATTCTTCGCCCAAACCAACATTGCAAACGTAGGGCTGGAAATTAAACCTGAGAATGCAAAAGCTATAACCCGCGCCGGTGCTGCCATTAAATACGCAGTTAACCAGCAGCTCGAGTTTGAACATCCGGATAACCCGAGTATCAACAAAGTTGGCATCGTGATCCTGCACAACGGGGAACGCGAGCCGGGTAAGCAAGCAAGGAATTCAGCAGTGCTAACGGGCGATGACTTAAGTGCCGATCCAGAAACTTGGAAAGGCATGCTGGACCGCTCCCCTTGCGGCACTGGCACATCAGGTCGCATGTCTGGCCTTTACACCCGTGGCGAGCTAGAGCTTGGTGAAGAATTTTCCCACATGAGTTTTCTTGGTACCAAGTTCTTCGGACACGTTAGTGATCCAACAAAAATCGGTCAGTACGACGCTGTGATTCCGACGATTCGTGGCAGTGCTTGGGTAACTGGAACCGCCACTTGGGAAATAGATCCAACTGATCCATTCCAGACTGGATACACCCTCGGCGACATTTGGTAACCAGAATTACGAACTTGTAATCAGTTGGTAGAAAACTTCTAAAGCAAAAGCTCTGGAGCCAGAGTCGGTCGACCACGGTTTTCCGATCTTTAGATCTTGGAAAACCGAAAACAACCTGGGGACGTAGCGGAGGGCCTTTTGCGTAGAACGTTTTCGACCGACTGAAACGCGAATTACCTCGGTCTATAAAACTCCGATAACATAGACGAGGTTCGGGGCT
Source organism: Actinomycetota bacterium (assembly GCA_947452765.1). Taxonomy (GTDB): domain Bacteria; phylum Actinomycetota; class Actinomycetes; order S36-B12; family UBA5976; genus UBA5976. Next base: position 264,987 of record CANGDR010000001.1, on the reverse strand, counting down.
GTGGCGCAGCTGGTAGCGCACTTGCATGGCATGCAAGGGGTCAGGGGTTCGAATCCCCTCAGCTCCACCAACAAAACATGAGACACCTTCGGGTGTCTTTTGTTTTGTTAAGTGAGCCCACGGATTCGGGAGGAGCGTAGCGACGGTTCCCCTCAGCTCCACCAACAAAACATGAGACACCTTCGGGTGTCTTTTGTTTTGTTAAGTGAGCCCACGGATTCGGCTCTATTTATCGTCACCAATTGCCGGTTCAGGGATCGAACCTGCGTTGTATTCCTGAAGTCGCCATTTAAGTTCTGGGAGTTTTGGCATATTTTCATCGAGCTCACTCAGCACCGACCACTGTGCATTCGCCAGCACACCAAGGATGGTCCATTGCGTCGGAGCTAACCCAAGGAGTCGGCCCAAAGCTGAACGCAGCGCACCACCATGAGACGCCACAACAAGCGTCCCACCAGGTGGCACATTAGCTAAACCTTTTTCGATGGCTCGGATGACGCGTTCGGATACTTCCCACCGGGTTTCACCGCCACCAGGGCGAATATCTGAATCTCCACCCCAAGCTGCGTAATCTTCTGGGTCGGTTGCAATGATTTCGCTGCGAGTTAATCCTTGCCAGGTGCCCGCGAAAGTTTCTCGTAAATCGGGATCAACAGCAAGGTTGATGCCTGCCAGGTCTGCCAAGGTTTTACCAGTCTCATACGCACGCTGCAGATCACTTGCAATCACATGAGTAGGTTTCATCGCGAGTAAAGTCTGGGCTGCATGACGAGCCTGTTCGCGACCAACTTCGTTCAATGGAATGTCAGTTTGCCCTTGATGTCGACTTTCGGCATTCCATTCAGTCTGCCCATGGCGCCACAGCACGATGCGCCGACTGTTCATTCGAGAACTCATACAAGTTCCAATTGAATAACGGGACAGTCACTCCAAAGTCGCTCTAAGTCATAAAGACTTCGCTCTTCGGTTTGCTGAATATGCACAACTATGTCGAAGTAGTCCAAGAGCACCCAAGTACCTTCACGCTGACCTTCTCTGCGGATTGGATCTACATCAATCTTGTCCAGCGCTTCTTCGATTGCATCAGATATGGCTGAAACTTGACGGTCATTGGAAGCCGTAGCAATTAGGAATATGTCAGTGATTACCAGGTGTTCGCTGACATCTAATAGCACGATGTCTTCGGCCTTCTTTTCGAAGGCTGCTTGCGCTGCAATCTTTGCAATCTTTAATGCATGTTCAGATGCAGTCACTCAGTTTCACGCTTTCTAATCGGTTAATCAAGGATACCTATTTAATTAATTTGCTCGTTACAATCGCATTTGGCCAAAGGTTGTTTTCCTTAAGCACAACAAGCATTTGAGCAATACTCGATGTAGCAATGTTGGATCTAGCCAACGAACCTAGCGCTGAAAGTGTTTCTTCTACTCGCTGCTTATCAACTGGCATGCCTTCAAATACCGCTCGAATAACTTGATCGGTTCTCGCCATAAAATCGGCGGTGGCTTCGTTTGGCACCTTCACCATCGCAAAGCCAGCTGCTTGCTCTCCAGCGATTAAGACTGAACCCTGCGGCACAAAAAGGGGCGGCCTATTTGGCTCGCTAACCAGATAATTGGAATTTGCTTGGACGGTAACTCCGCCGACTGCGTCAGCAAGACCAGCTAGAGCTAACCGCTGCAAATATACGGAGCCTTCAATTGGCGTAAACAACGAGGACGATAGCGCCTTATCCACTCCGTCAAAAGATCCACCCAAACCAGCATCGCTTAATTTAACAAACTTACCTTTGATGACGATTGGGGTTTCTGGGTCAATATTAATTAGCTTTAAAGTTTTGTTGTCACTTGACTTTTGTAAAATCATTGCTGAAACAATTTTTTGATCGCCGGAAATTAGCGCAATGAATAAGTAATTAAGTTCGGCAGGCTTGGGCTCTGCGGTTTTACTTGGTGACGGTGATGCGGTTATTTGCGACGGAAGCGGGTTGGGCTGACCTTGGCCCTTTATTAGCAATACTCCCGTCAACAAGCTAATTCCCAAAAGAGCGCTCGTGAGCCATTTGAGGAAAGTTGGAACTCGATTCACGATTTGTACAATCCTAGTTCCAGTACTACTTGGCGAACTGCTTCTGGAGTCAAGTAGCGGGTGTCTGTGCCAGTAGCAAAACGCTCTCTCAGATCGGTTGCTGAGATTCTAACTTCCGGCATTGCGATAGAAATGTGATCGAACGGGACCTGTTCCGTGTGGCCGCTTCGATTTACTGAAACAACAGTTACTAAGGAAGTGAATTCTTCCCATTTATGCCAAGTTGTAATTCCAACTAAGGCATCAGATCCGACAACCCAATAAATTTGATCGGTTGGGTTCTCTAGCAGCCACTGCTTCACTGAATCTATGGCGTAAGTTGGGCCACTGCGCACTACTTCCATGTCGCTGACTGTAAATCGATCATCGTCATGCACGGCCGCAGCTACCATCGCTAACCGATCAGCAGCAGCGCTAATTTCACGATCCTGCTTTTGCCATGGTTGCCCAGCAGGCAAGAAAACCACGGTGTCCAGCTTGAGTTCACTATGAACTTCTGAGGCAGCAATTAGGTGTCCGATGTGTATGGGATCGAATGTCCCACCCAAGATCCCAACCTTCATACCTCTAAGAATACTTGGGAATAGGGTTGATCCAATCGCATAGAAAAAGGGGCTAGAGCATGCAACAAGTCGACCACGTAGTGATTGGTGCTGGTGCAATGGGAGCAGCAACTGCCTGGGAATTGACTAGACGCGGCCGCTCAGTTGCGCTTATCGAGCAGTTTGGTGCCGCGCATAAAAATGGCAGTTCACACGGTGGCACCAGAATTTTCCGCTTGTCTTATCGCAGTTCGCTTTATACGGACCTAGCTACTTTGGCGTTGCCTGACTGGCGCGAAATGGAAGAAGCAACCGGATCACACCTGCTTGAACAAAATGGTCAACTAGATCATGGTTACCAGGAAGCTATAGATGACATCGCGCGAAGCCTAGATAGACACAACAGGTCCTATGAACGATTTTCACCAGATGAAGCGCAAGCCCGCTGGCCAGGTATGAATTTTGATTCCCACGTACTGTACAGCCCAGAAGGTGGTCGGTGCTTTTCCGACAAGACAGTTAGCACGCTGATAGACCAAACCAGAATTCTTGGTGCTGACGTCAAACTCGAAACTAAAGTCATTTCCGTTGATCTGGATGGCGACTACGCAATTGTCGAAACTGCCAATGAAACTTTCCGTACTCCATCCGTTGTAGTTGCGGCTGGAGCATGGGTTAACAAACTTGTGGGTCACTTAGTGAAACTGCCCAAACTTGTCGTTGATGCTGGACAACCTGCACATTTCCAACCGAGTGCGAACTTGGCTGATGAAACATATTGGCCGAGCTTCTTACACCACGGTGCAAACGGTCGCGGTGGCTCACCGTTGGAAGCCAGCGCATACGGACTTTACACACCAGGTGAAGGTTTCAAGATTGGAACTTGGAGTGACCGCGAAGCAATCGACCCTGATAATCGCGACTTCAGCATTAGTGAGCCATACCTAGAAGGTATGAAGGATTATGTTCGCGAATGGTTTCCTGGATTAGATGTTGATTCTGCAGTTGCAACTACTTGCTTATTCACGAACACTCCTGATGAACATTTCATCATCGATCGCAAGGGTCCAATCACGGTGTGCTCCCCTTGTTCAGGCCATGGATTCAAATTTGTTCCAACAATTGGAAAAATGACTGCGGACCTAGCAATGGGTGGGAATCAAAAAACTCCCGAATGGCGTTTGCCTTCTTAGCTAGAAATCAATCTTCGAGTTCGTCGTCTTCAAAATCTTCGAAAATTAGTGGCTCAATTGGCGCCTCTGCAGGTTCACCAGTACCGAATTGACGAATTCGGTGGAGTGCTAAGCGCTCGTCAGCTGAGAGGCGACGTTTGTCGTACAGTCGAGTATCTGTACCGCGTGGACCTTGATGCAGATCCCCAATCGTCGGTGCCCAATCGAATACAACCGCACTTGGGCCGTCACCTACGACAACTTCATCACCAGCTACTGCGCCAGCTTTCGAAAGTTCAATTTCAATACCAGCGCGAGCTAAGCGATCTGCTAGGTAACCAACGGCTTCGTCATTGGCAAAGTCAGTTTGATGGATCCAACGCTCTGGGCGTTCACCAAGTACTCGGTAGCGCACACTATCCGCGCCTGACTTTTCAACCTTTACGGTAAACCCAGTGTCATCGACTGACTTAGGTTTAACGATTACCCGTGGACGATTTTCGGCTGCCAGGATAACTTCAGCACGTGACTCTTTGACTATCTCAGCCAAGGCAAAGCCAAGTTCTCGCAGACCTTCATGGCTAACTGCCGATACCAAGAAAACTCGATAACCCTTTTCTTCGAGATCGGGTTTTACAAATTCAGCTAACTCGCGACCTTCCGGAATATCAATTTTGTTCAGCACTACAACGCGAGGTCGATCTTCAAGTCCCCCGTATTGGGTTAGCTCATTTTCAATTACCTCTAAATCAGTTAACGGGTCACGATTAGGCTCAAGCGTTGCGCAATCTAGTACATGCACCAGCGCAGCGCAGCGTTCGATGTGGCGTAGGAATTCCAGACCTAGTCCCTTACCTTCGCTGGCGCCCGGAATTAAGCCTGGCACATCCGCCATTGTGAAAACCATTTCACCGGAGCGAACCACGCCAAGGTTTGGTTCCAAAGTTGTAAATGGGTAGTCCGCAATTTTCGGACGAGCAGCTGACATCGCAGCAATTAGCGAAGACTTACCAGCGCTTGGGTAACCAACTAACCCAACATCGGCAACCGTCTTCAGTTCCAGGATTACGTCGCGAGTTATGCCTTTTTCACCAAGTAGTGCAAAGCCTGGTGCTTTGCGCTTAGTCGATGCCAGCGCAGCATTGCCAAGGCCCCCGGCGCCGCCACGAGCGATTACATACTGAGTGCCGGCGCCGATTAGGTCAGTAAGAACCGTGCCATCAGACAGTGATACGACAGTTCCTTCTGGAACTGAAAGTACTAAATCATCGCCGAATGCACCGTTGCGGTGATCGCCTTGGCCAGGCTTGCCGTTGCTAGCGCTGCGATGCGGGCTGCGGTGATAATCCAGCAATGTTGTAACTGATGGATCGACGAACAGAATTACATCGCCACCTTTACCGCCATTGCCGCCGTCAGGGCCACCGAGAGGTTTGAATTTTTCACGATGAACTGACGCACAACCGTGGCCGCCATTGCCGCCTTGGACGTGGAGAGTTACTTGATCGACGAACGATGTCATGTTTCTCTCCTTTCCAAAAGAAAAGCGGGCCCAAAAGGACCCGCCTTACTAAAAGTTTCTTGCGGAATTATTCAGCCGGGACAATGTTGATAACACGACGACCGCGACGGGAACCGAACTGAACGGCGCCTGGAGCAAGTGCGAATAGTGTGTCATCGCCACCACGGCCGACATTGTCGCCTGGGTGGAAGTGTGTGCCACGCTGGCGAACGATGATTTCGCCTGCGTTAACTAGTTGACCGCCGAAACGCTTTACGCCCAAACGCTGGGCATTTGAATCGCGACCGTTTCTGGTACTGGAAGCACCCTTTTTATGAGCCATGGTTTATACCTACTTCTCTGTCTTCTTAGGTGCAGCCTTTTTAGCAGCCGGTGCTTTCTTTGCAGGTGCGGCAGCTTTCTTAGCGACTGGAGCCTTCTTTGCTGGAGCAGCTTTCTTTGCAGGTGCGGCAGCTTTCTTAGCGGCTGGTGCAGCTTTCTTAGCAGCTGGCTTTTCAGCAACTTCAGCTGCAGGTGCCTTTGCTACTGGAGCGGCTTCTGCCTTCTTGGCAACAGGTGCAGCTTTCTTAGCAACAACTGGCTTTGCCTTTGCAGTTGCTTTGTCAGCAGCAGCGATCTTCTCGCTACCAATTGAAATGATCTGTACGTCTGTTAGGTCAGCGCGGTGACCCTGACGGCGACGGTAACCGGTTTTGTTCTTGTAACGAAGAATCTCGATTTTTGGTCCACGGTTGTGATCAATTACTTCAGCAGTAACGGTCACGCCTGCAGCGTCTGAGTTGACCTTGTCGCCATCAACGATCAAAACGGTTGGAAGTACAACTGTTTCGCCACGCTTGGCTTGAACGCGGTCAACGCTAATTAGGTCGCCAACGGCAACTTTCTCCTGGCGGCCACCAGCACGAACGATCGCGTACACGAGGTATCTCCTTGAACTAATGCTTGTTTCGGGTGAAAACCCTAAGTCTTAAGCCTCATAAGGTTACGGACTAGAGGGCCTTAGGGTCAAACCGAGTCGGCGGATTCTGGCTCAGAATCTGTTGATTCATCGCTTGAGTGGTCATGATTTCCCTTTTTGCCCTTATTTTTAGGCGGTTTTGGGGCGTCATGGCCATCCATGTTGATAACTGCGCCACGGCCTTGGCAGTGGTCACAGCTATCGCTAAATACTTCCAAAAGTCCAGCGCCAATGCGCTTTCGGGTCATTTGGACGAGTCCAAGTGAGGTCACTTCAGCGACTTGATGCTTGGTTCGATCCCGACCCAGGCATTCAATTAAGCGGCGAATAACCTGGTCGCGGTTGCTTTCCAGCACCATGTCGATGAAGTCGATAACGATAATTCCACCGATGTCACGAAGACGGAGCTGGCGAACGATTTCTTCAGCCGCTTCCAAGTTGTTCTTGGTAACCGTCTGTTCCAAGTTGCCGCCCTGGCCGATGAACTTTCCAGTGTTAACGTCCACAACTGTCATAGCTTCGGTGCGGTCGATTACTAGTGAGCCACCGGATGGCAAGTAAACCTTGCGATCAAGTGCCTTAGCAATTTGTTCATCCACGCGGTACTCAGTAAATACATCACCAGTGCCAACATACTTCTCTAAGCGATCTGCTAAATCAGGAGCAACGTAAGAAACATATTGTTCAACTGTTTCCCAAGCCTCAGCACCAGAGACCACAAGCTTCTTTACATCCTCGTTGAAGATGTCACGAACTACCTTGATGGAAATATCTGGTTCGCCGTAAAGCATGGTTGGCGGTGAAGCTGTCTTTGACTTGGCTTCGATGTCAGTCCACTGAGCTGCCAATCGGGCTACGTCGCGGCCTAACTCTTCTTCACTAGCCCCTTCAGCAGCGGTGCGAACAATTACGCCACCGTCTTCTGGAACTACCGCCTTCAAAATTGTCTTGAGGCGGGAACGTTCCCGATCTGGAAGTTTGCGTGAAATGCCAGTCATTGGATTATTTGGAACATAAACCAAGAAGCGACCTGGTAACGAGATTTGGCTCGTTAGTCGGGCACCCTTTTGTCCTACTGGATCTTTAGTTACCTGAACCAAAATAGGGTCACCTGATTTAAGTGCGGTTTCAATTTTCTTTGGTTGGCCATCTAGGCCAGCAGCATCCCAATTAACTTCACCTGCGTACAGAACAGCATTGCGACCCTTACCGATGTCAACGAAGGCAGCTTCCATACCTGGAAGTACGTTCTGGACTCGACCTAAGTAAACGTTGCCAACTAACGAACCACTACTTGACTGGTTGATGTAATGCTCAACAACTACGCCATCTTCAAGAACTGCAATCTGGGTTCGAATACCTTGCTGTCGAACCACCATCACGCGTTCAACGTTTTCGCGGCGTGCTAGAAATTCCGACTCGGACAAAATTGGGGTGCGGCGACGCCCAGCATCCCGGCCATCACGGCGACGGTTTCGTTTGGCGTCTAGGCGCGTTGAACCTGATTCACCGTCAGCGGTATCGCGGTTGCGCTTGCGACTACGTTTGCGAGCGGCACTTGCTTCAGCACTTTCTGTGGACTCGTCGTCTGAATCCTCAGTTGAAGTGTCATCAGATTCGGTAGCTTCGCCGGTTTCTGAATTCTTTGCCCGATTCTTATTCTTGCCACCGCGACGATTTCGGTTACGGTTTCGGTTATTACCGCCAGTGCGCTCTTCGCCGGATTCAACTGAATCTGAATCTGAAGTTGTGGCTTCCTCTGCGGCAGCTGACTTCTTTGCAGCTGCTTTCTTGGCGGCTGGCTTGTCGCTTGCTGCTGATTTCTTAGCGGCTGGCTTTTTCTTGTTAGGCATTGATTCCAGTGGTGCAGCCTGGAATACCGGTACCGCTACCGGTGCCTTCTTAGCCGTGGTTTTTTTGGCTGCGGGCTTCTCTGCCTTGTCAGCTTTTTCTGTTGGGGCATCCACTGGCGGGCCAGCAGGACGACCTGCAGCACGACGGCGTGGTTTCGATTCTGGTGTTACATCGTTCTCCGACATGAAAGTCGTCTCCTATCGCGCAAGCAATGCCGCAGCATTGGTCTTGCGTTCACTCACGCCCTAGGGCGCATAAGCCTATGTAGTGACGATGTCGGGCTCAAGCTTGTGTGGCTTCGCGATCCAAGGTGAAAGGATCACCTACGGACCAGCCATCTGCAAGCAACGGACCCTGCGACAGTCGAGTAACCCGAGGTGGGATCTCAATCGCGAAGTCTGCAACTTTTTGTAGAGCTGCCAAAACATCGTCTGGTCGAACAGTTGGCACGCCATGCTGAACGACTACTTGAAGTATGGCACAGTCTGAGCCCTGCTCCACTTCAGCGCGAATTACCGCGGTTCTAGCGTCAAATACCCGATTTCCGGATTTGGTCATGCGCTCAACTAGGACTTCGGGCAGTGCCAAGAACCCAGAAACTGCAGAATTTAGGGTTTCTAGCGAAACTCCTGGCAACTCAATTTTCCAATGACTGGCTTCTAACCGAGCCACGAAATCCGGCGTGCGAGCTTCCACGACACAAATGATGTCTAGTCCCGGTGGCAAGACTTCATTCAAAACTTCGCACAGTTTGTCCGGATCTACTTGTTGGACGACACCGATTTCCACGTACTCAGCTTCACTTGCGACACCAGTTGGCGCTGCGTTGGCGTAGGAAATCTTTGGATGCGGCGAAAATCCAGCGCTGTATGCCATGGGCACATTTGCGCGCTTTAGGGCTCGCTCAAATGCTCGTTGAAAGTCACGGTGCGAAGTAAATCGCAGACGATCGCGCTTAGCATGTTGAATTCGTAATTTCTGAACCGCAGGAATTATCTCGCGACCAGGATCACGATCACGCGCCACTGTTAACCACGACTCGCGATGGGATGGCAGGCATCGGCAACATCACGGCATTTGTTGGACCAACTTGAATTTCAGTTCCCATGTGGTCACATACGCCACAATCAAAGCAAGGTGTCCATCGGCAGTCATCAACTTCAACTTCCGAAAGTGAATCTTGCCAGTCATCCCAAAGCCACTCTTTGTCCAGTCCGGAATCTAAATGATCCCAAGGTAAGACTTCGGAGAGTTCGCGCTCGCGAATGGTGTACCAATTGACGTCAACTATTTCGTCGGCAAAAGCCGTTTCTGCAGCAGCCATCCATCGGTCATATGAAAAATGTTCGCTCCAGCCATCGAAACGCTGACCATCACGCCAAACCTGTTCAATTACTTTTCCAACTCGGCGATCGCCACGCGATAACAAACCTTCAACTACACCTGGCTTACCGTCGTGGTAACGAACGCCGATTGACTTTCCGAATGCTTTGTCTTGGCGAATTGCATCACGAAGTTTGTAAAGTCGAGAATCCGTAGTCTCGTGATCCAATTGCGCTGCCCATTGGAATGGGGTGTGTGGCTTAGGCACGAAGCCACCGATTGAAACCGTGCAACGAATGTCGTTTCGACCCGAAGCTTCGCGGCCAGCCTTGATGACTTCGTGGGCTAACCGAGCGATTTGAAGTACATCTTCATCAGTTTCAGTTGGTAGGCCACACATGAAGTACAACTTCACTTGGCGCCAACCGGATGCGTAAGCAGCTGTTACGGTGCGAATTAGATCTTCTTCAGAAACCATTTTGTTAATTACGCGTCGGATCCGTTCGCTGCCACCTTCAGGTGCGAATGTAAGACCGCTACGGCGGCCATTACGGGAAAGTTCATTTGCCAGGTCGATGTTGAATGCATCGACGCGAGTGCTTGGGAGTGAAAGTGAAGTCTGTGTGTTTTCGTAACGATCCGCTAATCCCTTGGCAATCTCAGCTATTTCACTGTGATCCGCACTTGATAGTGACAGTAGGCCGATTTCCTCATAGCCCGTCTTTTCCAAGCCGTTTGCAACCATGGCTGCAATGGTCGTCATTGAACGTTCGCGCACCGGCCGGGTAATCATGCCAGCTTGGCAGAACCGACAACCGCGGGTGCAGCCGCGGAAGATTTCAACGCTCATCCGCTCGTGAACACTTTCGGCGATCGGAACGAGTGGTGCTTTTGGATATGGCCATTCGTCAAGATCCATGACCGTGTGCTTTGCAACGCGCCATGGCACACCTGGGCGATTTGGCGCTACTCGGCGGATGCGACCATCTTCCAAGTACTCGACGTCATAGAAAGCTGGTACATAAAGTACGCCTGACTTTGAAAGCCGAAGTAATAATTCTTCGCGGCCACCAGGGCTACCTTCACTCTTAAAGGCGGCGATGATGTCAGTGATCGCAAGAACGGCTTGTTCACCGTCGCCAAGAACTGCACCGTCGATAAACGTTGCAATTGCTTCTGGATTAAATGCAGCATGACCACCGGCAATCACAAGTGGATGAGTTTCGTCCCGGTCTACTGCGTGCAATGGCACTCCAGCTAGATCAATTGCAGTAAGCATATTTGTGTAGCCAAGTTCAGTTGAAAATGAAACTCCAAGAGCGTCAAAGGCACCAACTGGTCGGTGTGCGTCAACTGTGAACTGGGGTACGCCATTTTCGCGCATCAATTTTTCTAAATCTGGCCAAACTGCATAGGTACGTTCACACAATGTGTCGGCGCGCTCATTTAGCACTTCATAAAGAATTTGGACACCTTGATTCGGAATGCCAACTTCATAGGCATCGGGGTACATCAAGCACCAGCGGACAACAGTGTCATCCCATTGCTTAATGACGGCGTTAAGTTCGCCACCAACGTATTGAACAGGTTTTTGCACCCGAGGCAATAACTGTTCCAGTGCCGGAAATACAGACTGGACGGTCATAGTTAACCTTTACAGATTTGGAAAGAACAACGCGATCTCGCGCGCAGCTGATTCAAGTGAATCCGAACCGTGTGAAACATTTAATTGCGTTTCCGTGGCTAGGTCACCACGGATTGTGCCCATTGCAGCGTTCGCTGGGTTAGTCGCGCCCATCATGGTGCGCCAGGCAGCAATTGCTTCATTGCCTTCGATTACCGCAGCCACAAGTGGGCCACCTGAAATGAAGTCAACTAGATCCTTGAAGAACGGCTTATCAGAGTGCTCGCCGTAGTGCGTTTCAGCAATGGATCGATCCAGAGTGCGCATTTCTAGCGCGATGATTTTGAAGCCTTTTCGTTCAATGCGCGAAATAACTTCACCAATCAGGCCACGCTCGACGCCATCTGGCTTTACAAGTACAAGGGTACGTTCAGACATGCTCTTAATCTTAAAGGGTTTCGCGGGCTGCCTTTGCCTCGTCGACTTTCTTGCTCAGCACAATAGCTAATGCCCAAATCAATGCGAACAAAATGCCTGGGAACAGCAATGGCACTATGGCTAGGCCAGCGATGATGATTATTGCCTGGACTAAGAAGCCGACGCTTATGGCAGTACGGCGATCACGGCGAACCCCGCCAACGGCCAAAATGCAAAGCAGCATTAGCCCGAACGTAACCAGCAACGTCTGGCTTTTTGGAACGCCATAAATCACGATAGAAATCGGCATTGATAGTCCCAGCACGATTGCCTCGAAAACCAGAATTGCACTACCCATTACTTTCATTTTGCGTTTGCCCGTCCCATGATTGCTCTTCCGACAGCAGCGGTTACAACCGAACCAGTTACAACGACACCAACTCCAGTTATCCCGGCTTCGTCAGCAAGTGCAATTGCGTTATCGATTGCAGTTGGTAAGTCTGCAGCCATAGTCACGCGATCTTCACCAAAAACTTGCTGGGCGAGTTCCGAAATCTTTTCAACACTCATCGCACGCGCTGCGCCGTTCCAGGTAACTACTACTTCATTCATCACAGGTTCAAGTGCTTGTAAAACTCCAATTACATCTTTGTCTCCCATGACAGAAATAACGCCAATGATTTGATCGAATGTAAATGATTCCTCGAGTGCTGATGCGAGTACTACAGCACCGTGTGGGTTGTGCGCAGCATCAACAATGACTGTTGGACTGCGGCGGACAACTTCAAGGCGACCGGGTGAAGTCACTTGGGCAAAGCCACTTCGCACAAGTTCGCTATCGAGGGCAAGTGTGCCCCCGAAGAATGCTTCAACTGCGGCGAGCGCGACTGACGCATTGGCTGCTTGGTGCTCACCAAACAAGGGCAATAGCACTTCTTCGTAAGTTCCGTTTAAGCCATCCAGTGTCAATACCTGACCACCAATCGCTAATGCGCGATCGCGAACGGAAAACTCAACGCCTTGACGAGCAACTGACGCATCAACTTCAACGCAACGCTGTAGCAAAATTTCTGCAGCTACCGGTGATTGAAATGCGAGCACTGCCACACCTTCGTGTTTTATGATTCCAGATTTCTCCGTGGCAATTTCTTCAATCGTGTCACCTAGATATTCGGAGTGATCCAAGCCGATTGGGGTGACGACGCTAACAACTGGCGAAACTACATTTGTGGCATCCCAGGCGCCGCCCATACCAACTTCTATCACTGCAACATCGACTGGAGCATCCGCGAACGCAGCAAATGCCATTCCAGTTAGAACTTCAAAGTAAGACATGGCAGGTCCGCCATTGGCCATACTCTCCGCGTCGACTATCGCGATGTACGGTTCTATCTCGTCATACGTTTCAACGAAGCGCTGTGCCGAAATCGACTCCCCGCCGATTCGAATTCGCTCGATAACGTGGTGCAGGTGTGGGCTGGTAACTAAGCCAGTGCGCAAACCAAGCTCACGCAGCAAGGATTCGATCATGCGGGCAGTGGAAGTTTTACCGTTTGTGCCAGTTATGTGAATGACTGGGTAAGCGAACTGAGGATCGCCTAACAGGGTCATTAAATGGCTAATTCGGTCCAGACTTGGCTCAATCTTGGTTTCCGGCCAACGGGTTTCCAAAACCTCTTCTACGCGGGCAAGTTCTTGGAGGTCTGGCGAAGTCATGCATTCATTGTAGGTGTCTTACATTGTCTAGGATTAGTCATCATGAGCGCGCAACGAATGCCGGAAAAGCCGACCCTTGATGGACTGGAGTCCAAGTGGGCGCAAACCTGGGAAGAATCAGGCACCTATTCATTTGACCGCACCGCAACTCGGGAAAATGTTTTTAGTATCGATACGCCTCCCCCAACCGTTAGCGGCTCCCTGCACGTCGGTCACGTATTTTCTTATACGCATATCGACTGCGTAGCCCGCTACCAGCGCATGAATGGGAAATCTGTTTTCTATCCAATGGGCTGGGATGACAATGGGCTGCCAACTGAACGACGCGTCCAGAATTACTTTGGTGTGCGTTGTGATCCGTCATTGCCGTATGACCCAAACTTTGCACCACCTGCTGAACCAGGCAAAGATCAGCTGCCAATTTCACGACGAAATTTCGTTGAACTCTGTGAACAACTAACGATCGAAGATGAAAAAGTTTTCGAAGAACTTTGGCGACGCCTTGGAACCAGCGTTGACTGGAAACTTACTTACCAAACGATTGACTCACGAGCTCGTTCTGTATCCCAGCGGATGTTTTTAAATAACCTGTCGCGTGGCGAGGCCTACCAAAGCGAGGCGCCCACGCTTTGGGATGTCACATTCCGCACTGCAGTAGCACAAGCTGAACTTGAAGATCGCGAACGCCCGGGGTCATATCATCGAATTTCGTTCCATAAGCCTGATGGCTCGCCACTTTTTATTGAAACCACGCGCCCAGAATTATTACCAGCCTGTGTTGCACTGGTTGCTCATCCTGATGATGAACGCTACAAGCCACTTTTTGGTACTACCGTTACCTCACCGATTTTCGGAGTTGAAGTTCCAGTTGTCGCGCACACCCTTGCCGATCCAGAAAAGGGTTCTGGCATTGCCATGATCTGTACCTTCGGTGATACCACTGACGTAACTTGGTGGCGCGAATTGCAATTACCTACTCGCCCAATCATTGGTTGGGATGGCCGGATCATTACTGAAGTTCCAGATTGGATTGCTTCCGAGCTAGGACAACATGCGTATGCCGCGTTAGCTGGATTAACTGCACACTCGGCAAAAGAAAAGATTGCCGAACTGCTTAAAGAGTCCGGCGACTTACATGGTGAAGTTCGTCCGATTGTTCATCAAGTTAAGTTTTTTGAAAAGGGCGATAAGCCACTTGAGATTGTGACCACCCGCCAGTGGTATATCCGAAATGGTGGACGAGATACCGATTTGCGTGCTGAATTAGTAGAACGTGGTCGCAACATGAACTGGCACCCAGATCACATGAAGGTACGTTACGAAAATTGGGTTGAAGGCTTAAACGGTGACTGGTTAATTTCGCGCCAACGTTTCTTTGGTGTGCCAGTTCCAGTTTGGTACGGCCTTGATGCTGATGGAAATCCAGAATGGGACAAGATTTTGGTTCCCGACGTTGCGTCCTTGCCAATCGATCCATCAACAGATGTGCCAGCGGGATATACCGAATCACAGCGCGGAGTTGCTGGCGGCTTTATGGGAGATCCGGATGTCATGGACACTTGGGCCACCTCTTCGCTAACTCCCCAGATCGCTGGCGGTTGGGGCTTTGATGATGACTTGTGGAGTCGAGTTTGGCCATTTGATGTCCGCCCACAAGCGCACGAAATTATTAGAACTTGGCTTTTCAGCACTGTTGTTCGCGCTCACTTAGAAGAAAAAGTTTTGCCTTGGAAGCACGCCCTAATTTCGGGCTGGATTCTGGATCCGGATCGCAAAAAGATGTCTAAGTCCAAGGGCAATGTTGTTACACCGCTTGACCTATTGGATGAACACGGCAGTGATGGCGTTCGCTACTGGGCAGCAAGCGGTCGCCCAGGTACCGATACCGCATTCGATGTTGGCCAAATGAAGATCGGTCGCCGGTTAGCCACCAAGATTCTCAATGCCAGCAAGTTTGTACTTCTGCAAGGTAGCGCTGACCCAGAGTCAGTCACCGAGCCAATCGACAAGGCGTTGCTAGCCGCACTGGCAGATGTGGTGGACGAAGCAACGAAAGCATTCGAAGCCTTTAACTACACCAAGGCTATGGAAGCTGCGGAAGTTTTCTTCTGGGCGTTCTGTGATGACCACCTAGAACTTGTTAAAGATCGCGCTTACGGACTTGCGGGCGACCAAGGTGCTGCCTCAGCTCGCGCCGCGCTGACCATCACCCTTGATACTTTGCTTAAGTTATTCGCACCGTTCTTGCCATTCGTGACTGAAGAAGTTTGGTCTTGGACACATGATGATTCGATACATAAGTCAGCTTGGCCAAAATCGGAATCCCTGCGCGCCTACAAGGGTGACGCTTCCCTACTGGCTGTGTCGGCTGAGATCCTGTCCCAACTTCGCAAAGTCAAGAGTGAAGCAAAAGTTTCCATGAAGGCCGACATTGCAACTGCCAAAATCAGTGCACCAGCAGATGTGGTGGTGAAAGCTAAACTAGTGGCGAGTGACCTAATGGCGGCAGGTCGAGTTCAGTCTGACTTTACATATGCAGAAAGCGCGAGCCCAATCTCGTTAGAGATCGAACTCGCGCCAACTAGCGAAAGTTAGAACTTAAGCAGTTTTTTCCTTCGGGATTCGCTTAACTGATGGTGCATCGCGCGGTACCAAAGTTGGGGCAACGTGCTTGCCAACAACTTCTTTGTTAATAACTACGCGGGCAACATCTTCGCGGCTCGGAATGTCATACATAACCGAAAGCAAAACTTCTTCCATGATTGCGCGCAACCCACGAGCACCGGTGCCACGTAGAACTGCTTGTTCTGCAACGGCCTCCAATGCGTCTTGGGTGAACTCAAGTTCAACGCCATCTAGATCAAAGAGTTTTTGGTACTGGCGAACTAATGCGTTCTTAGGTTCGGTTAGTACTGCAACCAATGCTTCGCGATCAAGTTGTGCAACAGATGTGAAAACTGGCAAGCGACCAATGAATTCAGGAATCATTCCGAATTTCAACATATCTTCTGGCATAACATGCGAGAAGATATCTTGTTCGTTGACTTCTTCTTCATCGATTGTCGCTGTGAAACCTAGTGCCTTCTTGCCGATACGTTGGCGAATGATTTGATCGAGGCCGGCAAATGCGCCACCTACGATGAACAAAACATTGCTGGTATCAATCTGAATGAATTCTTGATGCGGGTGCTTACGGCCACCTTGTGGTGGAACGGAAGCGGTTGTGCCTTCAAGAATTTTTAGCAGTGCTTGCTGTACACCTTCACCGGAGACATCGCGAGTGATCGATGGGTTTTCACTCTTACGAGCAACCTTGTCGATTTCGTCGATGTAGATGATTCCGGTCTCAGCCTTTTTGACATCGTAGTCAGCAGCCTGAATAAGTTTTAGAAGAATATTTTCAACATCTTCGCCGACATAACCTGCTTCTGTCAGTGCAGTTGCATCAGCGATTGCGAATGGCACGTTGAGCATGCGAGCCAGAGTTTGAGCTAACAAGGTCTTACCCGATCCAGTTGGACCTAAGAGCAAGATGTTTGACTTTGCTAATTCAACGCCTTCTTCACGCGAAGTTGAGTTCGCACCGGCTTGTACTCGCTTGTAGTGGTTGTAGACCGCTACCGAAAGTGACTTCTTTGCTACTTCTTGACCGATTACATACTGGTCAAGGAATGCGAAAATTTCACGTGGCTTTGGAAGTTCATCCCAGCCCAGGTTGACTGATTCGCCAAGCTCTTCTTCGATGATTTCATTGCATAAGTCAATGCATTCGTCGCAAATGTATACGGCTGGGCCAGCAATCAATTTCTTGACCTGCTTCTGGCTTTTGCCACAGAACGAACACTTCAACAGGTCGCCGCCTTCTAAACGAGCCATGGCGTGCACCTCCCGGGGGAATAAGTGTGGACAGATACTTCGAGCGTCTAACCAAAGTACCTTGAAATAACAGATTTCTCGCGGCGTACACGCCAGAGAAGGCCTACTTGTTCAGTGGAACGCGGGTTGTTAATACCTGGTCGATGATGCCGTATTCCTTGGCTTCTGGGGCTGTCAGGATCTTGTCACGGTCCATGTCGCGGCGAATTTCCTCAACTCCACGGCCAGTGTGCTTTGAGAAGATACCTTCCATCTCATCGCGCATCCGCAAGATTTCATTTGCCTGAATTTCGATATCAGATCCCTGGCCGCCACCCTCGGTGTATGGCTGGTGAATCAAAACTCGTGCATGAGGTAACGCAAAACGCTTACCTGGAGTTCCAGCAGCAAGAATTACTGAAGCAGCAGAAGCGGCTTGACCTAGGCAGACCGTTTGTACGTTGCACTTAACAAACTGCATGGTGTCGTAGATCGCAGTCATTGCTGTGTACGAGCCACCAGGTGAATTGATGTACATCTGGATGTCGCGTTCTGGATCTAAAGATTCAAGCACGAGAAGTTGAGCCATAACATCGTCAGCCGAAGCATCGTCGATCTGGACGCCTAAGAAAATGATGCGCTCTTCGAAAAGTTTTGCGTACGGGTTATATTCACGAACACCTTGAGGTGTGCGCTCAATGTAGCTCGGGAGAATGTAACGAGATTGCGGTGAGTAATCCATGAGTTTTCTCCTTATGCCGTTCCGCCTTCGCCGGCAACATCGCGCGCACTGCGCACAACGTGATCGACGAAACCATATTCTTTTGCTTCTTCTGCGGTGAACCAGCGGTCACGATCAGAATCTTCGGTGACAGTATCAATGGTCTGTCCAGTGTGTTCAGCAATTAATTCAGCCATCTTGGCTTTGGTGAACTTCATCTGTTCAGCTTGAATTTTGATGTCAGCAGCAGTTCCACCGATGCCACCCGAAGGTTGGTGCATCATGATGCGAGCATGTGGCAACGAGTAACGCTTGCCAGGTGCGCCTGCACACAACAGGAACTGGCCCATCGAAGCAGCAAGTCCCATGGCAACAGTGGCTACGTCATTTTTGACGAACTGCATAGTGTCGTAAATTGCCATACCTGCACTGATCGATCCACCAGGTGAATTGATGTAGAGGAAAATATCTTTTTCAGGATCGTCAGCAGCGAGTAAAAGGATCTGGGCGCAGATGGCATTTGCCATTTCATCAGCGACCTGGGTGCCCATGAAAATAATGCGATCCTGCAACAAGCGTTGGTAAACCGAATCTCCAAATGGCTGACCCATTGGGGATGGGGTTCGTGCTTCCGGAAGGCTTAACCCCGGGACCTCGATACCACTCACGAAAACTCCTCAAATACTGCTAGTAACAACTAAACCCTAAACGGTTCTACTGACATTGGCACGGGCGACACCGCAATGTTCGCTAGGAGCGTGGCAAATCACAATGCAAAGCACCATGCACAGCACAAAGCCCCACCAGATGGTGGGGCTTTGTGCACTTGTGCAAAATGTCTATTCGTCTGCCTCTCGGTATTTACTCGCTTCGATGCAGACTATTCGTCTGCCTCTCGGTATTTACTCGCTTCGATGCAGACTATTCGTCTGCTTCGAAGTTTTCAGTATCTGAGCTGGCATCGAATTCGTCATCAAACTCTTGATCCGACTCTTCGCCGCGAAGGACTGATTCCAAATCGATCTTGTTGCCGGACTTGTCAACGACCTGGACTCTTTCAAGTACGTGAGCAAGTGCCTTGGCCCGACGAACTTCCGCGATAGCGCCTTGTACCTGGCCAGCTTGTACCAACTGGTCGGCGAACTGATCTGGTGCCATGTTGTAACGCTGAGCTTCCTGCATTAACCATTGGGATAATTCGGCATCGTTAACCTGAAGGTCTTCGACTTCGCCAATTTTGTCCATGATCATGCGGCTCTTTATGCCAGAGCGAACCTTGGATTCGTAGTCTGTGCGATGCGCTTCGTCACCATGATTGTCCGAGAAGTGCTCGTCAATATCATCTTTGATTGCACCTTCAGGAACTTCAACCTTGATTGCTTCCATCAATGCATCGTGTGTTAAGTCGCGAGCTTGGTAAGCCTGCTCGATTAAACGAACTCGGCCTAGGCGGGTGCGGATGTCTTCGCGCAGTTCGCCAATTGTGTCGAATTCACTAGCAAGTTGAGCAAACTCGTCATCTGCAGTTGGAAGTTCGCGTTCCCGAACTTGGCGAACCGTAACTTCAACCGAAATCGCTTTATCTAGCCACTGACCTGCAGTTGGAGTGAAGACGAAGGTGCGAGACTCGTCCTTCTTGGCGCCACGCACTGCGTTATCAAAACCTGGAACCATGTCGTCGCTACCAAGTTCGTAACTGAACGCGTTGGCTGCAACTTCTTCAACTTCTTGTCCGTTGTGATCGCCACGAAGATCAACTAAGAGTAGGTCACCATCCTTGGCTGCGCGGTCAACATCTTTCAATGATCCGAAGCGGCCACGTAAACCAGTTAGCTGTTCTTCTACCTGATCAGCAGTTACTTCAGCATTGTCTACAACAACCTTCAGGTCGCTGTACTTAGGAAGATCGAATTCTGGGCGGATGTCGAATTCAGCAGTGAACACTAAACCGGTTTCTTCATCTAATGAAGTGACGTCAACGTCTGGGCGACTCAATTGCACAATTTCGTTTTCAACAAGTGCTTTAGCAAGTCCGGACGGAATCGCATCATTAACAGCTTCTTCCAGCACCATGGCACGACCAAATCGCTGGTCGATTACTCGATTAGGAATCTTGCCCTTACGGAAGCCGGGAATATTTACCTGGGATGCAATGCGCTTGTAGGCAGCATCCAAACTTGGTTGCAATTCTGCAAATGGAAGATCAACAGTGACCTTCACGCGAGTTGGGGAAAGTGTTTCAACGGCGCTTTTCACGGCTCTCCTATTTATTAGGCGTTAGATGTGTAGAGCCCGCCTCAAAAATAAGGCGGACTCCACAACTACGAGTCGGGGCGGAGAGACTCGAACTCTCGGTCTCCTGCTCCCAAAGCAGGCGCGCTAGCCACTACGCTACGCCCCGATCTTGCGGTTCGATTCTATTAGAAAAGATGCGATAGTCTAAATCCTGCCTGTTCGATAGAACTGGCTCGCGGGTGTAGCTCAATGGTAGAGCCCCAGCCTTCCAAGCTGGCCATGCCGGTTCGATCCCGGTCACCCGCTCGTATATCGGTTTGTGCTACGCACAAACATTCGACTCGCGTGCGACCGGGATCGAACCGAAGGTTCGCCAGTATTTACTTGTCAATCGAAAATCGATTGACAAGGTCACCCGCCCGCACCAGCGCTTGCATCGACCACACAATTCAGAACTGCCCGGGATCGAACCGAAGGTTCGCCAGTATTTATTTAATTCAAATCAAAAAACATAACCCCAGCTGCCGTATGGCCGCTGGGGTTATGTTTATTAATT
Organism: Actinomycetota bacterium; assembly: GCA_947452765.1. GTDB lineage: Bacteria > Actinomycetota > Actinomycetes > S36-B12 > UBA5976 > UBA5976. The sequence continues at coordinate 244,404 of CANGDR010000001.1, read as the reverse complement.
GGTTATTAAGCAGATACTTCTGGATCCTTAACAAGTTCCTTACGAGTTGCACCGCCAAGGATGTAGAAGATCACTCCCACCACGAGCGTTATGGCAATGGCAGTGAATACGTAAGTCGTGTACTGGACACGAGTCACGCCGTCAGGCAATGCAGAGTCATCCAGCAGCATTCCATTGGATAGTAAGCCCGGGAAAATTCCAGTTAGCGATGCGAAAGCAGACCAGAAAGTTGTGATGATTCCAACTGCCCATACACCAGCCATACCACCAGGAATTCGGTAAGGGCGATTCGCATGTCCATGAGACTTACGTAACTTGATTACGGTTGGGAAAATTACCAAGTAACTCAAGTTCGTAAACAGCAAGACAATGCCGATCATGATTCCAAACGAAACTGATGCATTTCCGTCGCCGAGTTTCTGAGCAACTAGGAACACCAGGGTTGAAATAATTCCTGAAGCCATATTCACATTCACTGGAGTTCCAAAGCGAGATGAGAATTTACCCAGCCACGGTGGCCCAGTACCATCGATTGAAGCAATTGCTTCAGTTCGGTCCGCTCCCATTAACCAGGCACTTGCACTAGATACCAGTGCCATGATGAATGTAAATGCCATTACCTTAAGCATCACGTCTGCGGCAGAGCCGTAAACAGTGAACACCTTAGCGATTGCATCAAGGAAACCCGATACGCCAGAAATTTCATCTGCTGGAATTACCATCACAATGGCTAGTACCGGCAAACCATAAAGCAAAATAGAAGTGATCATTGCCCGCATGATTGTGAATGGCACGTCGCGCTGAGGGTTCTTCATTTCGTCGCCTGCCGAGCTTGGCATCTCGAATCCAACCAAGTTATAGAAGACGAGTGGCACTAGCGCGATAAATGCTGGCCAAGTCGGATTCCAGTCTCCAGCTGATGGAAAATGAAGACCATTCTTAATTCCATAGATCACAGTAGTGATTGCGAATAAACCGATCATGACGATTCGACTAAACGCACCGATGGTCGGGATCCACTTTCCAACGCCAAATGAAAGCACTGCCGAGAATACGGAAAACCAGATATAAATCATGCCCACGCCATACGACCAGAAACTTCCGGCAGGAATGTTAAAGAAGTAATCCGAAACAGTTTGAATCGCTAGCAGTGCAAGGGTTGCGCCAATCCAGACTGGATTAGAGAACCAATAAAAAATTGAGTTTAAGCCAGCTACTTTGCGGCCGAATGCCATGCGGGTCCATACATATGGCCCACCTTCTTCAGCAAAGGTTGAACCGAGTTCCGCGGTAAACAGACCATAAGGGATGAAGAAGAATACACACATAAAAATAAGCCACAAGAATCCTTGGGCTCCGTTAGATGCCATTTGGCCGATTGTGTCTACACCAACAATTGTGCAAATAAGAAAGAAGAAGATATCAAAACGGCCGAAGTGCTTGCGAAGTTTTTTCTTTTCTTCCAGCGCTGCGGCAGTAGTTAAATCGACGACATCAATACCTTGAACGGACATATACGCTCCCGAAAGTTTGCTTGCTGTTTGAAGTCAGATTAGTGACTAGCGACCTCAAATACACGTAAATTGGGATCATTGTTACCTAAAGTGCCTTAATTAAAAGGGTAATTTAATAGGCTTTCAGCATGCCAGCCTCAAAATCTCTCCAGCATCCCCTTGACCCGTTATCTGCAGCCGAACTCGCACTGGTAATCGAGCACGCCCGTCCTGCCTGGAATTTAACCGATCGGCACCTAGTTGCGATGTGTCAGCTGCAAGAACCACCGAAATCCGAAGTGCTTGCCTGGAAGGCCGGAGACGCAATTGAACGAGCAGCTCGGATCACAATTCTGGATCGAGCGACTGCAGAAGTTTATGAAGGTGTAATAACGACAACTGGAAAAGTGCGCAGCTGGAATTTGATCGAGGGTGCTAAGTCCCCCGTGCTAAGTACTGAATCTGAAGCGGCGATGGCAGCCACGAAAGCTGATCCAAGAATTCGCGAAGCATTAGTTCGTCGCGGTGTATCAGATCCAGATACCCAAGTGCATTTAGAAACCTGGCCGATCGGTGCCCAGATCCCAGAATATTTAAATGACGGCAGGCGCTTAGTTTGGACGCCGATGTGGTTTAAGCCAACTCCGGAATCAAACATGTATGCCCATCCAATAAATGGTCTCTATGCGATTGTCGATTTACAAACGAGTGAAGTTGTTGGTGTGGAAGATGGTGAAGTAACACCTATCCCAATGACGCCCGGTGATTACCGCCTCTCCCAAACCGGTGGTCAGGTCGAACTTAAAGATCTTCAGATCATTCAAAAGGATGGGGTGTCTTGCTCCGTCGAAGGCTGGAAAGTTAACTGGGAGCGCTGGAATTTCCGAGTGGGCTGGGATCAGCGCGAAGGTTTAGTAATTCATGATGTGCGCTTTGATGACAACGGAGTTGAGCGTCGAATCGGGTATCGGCTTTCTATCGCAGAATTAGTTATTCCTTATGGTGATCCGAGCCAAGGTACGTATCGTAAGAATGCATTCGATACCGGTGAATACGGTTTAGGTAATTACACCAACTCGCTAACGCTTGGTTGCGATTGTCTTGGTGAAATTATTTACCTCGACGTAGCCCTCGTTACACCCGAAGGAAATGTCCGCAAAATTAAAAATGCAATTTGTATGCACGAAGAAGATTTCGGAATTCTTTGGAAGCACGTAGATATTGATGGGCACGTGGAAGTTCGCCGCGGTCGTCGCTTCGTGGTTTCTTCCATCGTCACGATCAATAATTACGAATATGGCTACTACTGGTACTTCTACCAAGACGGCAGCGTTGAGTTTGAGGCTAAATTAACTGGCATCTTGCTAACGCTTTCGGATGCTCCTGGCGTTCCACATCCTTCCGCTACTCAATTGGAAGAAGGTCTGTGGGCGCCTTATCACCAACACACATTCTGCGCGCGGCTTGATCTTGATATTGACGGCGGCACCAACACAGTTATCGAAGTTGATTCAGTCGCCACTCCTATGGGTCCAGACAATCCGCACGGCGGTGCTTACATAACTACGCAGGATGTAATTAAGTCTGAATCCGCGGCCGCTCGCCTACTTGATCTTGGCAAGTCGCGTTACTGGAAGATCGTAAATCCCAACAAGAAGAATCATGTTGGTCAACCAGTTGGATTCAAAATTCTAGGAAACGTAAATTGTTTGCCGCTTGCGGATCCGAATTCAGTTATCGGTAAGCGTGCTGGCTTTATGTACAAGCACCTTTGGGTTACGAAAAATAGTGAAGCCGAACGTTACCCAGCTGGCGATTACCCATTCCAGCATGAAGGTGGCGACGGCTTGCCGCGTTGGTCCAAAGCTGATCGTTCGCTTGAAAATGAAGATGTAGTGATGTGGTATGTATTTGGTCTGAATCACATTCCAAGAATTGAAGACTGGCCAGTTATGCCAGTTGAGCGCTTGGGATTCATTCTGAAGCCAGTTGGATTCTTTAAGCGAAGTCCCGCAATGGATGTGGCACCTTCAAGGCCAACTTGTTTGCGATGCAACGGCGACCAAAGCCAACCTTGCACCTGCAATCATTAGTTAGCGGTTTTCATATTCTGCAATCTGACCGATTCGACGAATGTGACGTGCTGCATCGCTGAATGGAGTTTCTAAAAAGGCATCAATAATTTCGAATGCTTCAGCCTGCGTGTGCTGCCGAGCCCCGATGCCAACTACATTTGCATTGTTGTGCTCTTTGGCAAGTTGCGCCGTTGCAATACTCCAAGCAAGTGCAGCGCGAATCCCGTTAACTTTGTTTGCGGCAATTTGCTCGCCATTTCCAGAGCCACCAAAAACCACACCAAGTGATCCTGGTTCAGCTGCAACTGCTTCGGCTGCCGCAATACAAAAAGCTGGGTAGTCATCCTCGGCGTCATATTCATATGCCCCATGGTCGACAACTTCGTATCCCTTGGATTTCAGATGCGTGGTTAGTTCATCTTTAAATTCCAAACCAGCATGATCTGTTGCTAAGTGCACGCGCATATAGATCCCCCTTGAAATTGGTTACTAGGAATTTAATCGAAAATTGGGTCACTGGTGCGAGTTCGCTTCAATTCGAAGAATCCTTCGGTGCCAGCAACTAGAACAACGCCATCCCAGAGTTTGCCCGCGGCTTCGCCACGTGGGATTGGTGAAACGACAGGGCCAAAGAATGCAGTCTTGCCAACATGAATGACTGGTGTGCCAACATCCATCCCAACTGGATCCATACCTTCATGATGGCTCTTCTTCAAAGCCTCATCATGGTCAGTAATTGACGCAGCTTCGATCAAGTTTGCTTCCAAGCCACACTCGGCTAGTGCTTCGGCAATCACTAGCAAGTAATCATCGCCGCGACCTTGATCATGGATTCGAGTGCCTAGCGCTGTGTACAGCGGTCCAAGAACTTTGGCACCATGCTTTTGTTCAGCCGCAATAACAACGCGAACCGGTCCCCAAGCTCGCTTCATCAAGTCCACATATTTATCAGGCATCTCGCGGCCCTCGTTTAGTACTGCAAGCGACATCACGTGCCAATTGGTTTTAACTGGGCGGACTTGCTCAACTTCAAGCATCCAGCGGGAGGCGATCCAAGCCCACGGGCAAATTGGATCGAACCAAAAATCAGCAGTTGCAATGTCATCGCTCATGTATTCAGCGTAGACCCAGTTCTGCACTTTCCTAGAAGTGGTGTCAGGATAGAGACATCAAAGGAATTATTTAGAGGAGTTTTACGTGTCCGGCACTAACATCACGCGCCAAGAAGCCTACGAACGTTCAGCCGTTGTCACTGCAAAATCCTACGAAATTGAATTGGATTTAAGTACCAGAGAGGCTACGTTTGCCAGCAAAACGACGGTTCATTTTGCCGCGCGCGAGGGCAATTCCACTTGGATTGACTTCATCGCGCCAGTAGTTCATTCCATCGAATTGAACGGTGAGGCAATCTCTCCAACCGAACACGACGGATTCCGGATTCCCCTACACAATCTCAAGTCAACCAACGTTTTAACGGTCGTAGCTGATGCCGCGTACATGAACACTGGCGAGGGCCTGCACCGCTTCATTGACCCAGTTGATGACGAGGTCTACCTCTACTCGCAGTTCGAAATTGCCGATGCCCGTCGGGTATTTGCTTGCTTTGATCAACCAAATTTGAAGGCCACTTACCAATTCACAGTTCACGCACCGGATCACTGGACCGTGACGAGTAACTCAGCCACACCAACTCCGAAACCAAAATCCACTGGTGTTGCAACTTGGGAGTTCGGCGTAACACATGTGATGTCGCCCTATATCACTGCAATCATCGCGGGGCCGTACTACGAAGTGCGCGATGTTTACTCGGGCAAATTCGGAAGTTACCCGATGGGTCTGTTTTGCCGTAAATCCCTTGCTGAGTACCTTGATCCCGAAGACTTGTTTACGGTTACCAAGCAAGGTTTTGAATACTTCGAAAACGCTTTCGACTACGGCTACCCGTTTGGTAAATACGATCAACTATTTGTTCCAGAATTCAACGCTGGTGCTATGGAAAATGCTGGCTGCGTAACGCATCACGAAGATTACGTATTCCGTTCCAAGGTAACGCGCGCAGCCTACGAACAGCGCGCAAATACTGTGCTGCACGAAATGGCCCACATGTGGTTTGGCGACTTAGTGACGATGAACTGGTGGGATGACCTTTGGCTGAACGAAAGTTTTGCAGAATGGGCTGCGCATCAAGCCTCATCATCCGCAACGCAATACACCGAAGCTTGGACTAACTTTGTAAACCAGCGGAAAGCTTGGGGTTATCGTCAAGATCAACTTCCAACCACTCACCCAATCTTTGCGGACATGGTCGATTTAGATGCAGTTGAAGTTAACTTCGATGGCATTACTTATGCCAAAGGTGCCTCTGCGCTTCGCCAATTAGTTGCCTGGGTCGGCGAGGATGCTTTCTTTGCCGGTATTCGTGAGTATTTCAAGAAGCATGCTTGGGGAAATACCGAATTAAAGGATCTACTAGTTGAGCTTGAAACTGCGAGTGGCCGAAACCTTAAAGATTGGACACAGCGCTGGCTTCAGACCGCAGGCGTGAACACCTTGCGTCCGGAAATAGTTGTAGAAAATGGAATGTACAAGTCGGTTGCCGTAATTCAAGAACCGCCGGTTGCGCCAGAAGGTGTTGACCAAACTCTTCGCCCGCACCACATTGGGATCGGCTTCTACGCGCGGCAAGGTAAGTACATAAACCGGATCGAACGAATTGAAATCGATATCGATGGTCCCCGTACTGATGTTCCGCAACTTGTTGGAAAGCCAGTTGCAGATTTGCTACTGCTCAACGATGGTGACTACACATTCGCAAAGATTAGGTTGGATGAGCATTCAGCGAAAACTGCGGCTGAGGGCCTTTGGGATATTCCCGATAGTGTTTCTCGCGCCTTAATTTGGGGTGCAGCTTGGGACATGACTCGCGATGGTGAAATGCCAACCAGTGATTACCTTTCGATGGTTAACAAAACTGATTTGCTCGCGATGGAAATTGGTGTCGTTCAGCAAATTTTGTTACAGGCTCGTTCTGCAATCGAACAGTTCGGTAATCCAACTAAGCGTGCTGCGAATCGCGATGAGCTTATTGCGACTCTTAGCTCAGCCTTATCTACTACTGAACCTGGTAGCGATCACCAATTAGCATTCGTGCGTAACATTTCCGCATTAGCGCGTACCGATGAGCACATTTCATTGGTGAAGAGTTGGCTTGATGGCACCGGAACACCGCCTGGAGTTGCTGTTGATACCGATCTGCGTTGGTCGTTTGTTGCCCGACTTGTTGCACTTGGAGCACTTCCAGCAACTGCAATTGAGGAAGAACTCGCTCGCGACAATACTGCGGGAGGGCAACGCCAGGCCACATCTGCTCGATCAGGCATTCCAACTGCAGAAGCAAAGGCAGCGGCTTGGAGTGCGGCGGTTGAAAACGATGAACTTGCCAATGCGTTACTAAATTCAACTGTTGGTGGCTTTGCTCAACCTGATCAACGTGAATTACTAACTCCATTTGTTGATAAATACTTCGCTGTTCTGGAAAGTATCTGGGAAACCCGCACAAACGAAACAGCCCAAACCATAACCATGGGTCTGTTCCCAACTTTGCTTGGCTCACCAGAGATTCTTGCTAAGGCTGATGCATTTATTGCCAGCAGTCACGATGTTGGGGCAATTCGCCTAATTCGTGAATTGCGCGACAACGTGGCACGTTCACTTCGCTGCCAAGCTAGGGACCTATAGGCAACAAATTAAAAGAGGCGAACCAGTTACGGTTCGCCTCTTTTAATTTAAGTTTTAGTAACTAATCTCGCGTTGTGAAACTTTTGCTTCAATCTGGCGATCGCTTAAAGTTGGATCGTCTAGAAACCCACCTTGCGTTGACTTGCGAGCTGCACTTGTCCAGCCGGGAGCCAAAGTAAGTAATGCAACGATAGACGCAACCCCAAGCGGCAAAATTACAAATAGCAAAATCACATTTAGCATGCCTAATGGGGCGCCAGCTTCCTGCCCATCGTCATATTTGCCACCAGTTGCGATGGCAGGAACGATGGCCAATGCGGAGATAACAGCGGTTGATGCGGTGGCTGCCCAGACGCGACGTAAGTTCTTATTCACAGCATTAGTTTACGACAGCCCGTTCAGCTTGCCACTCCCCCCGCAGTGGAATACGCCACAATAGAACTATGAGTAGTTCGGATAAGTGGCAATGGTTTCTCGGCGATCCGCTAGAGATCCTGATCGTACTTCTGGTGGCCGTAGTCTCACGGGCCGTACTAATCCGCGCAGTCGAGCGCGTAACTAGGCATGCGTTAGGTTCTGCGGAACGTGGTGACACTCGAGCCACGACCGTAACCAGGCTGCTTAAATCGATAATCACCGGCACCGTTTGGACTCTTGCTCTCATTACAATTTTGGCCGTAGTAGGAATCGATGTCGGGCCGATTTTGGCCTCAGCCGGCATAGTGGGTGTAGCACTTGGCTTTGGTGCTCAGACTCTTGTCAAAGATTTCATCTCTGGAATTTTTCTAATTCTTGAAGATCAATATGGAGTCGGGGATCTAGTAACCATTGGAAGTACCCATGGCGTGATCGACGAAGTAGCTTTACGTACGACCAGGATTCGAGATAACGAAGGTGTGCTTTGGTACATCCGAAATGGCGAAATTTTGACAGTAGCCAACCACACTCAGAATTCAAATTGGACAAAATAGTTACCCGGAAATGCACATGCCGGGATTAGCCTGGCTGGAACTTCGCGTTGATAAAAACGAAGCTGGGGAAACTGTCTATCACCAGCAGGCGATCTACCACCCAAAGGGTTTGGCGGGACATGCGTATTGGTGGTCAGTTTGGCCATTCCATGGTTTTGTCTTTGGGTCAATGACTCGAAACATAGTTTCGGCAGCTGAAAGGCTCGAAACCATTAAATAGTTGTCAACATAAGGCAGAATTAGCGAGTGGAACAAACTTTTTATGATGCCGTCGGTGGCGAAGAGTTTTTCACCAAACTCGTGGATGGATTCTATGAAGGCATCGAAACTGATGAAGTAATTCGGCCGATGTATGTTGGCGAAGATTTATCAGATGCCAAGCGCCACTTGAATTTATTTCTGCAGCAGTACTGGGGCGGACCGAATACTTACCAAAAAGAGCGTGGTCATCCACGGTTGCGAATGCGTCACTTCCCGTTCGCAGTAGATGCAGATGCGCGTGACCGTTGGCTTAAGCACATGAAGGCTTCACTCGATAAAATTGAAATCGATTCTCATCTCAAGGATCAGCTTTGGACTTACCTTGTATCCGCCGCCCACAGCCTGATAAATACGGACTGAAATGCCAAATCGGTTAACCTCCATTCATCGCGCTTGGTGGATAGTTCTAATTACATTTCTTACTTTGATTTCGGCCGCCGCTTTCCGCTCAACTACTGGCGTAATGTTGGTTCCGCTCGAAACTGAATTCGGTTGGTCGCGCAGTCTGACGTCGAGTGCGGTTGCGTTGAACCTTTTGATATACGGACTAACTGCACCATTTGCGGCAACTTTAATTGAACGGTTTTCCATGCGGCGCGTGGTTTCGCTGGCACTACTTTTGGTCTCATCCGGATTGTTACTAACAACCGTAATGACGGCCAGCTGGCAGTTAATCGTCCTTTGGGGTTTATTTGTTGGATTTGGTACCGGTTGTTTGGCACTGGTTTTTGGCGCAGCCGTTGCAAACCGGTGGTTTGTGGAACGACGTGGTTTAATTACTGGAATTTTCTCAGCTGGGTATGCAACTGGCTCCATGATCTTTCTGCCGCTATTAACCTTCATGATCACAAATCATGGTTGGCGAAGTGCCTCAATTACGGTTGCACTTTTCGCCGCAGTTATGTCTCCCCTTGTCTTCTTGTTTTTACGCGATCGCCCTTCAGACCTTGGCCTATTGCCATATGGCGCAACTGAGGCACCGGAATTGGGTCCTGCCGCACCTGCGACTGCACGTGGTGCAATCGAAGTACTGGTTACCTCGATGAAGCACCCGGCATTTTGGGTTCTCGCATTCACGTTCTTTGTGTGTGGCTGGTCTACCAATGGCTTAATTGGAACGCACTTTATTCCTGCAGCACATGATCACGGCATGCCTGCTACCACTGCAGCTTCCTTGCTTGCAGTCGTTGGCATCTTTGATTTAATCGGGACGATCGGTTCAGGTTGGCTGACCGACAAAGTCAGTTCAATGTGGTTACTGGTTTTCTTTTATGGAATGCGCGGGCTCGCACTGCTTACCATTCCCGCAGTTCTTGGTCCACACGTAAAGCCACCACTACTTTTCTTTATTATTTTTTATGGGCTGGATTGGATCGCAACAGTTCCGCCTACCGTGCAACTTTGCCGCGAATACTTTGGGCTGGCTAGATCAGGAGTGGTCTATGGTTGGGTTTTTGCGGCTCATATGATTGGCGCCGCAATTGCGGCTTCATTTGCGGGCTGGATTCGTGAGTCTAAAGGTGACTATTCAATAGCTTGGTATACCGCTGCCACCTTATGTTTAGTGGCTGCAGGTTCGTTGTTCTTGCTAAAGAAGATTCCAACGCTTAAGCAACGCGAAGAACTAAGCGTTCATTAAGTCTTCGAATTTAGCGCGAAGTTCGGCTGGGATGCGACCCGGTAAATTGGATTCCATGTTCATGCAGACCATTACCGTTTTTCCACGCAGAATTTTGATGTCGCCATCACGAATCAGATATCCGATTTCATAAGTTGACTGTCCCAACTTTTCAATCCAGATATCGGCTTCGACTGGTGCAGGGCGAAATGCAAGTTGGTGTAAGTAATCGATTTCATGGCGCACAACCATGTGAGCCATGCCTGCAAAGTCTGGCGAATAACCACCATCAGCGAGTAGGGCAATGCGTGCGTCTTCGAGATAACCCAGGTAGGCAACGTTGTTGATGTGGCCAAAACTATCCATATCCCGCCACCGCAGGTGAATTGGAACGGTCAGGACACCCATGAATTAACCGCGAGTCAACTTACGGTAAGTGGCGCGATGTGGCCGAGCTGCATCCGCGCCCAGGCGATCGATTTTGTTCTTTTCGTAAGACTCGAAGTTACCTTCGAACCAGAACCACTGTGAGTCACCTTCGTAAGCCAAAATGTGCGTTGCAATCCGGTCCAGGAACCAGCGATCGTGGGATGTGATCACAGCGCAACCTGGGAATTCCAGCAGTGCATTTTCTAGGGATCCCAAAGTTTCCACATCAAGGTCGTTAGTTGGTTCGTCAAGAAGCAATACGTTTCCGCCCTGCTTCAAGGTAAGTGCCAAGTTCAACCGGTTCCGCTCACCACCAGATAGCACGCCCGATGGTTTTTGTTGATCTGGTCCCTTGAATCCAAATGCACCAATGTAAGCGCGCGATGGCATTTCTACTGAACCAACTTTGATCCAGTCCAGGCCATCGGATACGACTTCCCAAACATTTTTCGCTGGATCCAAGCCAGAGCGACTCTGGTCAACGTAGGAAAGTTTTACAGTTTCGCCAACACGCAGGTTTCCGGAATCTGGCTTAGTTGAATCATCCGTTGTGTCTCCGGTCGCGGAGGCAACGATCATACGAAACAGCGTGGTCTTACCAACGCCGTTAGGTCCGATAACACCGATGATTCCGTTACGAGGCAATGTGAATGACAGGTCATCCATCAAAATCCGATCGCCGAAACCTTTGGAAAGGTGATCGGCTTCAATAACGACATTACCTAGACGTGGACCTGGTGGAATTTGAATTTCTTCAAAGTCCATCTTGCGAGTCTTCTCGGCTTCGATCGCCATTTCTTCGTAACGATCTAGACGAGCGCGACTCTTGGTCTGGCGTGCCTTGGCATTGGAACGGACCCATTCGAGTTCTTCTTGCAGCCTGCGAGATAACTTCGCATCTTTGGCGCCTTCAACCTTTAGCCGAGCCTGCTTCTTTTCCAAGTAAGTCGAGTAGTTGCCTTCATATGGATATGCGCGACCGCGGTCGAGTTCCAAAATCCATTCAGCAACATTGTCCAGGAAATACCTATCGTGCGTAATTGCAATAACCGTGCCGGGGTATTTTTCCAAGTGCTGTTCTAACCAGTTAACACTTTCGGCATCAAGGTGGTTAGTTGGTTCGTCAAGAAGTAGTAGGTCTGGCTGTTGTAACAAAAGTTTGCAAAGCGCAACGCGTCGACGCTCACCACCGGAAAGCACGCTGACATCGGCATCACTTGGTGGACAACGAAGTGCGTCCATGGCTTGCTCAAGTTGGTTATCAAGATCCCAAGCATTCTTATGATCGATGGCTTCTTGCAGAGTTCCCATTTCAGCCATTAACGAATCGAAGTCAGCATCTGGGTCTGCCATTTGAGCCGACACTTCATTGAAGCGGGCCAGCATCGCCATAGTTTCAGCGACACCTTCTTGCACATTCTCAAGTACCGTCTTGGAATCATCCAGCTCTGGCTCTTGGGCCAACATTCCTACGGTGTAACCAGCCGACAGCATGGCATCGCCATTTGAGACTTTCTCTGCACCCGACATGATCTTGAGCAGCGTGGACTTACCGGCACCGTTTGGGCCAACCACACCGATCTTGGCGCCTGGCAAGAAAGACAGGGTTACGTCATCAAGGATGACCTTGTCGCCATGGGCCTTACGTGCTTTGGAAAGGGTGTAAATGAATTCAGCCATGTGGATGAGTCTAACGTGAGCAAAACCAGGCGTAATTCCCACAGATAGAATTACCAAGACGATCTGTTTGGGCCCACCAGCCTGAATGGATTATGCGCCCGTAGCTCAATGGATAGAGCACCAGGTTTCTACCCTGTCGGTTGGAGGTTCGAGTCCTCTCGGGCGTACGTGCATAGCCAGATGCTCGCATCTGTCAATCCGAAATTTGCGCTGCTTCTTGCATTAAGTTCCAGACATTAGCAACATGCTCGCGTTCAGTTCCTAGTACCCCGATGGAAACTCGAACCATCCAATGACCTTGCAGTAGCGAAGGTGTAATGAAAGCCTTGCCAGTTGCATTTACTGCTTCTGCCCATTTTTGAGTGTGTAAGTCAATTGCCTGCCAGTCCCCTGCAATTGCCTTTGGCACATGACGTACGCAAACCGTTTGTAGGGAGACCGGAGCAACTAATTCCCAATCTTCACTAGCCGTTACTTGCTTGCCAAGCCACTGCGCATTTGCCAAGTCGCGGCGAAGGCGACCACGAATCGCTTCGGCTCCATCCAGCCGCAAGTGGAACCAAAGTTTCAAAGCACGAAAACGTCGACCAAGCGGAAGTCCCCAATCCTTAAGTTGCGTAACTTCACCGTCAACGCCTGACTTTAAGTAGGAAGGATTCGTCGATAAAACCCGAATCATCAATTCGGTGTCGCGAACATAAAGTAATGCGCAGTCAAGCGAGGTGCCAAGCCATTTGTGCGGGTTCCAGCTAATTGAATCTGCCTCATTGATGCCATCGAACATTGGCGCACATTCTGGCAACAGCATTGCCGAACCAGCCATGGCTGCATCGACGTGAACCCAAATGCCAAATTCCTTACCAAGGGCAACTGATTCCTTAATCGGATCAATTGCAGTAGTTCCGGTTGTACCAATGGCGACGACGATCGCAGCTGGTTTATTACCGAGCGCGATGTCTTTTTCGATTTCAGCACGTAGCGCCGCAGGCTTCATGCTGAAATTGGTTTCATCCACTTCGACCATTCGAAGATTCGACTGACCAAAACCTGCAAGTAAAGTTGCCTTGGCTACCGATGAGTGTGCTTGCGGCGACGAATAAACAATTAGTGGGGCTGACTCACCTTGCAGGCCAGCTCCAGCCAAACTCAAATTGCTTGCCTTTTCCCGAGCAATGAGCAATGCAACTAATGCAGCGGTTGAGGCGCCATCGTGGATTGCACCTTTCCACTCTGGTGTTAATCCAGTTAATTCGCGCAACCACTCGGTTACTAATTCCTCTACTTCAGTTAAAGCAGGAGCAGACTGCCAAGTAATACCTAATGCGCCAAGTCCGGTGGATGCAAAATCTCCCAGTACCGACGAAAGTGAGGAATTGGCAGGGAACCAAGCAAAGTTATTTGCACTTTGGACATGGGTCAGACCCGGCACGATCACATTTTCTAAATCTGACATCAAATCCGAAAAGCTTTGTGGTGTTTCAGGTGGTGGCGTTTGTAATTGCGAATGTACTTCGCCTGGCTTAACTTGGGACCTAACCGGCAGGTCGTCTACCCGAAGGCGGTAATCGGCAATCCAGTCCACGAGTTCATGCGCAGCCGCCCGAAACTCTTCTGGATTCATTGCTGCACCTTCGATCCTTGCTTGCTGAAGTGATTGAAATCAGTCTACTTGTACCGAATAAATGCAAATGAACATAAGAAACCCCCAGCTCAGGAGCTGGGGGTTTCTTATAGATGATTAATCAGTATGCGGGTCAGGCAAAGTCCACCGGGCGCCTCGCGATGGACGAATAAACCCTGCGTACCACAACGCGCCAATCGCCATCGTGACAACCGAAACGAGTACTGGCTTGGCGTCCGTTGTGACGTTTTGGTACAACACATATGCCATAAACCCGAGTACCAAAATAGGAGGGATTGGGAACAGCGGCATCCGATAAATTCCATCACGCGAAGGTCCGTGCGAACGAACGCACAATGCTGCGACAGCAACCGCCGCATAGATGAATACCACACCAGCACCGGTTGCAATTAGTAGCCAATTGAACGGAACATAGAATGCCGTAAGTGCGCTTAGAACACCAACGACGACAGTTGCAATTACCGGTGTCTTAGTCTTGGCATTGATGCTTCCAAGGGCATTGTCCATGGCATCGGGCCATGACTTATCACGCGCCGAGCTATAGATCAGTCGAGCATTTTGAATTTGAATCGCAATTACCGCATTAAAGATTGCGATCGCAACGCCAAGGCTGACTAATTTGTTAACTGTGTCGCCACCGCGTTCAACCAGGAACATATTGAGTGGTGCATCAGAACCCACTAGTCCTTCTAGGGACTTGGTACCAAGAATTACACCCATCAATGGAATCAGTTCAACGGCAACTGTCACACCTAGCGAGATCATGATTGCTCGGCCGATGTTTCGGGTAGCGCCCTTTGTTTCTTCTGAGTAGTAGACCGCAGTGCCGTAGCCGTTGTAAGCGAACAGCGCCAGTGCGAGTTGGCTGACAACTAGTGCCAAGGAAACCGAAGTCAGTGCACCATTGGCATCAAGCGCTTGTGGTTGCACAAATACTGCAGGACCTCGCTCGATATGTGTGAAGCCCAACACAGCAACAACAGCTGCTGCCAAAACTTCAAGTGCTAAACAAACACCGGTTACCCAAGCGTTCGTGGTGATCGTAAGTGCTGAGATAACTGTCGTGATGAGAATTACTACCAGAATCGTGTACTTGGAATCTGCGCCTGACCAAACCGCACTGAGGTACGGGGCCACACCACTACCAATTACACCGATAATCAAAATACCGCTAACCAAGGTCAACATGAATACTGCAAAGCCAGTGGTCTTGCCTAGCAATCGAGCCGCCCAGGTGTATTCGCCACCAGTGATTGGATACGCAGAGGAAAGCTCGGCATAACAAAGGCCAACGAATATGCCGATCAAGCCTGCAAGCGCCATTGCTAATACGCTGCCACCCGCAAGACCAGCAATTAGTGCTGGAACGATTATGAACAAACTTGATGCCGGCGTGACCGACGAAAGCGTGATCAAAATGTTCTCGCGCAGCGAAAGTGCTCGATCTAGATCTTGGGAATAAGTGGTTTTTTGTTCGGACATAAAATGCTCCTCCAGATGAAGTCGCCTCGCGACGACCTTGTGGTCAGTAAACTCCGTTGTTGCGGGTACATCAAGAACATTTGGACGCAATTAACAACAAATTTTTCGAATTCAAAAAGTGCCTTTATCCGTGGCAAAAATCCAGAAATAATTTGTACCGACACGCACGGGCTAGTCAATTAGGAATTTGATTCCGGTGGCTGCCCTAGCTTCCACTAAGTACCCATGGGTAGACCATCGCAGGCTCACGATTAGCCTTATCTAGTGGATGAAACGAACGGGCAAGACCGAATCGTATGGATCGACTGCGAGATGACGGGTCTGGATTTCAAGAATGATCTTTTAGTTGAAGTCGCGTGCGTGATAACTGATGCTGAGCTCAATGAAGTTGCTGAAGGACTGAACATCGTCATCACTGCCCCAGCCGACCGTCTGGAACAAATGGATCCATTCGTAGTAAACATGCATACCGAATCTGGACTGCTTCCAGAAATTCCTAATGGCTTATCCCTCGAAGCTGCCGAAGAACAACTCTTCGATTACATCTCTGCTCACGTAAAAGAAGCAAATAAGGCTCCCCTAGCGGGATCTAGTGTGCATGTGGACCGAATTTTCTTAAGTCGAGATATGCCCCGCATTGATTCCTATCTTCATTACCGAATCATTGATGTCTCAAGTATTAAAGAAATTGTTCGCCGTTGGTACCCGAAGGTTTATTTTGCAAGTCCAGTTAAGACTGGCAATCACCGCGCACTTGGTGACATCTTGGATTCAATAAATGAACTTAAGTACTACCGAGAAGCAGTCTTTGTCGATTTGCCAGGACCAGAGTCAAAACAGGCTAAGGAAATCGCAGCCCGCCATAAGTCGAATTAGCCCATCAGCGTTCCCAACCATAGAATGGGATTCGTTCACTTGCAAGAAATTTCAAGTAAACATGGTGGGTGTAGCTCAGCTGGTAGAGCACCTGGTTGTGGTCCAGGACGCCGCGGGTTCAAGTCCCGTCACTCACCCCAATTTGAACAACACGCGCGTCCTGCGAGCGGAAAGTGGCAGGACGCCGCGGGTTCAAGTCCCGTCACTCACCCCAATAAAAAGTCCAACCAAACGGTTGGACTTTTTTAATAAGCACAGTTTTATTGACAGGCTCAGCTTGGTTCCGGTGAATACTTAGTAGCCTCGCCATTGCGGGCAAAACCAAATAGCGTCAGCCCGAATTCGCGCGCCGTCTCAACTGCTAGCGAAGTTGGAGCGGAAACAGCCACAACTGCTGAAATTCTGGCCGCTACTGCTTTCTGGATAATTTCAAATCCACCGCGACCCGAAATCGCCAGTGAATAACCATCAAGTGGTAGCAGATCATTCATCAAGGCCCAGCCAATTACTTTGTCGACTGCATTGTGGCGACCCACATCCTCGCGAACTACGACTAACTTCCCATCACGGTCGAATAAACCTGCTGCATGTAATCCACCCGTACGATCAAAAATCTTTTGTTTATCGCGCATGATGTCGGGCAAATTAACAAGTTGCTCATCGCTTATGCCAGGCGCTGAGACATTGGTGCAACCACGGTGGCGCAAGTCGTCAATCTGAGTTGAGCCGCAAATGCCGCATGCACTCGAGATGGTAAACCTACGTTCCATCGTGCGCGTGATTGCTGGAGCATCTGGAACTACTCGGGCAACAATTACGTTCTCTTGTTCGCGCGGAGATAACTCTTTATCTTTACAAGTCGTAATACCGATTAAATCCTCGCGGGTTCGAAGTAAACCTTCAGTCCAAAGAAAACCCGCACCGAGCTCGATATCGGCGCCAGGAGTTCTCATGGTTATTGCAAGTTGTTGCAAACCGTTGCCTCCATCAACCCGGATTTCGAGTGGCTCTTCGCCAACGACCTGGTCATCCTTAATCACACCTGGACCAGTCTTGAAAACCTTCAGCCGCTTTGTTGCGGAAACGGGTTCTTGATTACTCAACTGCTTCCCATTCCACTACGGCATTGGAAACATGTTGGATCAAAGACTTTAATTCAGTTTCAGTTAGCGAACTCTTGCCGGCAGCATAGCCAAGTAGGAAAGTTGTGAGTGGCGCAGACTTACGCTCTACTCCGTGCGCCACATCTCGCGTTAAATCCAGTAGCGCCTCGACTGGGACTTCATTGTGATCAACATTTAATAGATCGCCAACTCTAGTTAGCCACATCTGTGTTACTTGATCCATATGATTTGTCCCCTTAACAAATTTGACAATGTCAGTCCAAGTATCAAAATCAGTTACTTGCCCTGGATTCACACTAACCCCGACCAGGTTCAGTGTCGATAACAGTCGAATCGGCGAATCATTTATTCCCTGCGTCCGCGCCAATAATTTTCGAAGTAAGTCGGTATTAACACACGCGCATAAGGGCTGGCCAGTTCCGTCGGACCTTATTGCCCATGCCCCATCGTTACCAACTGCTGCTTCACAGATCCGGGTAACAGTCTCCGAATTCAAGTTCTGGTCCGCTGCCGAAATGAAAACATACTCAGTTTTTACTTGAGCCAAACCCGACCAAATTCCAGCAGCTGGCCCACCCGCTTCGGATTCATCCGCGACCCAAGTAACTTTCCTTTGGATATTCCGCTTCGGACCGACAACAATCACTTGTGCCGGGCAAGCATCAATTACGCCAACGAGCAGAGGTTCGCCAGCCTCACTTAATGGCAACATTGGCTTATCAATACCACCAAGGCGCTTGGCACTACCGCCAGCAACAATTATCGAGTCCGGTGCATTCATCAGGTAATAAGCATGACATGTGAACGATAGATTGTTCCTATGTCGGCAGGGGAAAACCACAGCCTGGACCACCATAATGTGGAATGGGATGAAGCAGTTTCATTGAGCTTCCAAGCCGCAGCCTGCGTTGGGTCTGAAACTTTGCCACTATCAGAAGCAATTAACCGAGTGCTCAGCCAAGATCTAATAGCCGAACTTGCGTTACCTCCGGCACACACCGCCATGATGGATGGTTACGCGGTCTACGGTCCAGGTCCCTGGAAGATCGTTGGCGAACTTCATGCTGGCAGTTATTTGCCTTACCTTGATGCAGGTTGCGCCCTGAAAGTCAGCACTGGCGCTCACCTACCTCCACACTGCTCCTTTGTAATTCCACAAGAAATGGCAACGTTATTTGAAGGCGATGTGGCAAGTAAGAATTCCTTCACCCCTGGCCAACACATTCGCCCACCTGGTGATGAGGCCGAGCCTGGTGAAATCATCGCCGCCGCGGGCAACTTAGTTACCCCTGCTGCAGCCGGCTTAGCTGCAAGTTCTGGATTTGATCAAGTCTCGGTTCAGATTCGGCCAAGCGTTTCAGTTATCGTGACCGGTGATGAACTAGTTTCCTCTGGCGAAATTGGACCAGGAAAAATTCGAGACTCGCTAACAATTCAAGTTGGTACCTGGGCCCAATATCTTGGGGCGGAAATTGCATCGTCGATTAACTGCAAGGACAGTGAGTCTGAGTTAACGTCCTCGATTAGGAATTCGCAATCCCAAATTATTATCACAACAGGTGGCACCGCACATGGTGACAACGACTATCTTCGTAGTGCGCTTGTAAATTTGCGTGCAACCTATATTGTTGATGAAATTCGCATGCGCCCAGGCCATCCGACAATTTTGGCAAAACTTCCTTCCGGGCAATTTGTTGCAGGGTTACCTGGTAATCCACTTGCTGCCCTAGTTAGTTTCCTTACGGTGGTTGCACCAGTTATCCGCGGGCTATTGAATGAAGAGCTACCTGAACTTGTTTCCGTAGGACTTGAAAAGTCTTTTCCAGCCGACCGAACCCGAGTTATCCCAATTGCATTCCAAGGTGGGGTTGCGGTGCCAACGGAATATCGAGGCTCGGCTATGTTGCGCGGGCTGGCAAATGCAAAAGCACTTGCGGTAATAAGCGAAGGTGAAAATCCCGCAGGAACAAAGGTGCGAATCCTGCCGCTACCTTGGCGAGTTAACTAAGCCTTAGCTTTTGCTCGCATATCGTCGACAACTTGTCCTACAACTTCGCTGTAGTTCTGTCGATTTTCTTTTACTTCCTGAAATAAGTCAGTACGCATTTGTGGCGTCCAAAACTTAATTAAATGCTCAGAGATTCGCAAGTACTGCTCTTCGTGAGCTGGGATATTCTTTTCAATTTGTTCAACCATGTGAGTGAGAATCTTAATATCCACAGTTAAGCCTTGGTCAATACTGATTCGAGGGTATTTGTTGGCGCTGCGCTCGAGTCAGCTGGGCGGATTTCCACTGCAGTCACTTTGAATTCCGGACAGTTAGTTGCCCAGTCTGAAAACTCCGTCGTGATTACATTTGCACCACTAGTTGGATGGTGGAACGTGGTGTGGACCACTCCAGCAGGCACTCGATCACTTACTTCTGCAGTTAAAATTGTTTCGCCAATTCGACTTGATACCGCGATCTTCTGACCATCTGAAATGCCACGTAACGCTGCATCTGACTCGTGAATCTCCAAAACATCTTCGGGATGCCAGGTTACATTTGCTGTTCTGCGAGTCTGGGCGCCAACGTTGTATTGAGTCAAGATACGTCCAGTTGTCAGCAATAGCGGGAACTTACGATTTGACCGTTCTTCGGTTGGGACAAACGGTGTCTCCATGAACTGTCCTTGTCCCCGAACAAAACCATCTACGTGCATGATTGGCGTACCGTCAGGAGCGGCGTCATTACATGGCCACTGCACGCTGCCAACTTCATCGAGCATTGCAAAACTAATACCTTTGAATGTCGGTGTAATTTGCGCAATCTCATCCATGATTTGAGCAGAATTTTCGTAATGCATGTCATAACCCATTGCTTGTGCAATTTCACAGATGATTTGCCACTCTTGCTTGCCGTTCTTAGCCGCCATAACTGGTCGCACGCGATTGATACGACGTTCCGCATTGGTGAACGTTCCATCCTTTTCCAGGAAGGAAGTGCCAGGCAGGAATACGTGTGCAAACTTAGAGGTTTCGTTTAGGAATAGGTCCTGTACGACAACTAAGTCCATCGACTTAAGGGACTTTTCAACGTGCTTGGTGTTTGGATCGGATTGCGCGATGTCTTCGCCATGCACAAACAATCCACGGAATTCTCCGGAGATCGCATTGTCGAACATATTTGGAATTCTCATGCCAGGATCCGGTAGCAGCTTTACATCCCAAAGCGCTTCAAATTGCTCACGCACGGCGTTATCAGAAACATGTCGGTAACCAGAAAGTTCATGCGGGAACGATCCCATGTCACAGGCACCCTGCACATTATTTTGGCCACGCAATGGGTTGATACCCACACCTTCGCGGCCGATATTTCCAGTAGCCATTGCAAGGTTTGCCATACCCATAACCATGGTTGAACCTTGCGAGTGCTCAGTTACACCAAGGCCGTAGTAGATAGCAGCGTTATTTCCAGCTGCATACAGCCGAGCTGCCTGGCGAATAGTTTCGGCTGGAACGCCAGACTGGGACTCAACAACTTCTGGGCTGTTTTCTGGAAGTTCGATAAATTTTCGCCAGCGATTAAATGGCCCTGGATCGCAGCGCTCTGAAACGAACACTTCGTCAATCAAACCCTCGGTTGCAATTACATGTGCGATTGCGTTTATCACAGCAACATTTGTGCCTGGCTGCAATTGCAGGTGGTAGTCAGCCTTAATGTGTGCGGATTCCACCAGATCAATCTTGCGCGGATCAATAATGATCAGTTGTGCGCCTTCACGAATCCGGCGCTTCATGCGAGAAGCAAACACTGGGTGGGCATCTGTTGGATTTGCGCCAATCACAACTATCACATCTGACTTTGCCACCGACTTAAAATCTTGCGTGCCAGCCGAAGTGCCGTATGTAGTGCTCAAACCATATCCAGTTGGCGAGTGGCAAACGCGAGCACACGTATCAATATTGTTATTTCCAAAGGCGGCTCTAACCATTTTTTGGACAACAAAGATTTCCTCATTGGTGCATCTTGATGACGAAATTCCACCAATGCTGTTGTCACCGTATTGCAGTTGGATTTCCTTTAGCTTGGAAGCAGTAAACTCAATTGCTTCATCCCACGAAACTTCACGCCATTCATCAGTAATTTTTTCGCGCATCATTGGCTTGGTGATTCGTTCTGAGTGCGAGGCATAACCCCAAGCAAAGCGGCCTTTCACACAACTATGACCTTCGTTGGCGCCACCAGTTTTAGCAGGCACCATACGGACAAGTTCATCGCCACGAAGTTCGGCATTAAATGAGCAACCAACACCGCAATATGCACAAGTGGTTTGCACGGTGCGAGTTGGCATACCTAAATCAATGACACTCTTTTCTTGCAAAGTTGCGGTCGGACAAGCCTGAACACAGGCGCCACACGAAACACATTCACTTGAAAGGAAATTCAACCCACCTGGACTTACTTTCGAATTAAAGCCACGGCCTTCAATGGTTAGCGCGAGAGTTCCTTGTACTTCATCACACGCGCGAACGCAGCGATTACAGACAATGCATTTGCTCTCATCGAATGAAAAATATGGATTAGATGAATCGGTCGGTGCATCGAGGTGATTCTTGCCGTCCATGCCATAACGGACCTCACGCAGCCCAGCCACACCCGCCATGTCTTGCAGTTCGCAATCGCCATTAGCTGAACACGTTAAGCAGTCCAATGGATGGTCGGAAATATAAAGTTCCATCACACCTTTGCGAAGTTTGGCAACTTTCTCGGTCTGGGTGCGAACTACCATTCCCTCCTCCACCGGAGTTGTGCAAGAAGCTGGAGTTCCCTTTCGTCCATCGATTTCGACGATGCACATGCGACATGAGCCAAATGGCTGGAGCGAATCGGTCGCACAAAGTTTTGGTATTGAACAGCCTGCTTCGCCAGCGGCTCGCATTACTGAAGTACCTTCAGGGACTACATGTGCCTCACCGTCGATGGTGACCGTAACCATTACTTGGGAGCTGGACTTAGGAGTTCCATAATCAGGTTCGCCAATGCCGGAACGAATCGGCATCGTGCCGCGTGGATCTGCAAGCAATGTCATTACTTAACTCCTACCGAGATTCCGAAGTCTGCAGGAAACAGCTTCAAGGCGCTTCGTACTGGTAGTGGAGTTAATCCACCCATGGCACACAGCGAACCATCAGCCATCACATCGCAAAGATCTGAAAGCAGTTCTAGGTTCTTTGATTGTTCCTCGCCGGCAACGATTCGGTCAATGACTTCGACCCCGCGAGTTGATCCAATTCGACATGGCGTGCACTTGCCGCAGGATTCCTCGGCACAGAATTCCATAGCAAAACGGGCTTGTTTGGCCATATTTACTGTGTCATCAAAGACCACAATGCCGCCGTGACCAAGCATGCCACCGACCTCAGCCAAGGACTCATAAGCCATTGGGACATTCCAGTCTGACTTACCTAGGTATGCCCCAAGCGGGCCGCCGATTTGAACTGTCTTTACTGGGCGGCCGGACAATGTGCCGCCGCCAAAGCCATCAACTAGTTCGCCGAGCGTGGTTCCGAATGCAAGCTCCACAATTCCGCCTTGCTTTATGTTGCCGGCAAGTTGGAAAACTTGAGTTCCTCGCGATCGCTCATGCCCTAGCGATTGATAGGCAGCAGCCCCTTGCGCCAAAATCATTGGCACAGCAGCCAGCGTCATCACATTGTTAATGACAGTTGGCTTACCGAACAAGCCAACTAACGCAGGAATCGGTGGCTTGGCGCGAACCATGCCACGCTTACCTTCCAAACTTTCCAACATCGCAGTTTCTTCGCCACAAACATATGATCCGGCGCCAACTCGAACTTCTAGATTGAATTCATGAGCCGAACCAAGGACAGATGAACCTAATAATCCAGAAGAATTAGCAACCGCAATTGCTTCGTTAAAAATTGAAATCGCATGTGGGTATTCGGATCGGACATAAATCAAACCTTTTGTCGCACCAACGGCTATGCCAGCAATAATCATGCCTTCTATCAAGGTGAATGGATCACCCTCCATCAGCATGCGATCTGCAAATGTTCCGCTGTCGCCTTCATCCGCATTGCAGCAAATGTATTTTTGATCTGAGGTTGCCAGTAAAACGGTCTTCCATTTTATTCCAGCTGGAAAACCTGCTCCGCCGCGACCGCGAAGTCCAGATTCGGTAACTTCTTCGACAATAGATTCCGGTGTTTTCGCAAGAGCATTTCTTAAGCCAGCTAACCCGCCATGTGCTTCATAATCAGTTATCGAAATTGGATCTATGATTCCAACCCGGGCGAAAGTGATTCGGTTTTGGCGGGCGAAGTATTCGTGACTTTCAACTTGGCCGATGGTTGACGCATGGGATGCGCCACTTAATGCACCTGCAGCAAGTAGATCTTCGACCATTTCTGGAGTTACATTCGCGTACCCAATCCGACCAGCAGCAGTTTCAACCTCCATAAGTGGCTCTAGAAATAACATGCCGCGCGAGCCAGTTCTAACAACCGTCACATCTAGCCCTTGCTTGGCTGCGATTTTAATAATTTTCGCAGCAACTTCATCGGCTCCGACAGATAGCGCTGCGGAATCCCGAGGGATGAATACTTTTGTCATACCGATGCTGCCTTTGCTGCAGCTAAAACTTTGTCGCAGGTTGCCCGGCCCATTGGAGCCCCATTTACCATGACCGACGGTCCTAGGGCGCAGTTGCCTAAGCAGAAAGTTTGCTCCATTTGAATGTCATCTTTAACACTGCCGTTATGGATGTCATACCCGTGGTCATGGAGACCCGATATCAATTCGGCATTTCCGGATGCTTGGCAGGCTTCGGCTACGCACACCTTAACAACGGCTTTTGCCGGCGGTGTCGAGCGAAAATCACTATAGAAAGTAAATACGCCATAGACCTCAGCGCGCGAGACACCGCTGTTTTTGGCAACTAAATCAAGTGCGCTGTCCGGCACATAACCTAATAGTTCTTGGATTAATTGCAGCGATCTCAAGATAGTTGAGGTATCACCTTTGTAAGGTCCTAAATAGTTAAGTATGGATTCTTCGGAGTAATTGCTCATTTCGTGCTCCCGATCAAAACCATTAACTGTTCCTCTAAGTGCTTATCTCCCACATTAATGATTTCTAGCGGTAAATCAATTAAGGACGCTGCATCCTTGGCCGCTTCCTCAAGTTCAGGGGTTTGATGCTGGGCTAGCCAGAGAATTCTCTTATAGGCATGGAAATAGTCATCGCGTAATTCTGGATAACGATCTAGGCCCATTTCGTTCATTACGCTCCGGCGAAAACTTTTAACTAAGTAATCCGTTAGCACGTAGGTGCCCGGAACCTTTTCGAATTCGGCTTTCATTTTTTCGGCAGTTGCAAATACGTCGTAGCAATGATCGCCCGCCAGTCGGGAAACTTGATACTTCTCGCAAACTACATCGAGTGCCCCGTAGGTGCCGCAATCTGCATATGCAATAGCAATGTGATCATAATTTGGCTGGAGTTCCAGGATTAGTTCTTCTACGGCTGGTGCGATTCCTTCGGGACGATTGTGCAAGAGCGGATTGATTGGTTCAACATGTAGCTCCAGATGATTGCGATCCGCAATCTCGTGAACGTGGGCCGAAAGCGCGCCACATGCAATCACAGCCAGGCTCATGATGGAAGCGCCAGCTCCAAGAAAAACTTGTCGTTAAAGTCTGGGCGATCAGAAAGTTCTACGTAATCAACTTCATCAAGCAAAGTTGTCGCGCCGCTTCGTTCAGTGCTGGAGAGCAGGACCATTTTGGCGCCCTCGCCTGCTACGTTTCCGGCACTCACAATTCGCAAAACCGGAAGCTTTGGCACTAAGCCAATTCCAATTGCTGACTTTGGTGACAAATAGGAACCAAAGGACCCGGCAAGCAGAACTTGTTGAACATCATCATCGGTTAAGCCTTGCTCTTCAAGGAGTAGTCGCCACCCAGTAGCGATCGAAGCCTTCGCAAACTGAAGTTCCCGCACATCCCGCTGAGATAAGTGGACAACTACTTCGCCATCCTTGCTGTACAACACGAACGCTCGATCACCTGCTTCGCGAGTAATCAACCGATCCGAAATATGTGGTGCGATAACTGCGGCTTGTTCATCGGTAGCGAAGCGACCAGAATCGTCAATTAATCCTGCTTGATGCAATACGTAAACGGCATCTACTAAGCCAGAGCCACAAATTCCAATCGGTTCTGCATCGCCGATAACGCCTAATTTGATTCCTTCATCGGTAACTTGGACAACTTCAATTGCACCATCAGCTGCTCGCATTCCGCAGGCAATCGAAGCTGCTTCGAAGGCAGGTCCAGCCGGGGCCGCTGTCGTCAAAATTGTGTCACCACTAGAAAGAACAATTTCACAGTTTGTACCGACGTCAATTAGAAGGCGGACTCGCTTATCGCGATCCATTCCAGTTGCCAACACACCTGCAACGATGTCGCCGCCTACATAAGCTCCAAAGGCTGGGAATAGGAAGACGCGAGCACTCGGCAACATTTCTAATCCGACTTCGGCTGCAGTAAATGTTGGCCACTTCTGGGCAGCAGTAATAAATGGTGCAACACCGACTGGCTCTGGATCAACGCCAAGCAAGATCTCAACCATCGTGGCATTTCCCGCAATTGCGATTTCGTAAACCTGGTTAGCCGATACCTTTGCTTCGGTACACACTTCAGCAATTAGTTCGTTAATGGTGGCCAAGCCTGCAGTTTGCATTAGTCCTGCAGCTAATGGATCCATCATCGTGGCCGAGATCCGCGAGATAACGTCAGCACCAAATGGTTGCTGCTTGTTTAGCATTGACTTAACAGCCATCGGCGTTCCAGTGCCAAGATCCAACAGTGTTGCTACCACTGTTGTGGTTCCTAGGTCGATTGCAATTGCAAAGTTTTCAGCAGTGGTATCCCCTGCCTCAACTGCAATCAATGCTTCGTTTACTACTACGGCAGTTACCTTGAAATCGCTTTTGCGCATGATAGTTGGCAAGGTTTTCAGCACTGATAGGTCTGCTTCGAACTCTAAGTCGTCCATGGCATCGCGGATGCGATCAATATCAGGACGTTGGTCATGCAAAGTTGGTTCTACAAGTTCGACATAACGCTTTTGCACTGCTGGGCGCAGAATAACTTGGCGGCCCACTCCCACTGTTGCAGCTTTTGGCCGAGTAGCGAGTGGTGGGACATCGACTTTAAGATTTCCGTTTGCCCGAGCCACACATGCCAGGCGCCAGCCATCTTTTAGTTGCTCAGGTGTGAATGCACGAATGTCTAATCGCGAAACTGGAACTTCACCTTCGACAACCTGGATCTTGCACTTCTTACAAGTTCCATGGCCACCGCAAGTTGAGTCAATCGCTAAACCATTCCAAGATGCTGCATCAAAAACTGTTACGCCGGGCGGTACCCGAACTTCAGTTCCACTAGGCGTGAATTGCAGATTAACTCGGCCGAGTCCACTGACTGTGGATTCGGTCGAGTCGGTTACATCTTTTGACACTTGGCTAACTTTCGGTAGGCCTTAGGAATACTTATGCTTCTTTTGATGCGCGGAACTGGGTAATCCAGTTAGCGCCCCACTGGTCTAGGCCAAGCAAGAGATCAGCGGCACGAACGGCTTGCACGACTTCTGGGGTACGGCCATCCATGATTGCCGAAGTTAGTCCCATCGCCATAGCCATCGGCATAAATGCTGCATTAAGGATGTGACGGTTAGGTAAACCGAACGAAACGTTCGAAGCACCCAGCGACATGTTTAAGCCGTACTTCTCTTTGATCTGGTAAATAGTTTCCAAAGTATTCTTGACGTTTTCCGGATCGGCGCCAACAGGCATAGCTAACGGATCGATTAAAAGGTTTTCCAGTGGAATGCCTTCTTTTTCAACGCGACGCACAATCTTTTCAACGATCACCATTCGATCTTTGGCGAGCATTGGAATTTCAATTTCATCATTTGGCAGCGCAAGAATTGCAGCGTCGTACTTTTTAACAAGCGGCAGGATTAAATCCATGCGCTCATCTTCGCCAGTCATCGAGTTAACCAGAGCTTTACCTTCATAGACTGCCAGACCTGCATCAAGGGCTTCGATAACCGAAGAGTCAATACAGATTGGTAAGTCAGTTAGAGATTGAACTAGCTGGACTGCTTTGGCAAGCAATGCTGGTTCATCAGTTAATGGCACGCCCATGTTTACGTCCAACATGTCGCACCCGCCAGCGACCTGGTCTGCTACATCTTTTTCGATGGTTGAAAGATCGTCTGCCCGAAGCTTTTCTTGGAAGAGTTTGCGACCAGTTGGGTTAAGGCGCTCGCCAATAATCACAAACGGCTGATCGTGGCCGATCGTAACGGTCTTGGTGGCAGAACTTACTACTGTATGCATCGTGCTTCCTTCTATTAGGTATTTCTTCTTTTAGGTAGTTACCGCTTGGCGAACCCGGCCCAGGTCAGACATGAGACGTTCCAAGGTTTCATCATTTCTAAAATCCGTTATGTGCAATCCTCGCACGCCTGGCTGGTCCAGCGCGTGTCGGGCAAATTCGAGGGTTTGTAGGTAGGCAGCCTCGGATGGATCAGCTGCCTTTTCCACGCGGGCAATTTGATCTTCAGGAACGTCGATACCTGGCACCGAATTATGCATAAAGTGCAATGGTCGGGGGCCCTTTACTAAAACCACGGTGGGAATGATTGCGATCTTGCCTGCCAATCCAGCGCTTTTTACACCAGCACAAAACTTCTCTAATCGGTCTTGGTGATAGCAAATCTGAAGTTGCAGAAACTTTGCGCCTGCTGCATATTTCTTTGCTACGCGCTCAACCCGGTATTCAAATGGCGGCGCTGCTGGGTTTTCTACCGCTCCAATAAACATCTGTGGGGCTGGGTCAATCTTTCGACCCGACATGTACTCGCCGTGCTTGAGCGTGCTCATGAGGCGAACGAGTTGTGGGCCATCTAGATCAAATACCCGACGAGCTTCTGGTTCATCACCAGCAGTTACATCGTCGCCAGTAAGTGCCACAAAGTTTTCTACGCCAAACATCGAAGCACCCATGATGTCTGCTTGCTGCGCCAAACGATTTTTATCTCGGCAAACAATTTGCATAATCGGCTCAAGACCTAATTGCTTAATCGCAATTGCAGTTGCCACATTGGAGGCGTGTGCATGTGCGGCCGTATTGTCGGTTGCGTTTACCCCATCAAACCAACCTTGGAAGCGATCGGCATACTTCTTAGCTTTTTCTAATCCGTTTCCATCGAGTGAATGAAATTCGGCAGTGAACACCATTTCAGTTGTGTTGGTTAACTTATGTTCCAGCGTTGACATCAGTGCCCAGCCTCGTCGGTGGACTTAGCCCAGCCCGCTGGAGTCCAGCGATCCCGCTTTGTAAAAAAGTTTTTCCACGATGAAGTTCCCTTGAGCCGATTATCAACCGGTGGTCTTAGGTGGTTGTATTCAGCTTTCCAAGTCTTGGGCAGTGGCCAGTTCTCGGTACGGTCATACGCCTTCAACCAAACACATTGCATTTCTGGTTTTACTTCACAGTTACCGTTTTCACGCACGCCGCCACAAGGACCATTACGCAAAGTCTTTGGGCAATTCATCGGACAAGTCATCCCGGTCGAATGAAGTACGCATTGCCCACAGTCTTGGCAGCCCCAAACAGGTCCCTTGACTAAGTGTTCTACGGTTGCAATGAAAGTGGTCATGAAGTTTGTTACTTAGCACGCTTAATTGCGATTAGTTCCTTAGCTTTACGAACGGCAGTGGAGGCATCGGCGGCATAACCATCTGCGCCAACTACGTCTGCGTATTCCTGGGTAACCGGAGCACCGCCGACCATGATAATTACGTCGTCGCGCATACCAGCCTTGGTGATTTCGTGAATGTTCACCTTGAACATCGGCATAGTTGTAGTTAGGAATGCAGACATACCAACAACATCTGGTTGGTGTTCCTTAATTGCATCAATGAATTTTTCAGGCGGAGTTTGTACGCCAAGGTCGATAACTTGGAAGCCGGCACCTTCGAGCATGATGTTCACCAAGTTCTTGCCAATGTCATGCACATCGCCCTTGACAGTTCCCATTAGGAACGTTCCAACTGTTTCGGCGCCAGTATCAGCAAGGAGCGGGCGCAGGACATCCAATGCGCCACTCATCGCGCGACCGGCAATAAGCATTTCAGGAACGAAGTAGTCACCCCGCTCGAACCGGGCACCAACTTCTTCTAAGGAAGGAATCAGGGCCTCGAACAAGATCGAATCCGGAGTCATGTCGAGTTCGAGTCCCATTTTGGTTAGCTCAAGTACCCGAGGAGCATTACCTTCCATGGTTCGTTCGTACAGTTCCGTCAGAATTTCGTCGGGTGTCATGCCGCTCCTTCTTGTTGTGTGCCGTGAAATTGGCTTAGCTCGCGACGCATTAATTGTGCGATGTGAATTTCATCGCCAGGGGTAATTCTTTCAGCCGGGCCACTAACTGACAAAGCAGCAATCGCTTTCCCATTATCCCCTAATACTGGAATTGAGATCGAAACCAAACCTTGTTCAAGTTCATTTCGAATTACTGCGAATCCAACTTCGTGCGCCCGTCGGATCTGGGCATCTAGTACCGCAAAATCTGTGATCGTCTCGACTGTGCGTGGCACTAACGTGGCGGGCGCAGACGCGGCTCCAAATGCAATCAAAACTTTTCCAGCTGCTGAACAGTGAGCCGGGACACTTTCGCCAACCCAGTTGCGACTTCCTAATAAATATGAGCCTTCGACTTGCGCAATGTTGTCGATGCCGTTGTGCCCAGTTACCGCCAAACTCACTGTTTCGTGGGTAATGTCGGCAATTCGTTCCATAGCTGGAGTCAAAGATCCAATTAGTGCGGTGTAAGCGCCACCTCGAACTGCGAACTGATTAAGAACTGGTCCAGCTTCAAACCCGCCGATCGGGCTACGGCCCAATAAGCCAGATCGCTCTAAAGCGCTAAGAATTCTTGCCGTAGTTCCCTTCGCCAAGCCAGTTACTGAAACTAGTTCGCTCAAGGTCTGGGGATCGTCACTGTTTAAAACGCGAATTAATAGGTCGCAGGCGCGATCAATGGATTGGGTTCCAGTAACTGGCTTTTCTTCCATCTCGCCTCCTTTATATAGACAGTGAAATAACTGCACTTTCTTTTACCTTCGAAGCCCCAAATAATTTTTCATAATCTGGAACCTATGTTCCACATAGTACGGTATTGTCATAGCCATTCGTCAAGTGATTTGGCAACTAATTTGCCCAAGTCTTTGGCAGAGTAACTAGAGCCGTTACCTAATTAGGTGACCCACGAGCCAGGAGCCGGACATGTTCCAGAACAAGAGCCCGCGGTACGAAATCCTTTCAAAGGACGCCATGGCAGTCCTTGATAAGGGATGGCGCCGCATCGTTTCCGAAATGGGAGTCGAATTCATGCACGAGCGCGCGCTGGATTTATTCCGTGCAGCTGGTCAAAAAGTTGAAGGCAACAACGTGAAGTTCGATCCAGACTGGATTTTGGAACAAGTTGCTCAGGCGCCAAGCGAATTCACGCTACAAGCTCGCAACCCAGAGAACAACGTCATCATTGGTGGCGACAATATGGTTTTCGGTGGCGTTTACGGCCCTCCGTTCGTTCGTGACCTTGGGGTACGTCGCGATGGAACTTTGGAAGACTTCAGAAATCTCACAAAACTTACCCACATGTTTACTGATCTAGATGTGGCAAGCTCGGTAGTTGTAGAACCAAATGATGCTGACTTGGATACCCGTCACATTGACATGATCTATTCCTGCCAAACCCTGAGCGACAAGGTCTATATGGGCAACGTTGTTACAGGACTAAATGCCCGAGACACGATCAAGATGACCGAGATCGTATTCGGCGGCCGCGCAAACATAGAAAAAACTCCTGCAATCATTTCCTTGATTAACTGCAACTCCCCTTTGCGTTGGGATGATCGCATGCTCGAGTCACTATTTGAATACAGCGAAGCCGGTCAACCGTGCGTACTAACGCCGTTCTTGTTGATGGGCGCAATGAGCCCAGTAACAATTCCAGCATCACTTGTGCAGCAAATTGCGGAAGCATTAAGCGGCATCGCATTAGCTCAGCTAGTTCGTCCAGGTTGCCCTGTTGTATTCGGATCCTTCCTTTCAAACATTGACATGCAGTCTGGCTCGCCAATGTTTGGCACGCCAGAATCCGCAATGGGCCTACTCTGCACTGGACAAATTGCACGGCACTTTGGACTTCCGTTCCGTGGTGGCGGCGGTCTAAATGCAGCGCAAACTATGGATGCCCAAGCTGGTTACCAAACCTTGATGACAATGCATGCGACCTTCCTGGCTGGCACTAACTTTGTAATGCATACCGCTGGCTGGCTCGAAGGTGGCCTAGTTGCCTGTTACGAAAAATTCGTTATGGATGTTGAGTTACTGCAGATGATGCAAGCTGAATTCACTCCGATCGAAATTGACGAAGCCTCACTTGCATTTGGTTCGCATGAAGAAGCCGGTCACGGTGGTCACTTCTTAGGCACAATGCACACTATGGAACGATTCCGGGATTGTTTCTACCGGCCATTCCTGTCATCTGCCGACAACTTCGACCGCTGGTCACGCAACGGTTCCAAGACCACCGACATTCGCGCCAATGAAATGGCGCATAAAATGCTTGGTGAATACGAAGCTCCTGCAATGGATGCAGCAATTAAGGAAGAGCTTGACGAATGGGTCGCCAAGCGTAAGAAGGAGTTACTGGCATGAAATCAGATATCGATATTGCTCGGGCAGCCACTACTGAATCAATCGTTTCGGTTGCAGGAAAAATCGGTATACCAGCGGACGCGGTTCTGAACTACGGTCCGACCAAAGCCAAAATCAATATGGACTTCATCTCGTCGCTGAAAAATAAGCCACGCGGAAAGTTAGTCCTAGTTACTGCGATGACTCCGACTCCCGCTGGTGAAGGTAAAACCACGACAACTGTTGGACTTGGCGATGGACTTAACGCCATTGGCAAAAATGCCATCATCTGTCTGCGCGAACCATCACTTGGACCTTGCTTTGGTATGAAGGGTGGCGCTGCTGGTGGCGGCTTTGCCCAAGTAGTTCCGATGGAAGACATTAACCTGCACTTCACCGGTGACTTCCATGCAATTGGTGCGGCTCATAACTTGCTTTCCGCAATGTTGGATAACCACATCTATTGGGGTAACGAACTAGAGATTGACGTACGACGAATTGCTTGGAAGCGCGTAATAGATATGAATGATCGCGCACTTCGCGAGATCACAGCTGCGTTAGGTGGGCCAGGTAATGGCTATCCACGCGAAGCTGGTTTCGATATCACGGTTGCTAGCGAAGTTATGGCAATTTTTTGTTTGGCCATGGACCTAGATGACCTAGAGCGTCGCCTTGGAAATATTGTTGTGGGATACACCCGCGATAAGAAGCCGATCACAGCAGCTCAACTAAATGCCAACGGTGCAATGACCGTACTTCTAAAAGATGCCTTGATGCCTAACTTGGTTCAGACACTTGAGAATAACCCTGCATTTGTGCACGGTGGACCGTTCGCAAATATTGCACATGGTTGCAACACGGTGCTTGCAACTGACACGGCACTAAGACTCGGTGACTACGTAGTTACTGAAGCTGGATTTGGTGCTGATTTAGGTGCCGAGAAATTCTTTGACATCAAATGCCGCAAAGCTGGGTTAGCACCTGATGCTGCAGTGATTGTGGCGACAGTTCGCGCGTTAAAAATGCATGGTGGCGTTGCCAAAGATGATTTAGGTAAAGAGAATGTGGCTGCTGTTGAAGCAGGCCTTTCCAACCTTGGTCGCCACATTCGCAATGTACAGAAATTCGGAGTTCCAGTAGTTGTTGGCGTTAACAACTTCACAACTGATACTGATGCGGAATTTGCTGCAGTCCAGAAGTTCTGTGCCGAGATGGGCGTAGCCGCAATTCGCTGCACGCACTGGGCTGAAGGTAGCAAGGGCACAATTGAGCTTGCTAATAAAGTCGTTGAAATTGTTGAAGGTGGCACCGCTGCATTCAAGCCGCTCTATCCAGACACCATGTCACTTTGGGATAAGGTCGCGACCATCACCAGCGAAATCTATGACGCTGCTGAAGTTGTAGCTGACAAGAGTGTCAAAGATCAGTTCCAGGTATTTGAAGATGCTGGCTACGGTCACTTCCCAATCTGTATCGCAAAGACCCAGTACTCGTTCTCAACAGATCCAGCAGCCAAGGGTGCACCTTCCGGTCACACTGTTGCGATTCGGGAAATTCGACTGAGTGCTGGAGCTGAATTCATCGTGGTCGTTACTGGTGACATTATGACTATGCCTGGCTTGCCTAAGGTTCCAGCCGCTAACAGCATCAAATTGGAAAATGGCGAAGTTGTAGGTCTCTTTTAAATAAAAAATTAAAAAGGGCTAGAAACTGTTGCCCATGACGCATAATGTTGCGTCATGGGCAACAGTCATTTGATCGAAGGTAGTTCGGTTCAATCTGTTGATCGTGCCCTGCGGATCCTCGAGATCCTGGCTGAGCAAGGCGAATACGGCGTTACCGAAATTGCCAGTGAGTTAGAAATTCACAAGTCCACAGCTTCCCGACTCATGTCAGCACTGCAAGCACGTGGCTTAGTGGAACAACTTTCTGATCGTGGACGTTATCGACTTGGAATGGGATTGGTGCGTCTTGCTGGAACGGTAACGAGTTCCCATTCTGCGGTGTCAGGTTCCCGTACAGTCACCAGGGCGCTAGCGCAAGAAGTTGGCGAAACCGTAAACATCGCAGTCTTAGAAGGCAATGAAGTCCTATACGTAGATCAAGTCATTGGTCCGTCAATGGTCACGATGCGAAGTTGGCTGGGAAAGAGCGTGCCACCCCACTGCACGGCAACCGGAAAAGTTTTATCTGCGTGGTTAGATCCAGAATCCCGCGTAGCTGCTCGCCCGCACACTTGGGCAAAGTTGACGCCTAACACAATTACTTCGGTCTCGGCATACGAGGCAGAGTTAGCTAAAGTTCGAGAACTTGGCTACGCCGTTGCTAATGAAGAGATGGAAAATGACTTTGTGGCGATCGCTGCCCCAATTCGTGACGAACATGACGAGGTAATCGCCGCGCTCTGCATTTCGGGTCCGGCCAGTCGAATTAAGTCTGCAGATTTTGAGACATTGGGCCATATTGTGAAACTAAGTGCAACCAAACTTTCTGGCAAACCAGACTTCGGACGCGAGTAGGGTTTTCTGTCATGGCATACGAAAAGATAACTGAACTGTTTATTGGCGGCGAACGTGTTGGCAGTTCCTCGGGCGAGATCCGAAATGTACTTCACCCAGCCGACGGACACTTAGTTGCAATTTTCCATGAAGGTAGTGCATCTGACACGGTCGCTGCAATTGACGCTGCACGGTCGGCATTCGACTCGGGTCATTGGCGATCATTCTCCGGCGAACAACGCGGCAAAATCTTGGAGCAAGTTGCAGACATTCTTGAACGAGATAAGGCTCGCTTCGCAGAAGCTGAATCTGC
Source organism: Actinomycetota bacterium (assembly GCA_947452765.1). GTDB lineage: Bacteria > Actinomycetota > Actinomycetes > S36-B12 > UBA5976 > UBA5976. The sequence continues at coordinate 209,423 of CANGDR010000001.1, read as the reverse complement.
CGATACCGCCAAAAGAATTATTGAAGCTAACTACGACATGGACGATATTATTTCGGTGTTCCGCTATTTTGCGACACGGGCAACACTTTCCCATGAGCGCGAAGTAACTACTGGTCGAGAAAATATTCGAAGCACTATGGTTAGCGAACCAGTTGGCGTAATAGCAATGATCACGCCTTGGAACTATCCCCTACTTCAGGCTTCCTGGAAGATTGCGCCAGCGCTAGCGGCAGGCTGCACATTTGTAATCAAGCCAAGCGAACTGACGCCATCCACTACCTCGATGTTGATGGACGTACTGAGCGAAGCAGGCGTACCAGCTGGTGTTGCAAACTTGGTTCTTGGCTCTGGCGCCGTCGCCGGCGGTCCACTTAGCACCCACCCAGGCGTGGACATGGTTTCATTTACCGGAAGTTTGGCAACTGGAAAACGATTGATGGTTAATGCGGCTGAAACCATCAAGAGGGTCGCACTCGAACTTGGTGGTAAGAATCCAAATATTATTTTTGCTGATGCTGACTTAGATGCAGCCATAGATAATGCGCTAACTGCAGTATTCCTACATTCTGGCCAGGTTTGCTCAGCTGGTGCGCGCTTACTTGTTGAGCGCAAGATTCATAACCAAGTAGTAACTGAAATTGCGCGCCGAGCTGACCAGATTCGACTGGGCGGTTCGCATGATCTGGATGCTGAAACTGGAGCATTAATAAGCGCTGCTCATCGCGACAAAGTTGAGCGCTATGTTGCTGATGCAATTTCTGAAGGTGCAGTGTTGCGGGCCGGTGGAAAACGGCCAGAAGGTGAAAAATATGCGAATGGCTTTTTCTACCGACCAACAGTGTTAGATGAATGTACGTCTGAGATGAGTTGCGTTCAGGACGAATCTTTCGGGCCAGTTGTGACAGTTGAGGTATTCGACACCGAAGAAGAAGCCATCAAACTTGGAAATGACACTATTTTTGGCTTAGCCGGAGCCGTATGGACAAATGACGCAGACAAAGCACAGCGCGTTGCGCGACAATTACGGCACGGCACAATTTGGATTAACGACTACCACCCCTACGTGGCACAAGCAGAATGGGGTGGTTTTAAGCAATCTGGGATTGGGCGCGAACTTGGCGAAGCTGGATTTGCAGAATACCTGGAACACAAACACATCTGGCAGAACCAAAAACCCGCAAGATCAGATTGGTTTAAAGCAACGGAGGGTCATGAAAATGTCTAACACCAGCGCAATCTCAGTTCGTAACCTCTGGCAAGTCTTCGGACCGAATCCTGAAAAAATCGTCGACAGCCCTGATGCTGCACTTCCGCGTGCTGAATTGCGGGAGAAGACGGGTAATACGGCCGCAGTTCGGGAAGTTTCCTTCGACGTCGCACCTGGTGAAGTTTTTGTGGTTATGGGTCTTTCCGGATCTGGAAAATCAACTTTGGTGCGCTGTTTAACCAGATTGATTGAACCTACCGCTGGCAGCGTTGTGATGAACGGTGAGGACGTACTAAAAGCTTCTGAATCACGCCTGCGCGAATTACGGCGTACCCAGTTCTCAATGGTCTTTCAAAATTTTGGATTACTACCGCATCGCAAGGTCATCGACAATATTGCATTCTCATTAGAAGTCAACGGAGTTGCCAAAGATAAACGCCATGCCCGCGCCCGTGAAGTAATAGAACTAGTTGGCCTAGAGGGATTCGAGCAAGCATTTCCGGAACAACTTTCTGGCGGCATGCAGCAGCGAGTCGGACTAGCGCGTGCCCTCGCAGTTGATCCAGAAGTTATGTTTCTAGACGAACCATTTTCCGCGTTAGATCCCCTGATTCGTCGCGACATGCAAACTGAGGTTATTCGCTTGCACCAAGAACTTGGTAAGACCATGATTTTTATTACGCACGACTTAGATGAAGCCATAAAACTGGGTGATCGGATTGCAATTATGCGAGATGGTGCCGTCGTTCAAATGGGTACAGCCGAAGACTTGATAGCAAATCCTGCCGACGATTATGTGGCTGAATTTACCCGCGATGTGCCAAAGTCACACGTTCTGACGTTGCGTACCATTGCTAGACCTGCAAGAGCAGATGAAAAAGTATCCACCACAACTTTGCCTTCGAGCACAGTTATCCGCGACTCAACAAAGCACATTTTGGCTGCAGATGGTTCGGTCACAGTTCTTGACGGGAATAATCCAGTCGGTGTTGTGAATGCACAAGATGTATTGCGCGTGATCGGTGGAGGCATTAACTAATGCGCAGCCGCAAGATCCAGGTAGCCATCATAGTTGCACTCTGGGCAGTGCTCGGGGTGGTCTTGCATGGAAAGGCTACGCAACCCCTTGACGCTTCCACACTGACTCCCATCCAATCCAAGTTCGGCGACTGGGCCGCAAAGATCGATTCCCAACGAAACTCAGGCTTCTTATTCAAGTACTTTTTTAATCCATTACGCGCTTTTGTCGATTCATTTGTGAAGATAATCCGCGATGTAATCAGTCTGCCCGAAGGTCACAACCTCATTCCCATCTTGGGCTGGTCGGGTGTCGTAGCTCTCTTTGGTTTTGCAATCTACGCCACGTCAAATCTAAAAACCACAATTCTTGGCGTCTCGCTTTTAGTTGGCTGCGGTCTCCTAGGTGTTTGGACACAGACAGCGGACACTCTTGCCTTAACAATTGCAGCCGTAATTTTGTCGGTTGCGATCGGATTGCCACTTGGAGTGTGGGCCGGCATTTCTAACCGAGCACTAGCTGCGCTAACACCCATCCTTGACTTCGCCCAGATCATGCCGACGTTTGTATACCTAACGCCGCTAGCGTTAATCTTTCTGATCGGCCCGGCATCAGCAACCATCGCCACAATGGTTTATTCGATTCCACCAGTCATTCGCATCACAGCACACGGCATTCGTCACGTACCGCACACAGTGATTGAGTCAGCCACATCAATGGGTTCGACAAAGCGCCAAATCCTTAGCAAGGTGCAATTGCCACTTGCACGCGAAACCATAATTGTTGGTGTAAACCAATGCGTCATGGCCGCGCTGTCTTTGGTCACAATCGCATCCCTAATTGACGCACCAGGACTTGGGAAGACAATTCTGCTAGCACTTCAAACATTGAATGTGGGAAAGGGATTCGTTGCCGGATTGGCGATCGTATTTCTTGCGATCATGTTAGACCGTTCAGCTAGCGCCGCTGGCGCACGCGCACGCAACTTCGTGCCACCGACGGAATCACAAATCAAGCGTCGTCGCCTAAGCGTGGTGCTCGCAGGGGCGATTGCTTTCACTTTCATGTACCTGTCACGTACGATCCTGGCCCTGGCAGTATTTCCCAGCAGTCTAAATATCGGGCCGCATGTGGAGAATTTTACAAACAGTGCCCTAAAGTGGGCGAAAGAAAATCTTTACTTCTTAACGGATGGCCTACAAAATGCCATCACAGTCACTTTCATTAACCCACTCGAGTGGATCCTTTCGGGAACTCCGTGGTTCCTCACCATCGCCATGATCGTTGGAATTGGATTTCTTATCGGCGGATCTCGTCCCGCTTTAATTGCAGCTCTGTCGTTTGGCGGCATCGTAGTTATTGGACTTTGGCAAGACAGCATGCTGACTTTAACTCAAGTTCTGGCTGCAACAGTTCTGACGTTGTTACTTGGCATCGCATTGGGAGTTGGGGTAGGTCGCAATGCAACTTTTGATCGAATAATGCGCCCGATCCTGGATGCCGGGCAAACCCTGCCGGTATTCGTGTACATGGTTCCGCTACTTGGCCTATTCGGGGCAACGCGTTTTACCGCTATCGCTGCCGCTGTCGTCTATGCATTTCCGGTTGTTGTGAAACTGGTCGCTGAGGGAATACGCACCGTTCCGGTCACCATGATCGAATCTGCAACGGCTTCGGGATCCACATCATGGCAAATGATCACGAAAGTACAACTTCCAGCCAGTCGTAAGTCGCTAGCATTAGCAATTAATCAAGGATTGATCTATGTGCTCGCTATGGTCGTCGTAGGTGGCCTAGTTGGTGGTGGTGGACTTGGTTACGACGTGGTCAATGGCTTCGTGCAATTGTCACTCGTTGGCAAGGGTCTAGCTGCTGGGCTCGCGATCGTGTTCATGGGAATTGGGCTCGATCGAATCTCGCAGTTCGGCGCGAAACGTGGAAGTCCCGCGGATCGCATTTAGGTTTCTGCCTCACGCAAGTGAGACAGATTGATCATCAGGTCGATGGTCACTCTCTCGGAGGGAAAAAGGATGAGCAAAGTAAGCAAGCGTGGGCTCGGCATAGCCGTGTCCGCAGTTGTAGCTCTCATGCTGAGTGCATGTGGCGGCGGCGTTAATAACGCAGCAACGTCGGCAGCACCAACTGGAGCAGCGTTAGCCGACTGTGGCACATGGTCAGTTGCCATGAACCCATGGGTTGGTTACACCGCAAGTGCCAGCGTTGTCGCAGAAGTTGCGCGACAGAAGCTCGGCTGCACAATCAACCAAAAGGACCTGGACGAACAAGTTTCCTGGCAGGGCTTCCAGAGCGGCGAAGTAGACCTCGTTGTTGAAAACTGGGGACACCCTGATTTAGTCAAGAAGTACATCACGGATGCAAACGTCGCAGTTGATCTTGGCAGCCAAGGAAACCAGGGCATCATTGGATACTACGTACCACCATGGTTTGCAAAGGCACACCCAGATGTCACTGACTGGAAGAATCTGAACAAGTACGCAGATCTTTTCAAGAATGCTGAATCAAAAGGTAAGGGCGACTGGATCGAAGGTGACCCAAGCTATGTCACTAACGGAAAGGCTCTCGTAAAGAACCTTAAACTAAACTTCAACGTTCGCTTCCTCGGTTCTGAGGCAGCGCTAATTGAAGCATTCCGTGCTGCTGAAACGAACCAGAAGGCAGTTATCGGATACTTCTACGAACCACAGTGGTTCCTAAACGAAGTTCCTTTAGTTAAGGTTAATTTCCCGGCATACACAGATGGTTGCGATGCAGATCCAGCCAAGGTTGCTTGTGATTACCCACCGTACCCACTGAACAAGGTGGCTTCAAAGAAGCTCGTGGACTCAGGATCAAACTTTGCGATCCTTGCCAAGAACTTCAAGTGGACCAACGACGATCAGAATGCCGTTGCTAAGGACATCGAAGTTAACAAGATGGATCCAAAGGCAGCTGCTGACAAGTGGATCGCTGCAAACCCAGACAAGGTTGCTGCTTGGCTGCAAGGCACCAAGTAACACCAGCGTCATAGGAAACGGTCACCCGCGAGGGTGGCCGTTTCTTTTTGTCTACTGCAGGATTTTAGTTGAGCAAGTTCCCGACTATTTGACTAAATCGCTTGACGATTTTGCACAGAAACGGAACGATTGAAGTGTTGCGTCATTTGCACTTAGTTGCACTATGCGCAACTATCGAATTCGCCCCTCGGAAGGTCGCTCGTGAAAAAAATTGTGATTATTGGTGGCGGCATAGTTGGAAGTTCGCTTGCCGATGAACTGACCGAACGTGGTTGGAATGACGTCACAGTAATTGAACAAGGTCCGATGCCTGCTCCCGGTGGTTCGACATCACATGCCCCAGGACTTGTGCAAAAAGTAACCGGAAATAAGACACTTGCTGCAATGGCCGACCAAACTATCAACAAACTTTTAACCGTTGAGCACGAAGACGGTCCTGGCTTCTACCAAGTTGGATCACTAGAGATCGCAACTACGCCAGAGCGCTTAAAAGAATTGCATCGTCGCACCGCATGGCTACATTCATATGGCTACGAAGCTGAAGTTGTTTCTCCGGAGCGCGCTGCCGAACTACATCCAGTTCTTGATCCAACCAAGATTCTTGGTGCCATCTACTGCCCTACCGACGGCATCGCAAAGGCAGTTCGCTCAGTGCAGGCACTCCAGCGGCTAGCTGAATCACGTGGCGCAACCTTTAAAGATCGCACTGAAGTAATCTCCATCGAGCAAGAAGATGGGCGCGTCACTGGCGTAATGACCGACCAAGGATTCTTCCCAGCTGAAATCGTAATTTCTTGTGCAGGTATCTGGGGTCCAAAAGTTGGTCGCATGTTTGGTATGGCAAAAGCTTTCCAGCCGCTAGCGCATCAACTCGCTTGGACTGACGACATACCTTCGCTTGCTGACCAGACTGAGGAAATCACAATCCCAATCATGCGCCACCAAGGCGAAGACCTCTACTTCCGTCAAAGATTTAACGCAATGGGAATTGGTTCTTACCTACACCGACCATTGCCGGTTGAATCTGAAGAAATTCTGCCATTCGATAAAGCTGAAATTATGCCAAGTCAAATGCCATTTACTGGTCCCGAGTGGGAACCAGTTATGGGAATTGCTTCACAGGTGATGCCAGAACTTAAAGATGCCAAAATCGTTGAGGGTATGAATGGCATGTTCTCATTCACCGTTGACACTTTCCCGCTGATGGGTGAATGGAATGGACTTAAGGGTTTTTGGGTTGCCGAAGCTGTGTGGGTTACGCAGGCCGTTGGGGTAGCTCGCGCTACTGCTGAATGGATTATCGATGGACATCCAAAACTTGCAGTACATGAGTGCGATGTAAATCGATTTGAACCACACCAACTTGGTCCAAATCACATCGCAATGCGTGGTGCCCAAAACTACATTGAGGTTTACGACATCATTCATCCATTGCAGCCAATGGAAAAGCCTCGGCCACTTCGTACGACTGGCTTCTACCACCGCCAACAAGAACTTGGCGCTCACTTCCTGGAAGCAGTCGGTTACGAACGCCCACAGTGGTACGAAGCAAATAAAGATCTAGTCGCTAAGTACCCGACACCAGCCCGTGACGAATGGTCAGCTCGGTACTGGTCACCAATTATTGGTGCCGAAGCACAGTACGTTCGCGAAAATGTTGGGCTCTTCGACATCACTGCACTTAAGCGAATCGAAGTTACTGGCAAAGGCGCCTTGGAATTCCTTATGGAACAGACCACTGGAAAACTGGATAAGGCACCAGGTTCAGTCACGTACTGCTTAATGCTCACCAAAGATGCCGGAATTCTTTCGGACGTCACAGTCACTCGCCTTACGGAAAACCACTTTATGATCGGCGCGAATAGTGCAATAGATGTTGCTAGGTTGAAGTCTGCCGCACCTGACACAGTTCACATTAAAGATGTAACTTCAGGAACTATCGGGCTGGGACTTTTTGGACCTCATGCCCGCAAGGTCGTTGAGAAACTTACCAAAGTTGATGTATCCAATGAAGCCTTCGGATACTTCAAAGCAAAGTCACTTTATCTTGACCAAGTCCCGGCAACTTTATGGCGCCTGTCATACGTCGGCGAACTGGGTTATGAAATTTATACCGACGCCGACATGGCGCTTAAGCTTTGGGACACATTGCTTGAAGCCGGCGACGAATTCGGAATCATTGCTGCTGGTCGTGGGGCATTTAATTCCATGCGCCTGGAAAAGGGTTACCGCTCATATGGAACTGACATGACGAGCGAACATAACCCGCACGAAGCTGGCCTTGCTTTCTCGGTTCGTAAGGGTGGCGGCTACATCGGAGCAGAGGCGTTCGAGGCTTTGGATCCGGCTGCGATCAAACGCAAATTGGTTTGCTTAGTTTTCGAAAACCCAGAACACGTAGTTATGGGCAAGGAACCAGTTTTCGTAAACGGTGCCCCAGTCGGTTACGTGACTAGCTCGTATTTTGGCCACACCATTGGAAAGCAAATTGCCTACGCTTGGTTGCCAATTGAACACACCACATTAGGTACTCAAGTTTCCGTTAAATACTTTGACGCCTCGTACTCGGCGGTTGTCAGCGATGACCCACAGTTCGATGCCTCAATGTCCAGACTGCGCTCGTAATTACCAATAGATAGGCTCTGAACATGGCTACCACGACCCGTCGACGTACTGTCGAATTACCTGAACATCCTGATTTTTTGTGGACTGCGCGGGTTACTCCTAAAAAGGTTTATGACGTAATCATCATCGGTGGCGGCGGTCATGGCCTATCAACTGCTTACTACTTAGCTAAGAACCACGGCATCACCAACATCGCAGTTCTCGAAAAGGGTTGGCTCGCTGGCGGAAACATGGCACGAAATACCACAGTGATCCGCTCCAATTATCTTTGGGATGAATCAGCTGGAATTTATGAACACTCGTTAAAGCTTTGGGAGAATCTCGAAGAAGAAGTTGGCTACGAGATGTTCTTTAGCCAGCGCGGTGTAATGTCACTTGCTCATAGCGTAAGTGACCTTCGAGCCAAGTCACGAAACTACCATGCAAACAAAATCAATGACATCGATAGTGAATGGCTAACTCCAGAGCAAGTAAAAGAAATTGCTCCGATTGTGAACATCAATCCAGATGTTCGTTACCCGGTATTAGGCGCTACTTACCAACCACGTGGTGGCATTGCAAAGCATGACTGGGTGGCCTGGGGTTATGCCAAGGCTGCTGCTGACATGGGCGTTGACATCATTCAGGGGTGCGAAGTAACCGGCTTTGATATTCGCGAAGGTAAAGTACACGGCGTAAAAACCAACCTGGGACCAATTGCTGCCCAAAAAGTTGGCATGGTTGCGGCTGGCCACTCCAGCGTGTTAGCAAATCTTGCAGGTTTCGACATTCCGATTCAAAGCCGGCCACTACAAGCACTGGTTTCTGAACTACTTGAACAAGTTCACAACACGGTAATTATGAGTGGCATGGTGCACGTTTACGTTAGCCAAGCTCATAAAGGTGAATTAGTTATGGGTGCTGGTACAGATGCCTTTAATTCATATGCTCAGCGTGGTGGCTTCCATGTAATTGAACACCAACTAGCTGCGGCAATCGAGCTGTTCCCGATTTTTGAGCGTGCCCACTTGCTGCGTACTTGGGGTGGAATTGTTGATATTTCCCCAGATGCCTCGCCAATTATTGGTCGCACGCCAGTTGATAATTTGTTTATCAATACTGGCTGGGGAACGGGTGGCTTCAAAGCCACACCGGCATCAGGCTGGACGATGGCACACACCATTGCAACCGGTGAGCCACATGAACTGAACGCTGCCTTCAACCTTGAAAGATTTGTTACCGGTCACTTAATCGACGAGCACGGCGCAGCCGGCGTAGCCCACTAGGAGTTTGAGATGCTAAATATTCCATGCCCTTACTGTGGCCCACGCGATGAAACTGAATTTCACTATGGCGCTGGCGCAAATATCTTTTATCCAGAACCAGCAAGTGCTACTGATGAAGAATGGTCGAAGTTTGTCTTCATTAGAGAAAATCCAAAAGGCTGGCATGCCGAACGTTGGGTACATTCTGCTGGCTGTCGGCGCTGGTTTAACGTTTGGCGAAACACCATAACCCATGAATTTGGCCCAACTTATAAACCGTTTACCGATCAACCAAAGAGACCAGCATGAGTAATGTAACTTTCAAGTTTGACGGTGTCGATTACGTCGGCCAGGCCGGTGATTCATTGGCTACTGCCCTATTGCGAAATGGCGTCTTGCATTTCACTGATAGCACTTACCGAGATCGACCACGCGGAATCATGAGCCTTTGGGTAGATGAGCCAAATGCATTAGTGAATGTTGACTCAGGCGCCGGCGAACCTATGGTTCCTGCAACCACAGTTGAAATTACTGAGGGGTTGGTTGCTCGCAGTCTTGCCGGCATTGGTGACTTGCCAGACACTCGAGACATTTCCCGATATGACCGGGCTTACCGCCATGCGGATGTCTTAGTTGTGGGAGCAGGCCTAGCTGGGCTCACTGAAGCTAAAAAGTATGCCGACAAGGGCAAGACCGTAATCATCATGGATGACCAGCCTGAAGTTGGTGGACATGCCAAGCAGTGTGGTGAAGTGATACCACCCGAGTTGCTTGCTAGTCTCGCGCTGGAAAATGTCACCCACTTACAGCGCACCACGGTAATTGGAACTTATGACCAAGGATATGCAGTAGCGGTAGAGCGTAGAACTGATCACGTCAGCAGTAAAGTATCAACTGATGTTGCCAGAATTCGTACTTGGCATGTTCGCGCTAAACACACTGTGCTTGCCACAGGTGCGTTCCAGCGACCACTTGTATTTGCAAATAACGATCGTCCCGGAATTATGCTTTCGCATACTGCCGCGACTTATGTCGAACGGGGCGTATCGAAATTCAAGACTGCAGTCGTTGTAACAGTAGATAACCAGGGCTATACCGATGCAATTCGGTTGCACAAATCAGGCGTTAGAGTTCTTGCCATCATTGACATCCGTAAGAAGTTGTCGAAAGCCAGCAGTAAATCAGCTCGCAAACCTGCGGAAAAACTCGGAATTCGAATCCTCAAGGGCGCGACTGCCCTTGACACCAATGGCAACTTGGAAGGAATTCTCTCGAGTGTCGTGGTCACTGATCCAAAGTCTGGATTGAACGAAACTATTTCCACTGACTTGCTTGCAATTTCAGGTGGCTGGACCCCTACAGTTCACCTAGCAACCTACATCGGCATCAAACCAACTTGGAGTAATAAGCGAGCAGCCTTTATCGTGCGTTCAAAAGTTAAGAGCATCAGCACGGTCGGCATGCTGGCAGGTGACTTTGTTGGACTTGAACCAGCCGTCTACTTTGGTCCAGAACTTGATGAAACTCAGGCGTTAGTCGCTTTTGTTGATCATCAGCGCGATGCCACCTTACGTGATTTACGCCGTGCAGTTGGTGCTGGCATGGTCAGCATTGAGCATGTAAAGCGATACACCGCAATTGGTACCGCGCATGATCAGGGTAAAACTAGCGGAACTTTAACTATGGGACTTATCGGCAATCTAGTTGGCTTAGCGCCTGATGAAATTGGCTCACTGACGTTCCGCCCGCCTTACATTGCAGTTCCGTTTGCAGCGTTGGCAGGCCGGGAGCGTGGATTACACACTGAGCCAATTCGCACGACCTCAATTCATCCATGGCACGTTGCGGCGGGTGCCCCGATGGAAGATGTTGGTCAATGGAAGCGTCCTTGGTTTTTCCCAAAGCCGGGCGAAGATTTGCATGCTGCAGTCTTACGAGAATGCCGTGCTGCACGTAATGGCGTAGCAGTTATGGACGCCAGCACTTTGGGAAAGATCGACATCCAAGGTAAAGATGCGGGTGAATTCCTAGATCAGATTTACACCAACATGTTCTCGACTCTTAAAGTCGGCATGAGCAGGTACGGCCTAATGTGTGGTGTCGATGGCATGGTCTTTGACGATGGCGTGACGACAAGGCTCGGTGAAAATCACTGGTTAATGACTACCACCACTGGTGGCGCTGCCAAAGTTATGGACTGGCTCGAAGAATGGCTACAAACTGAATGGCCACACTTGGAAGTATTTTGCACATCAGTGACGGAACAAATCGCCACGGTTGCAATTGTTGGACCCAAGAGTCGTGATTTGTTGGCGATGCTATCCCCTGGCCTGGATGTTTCTAAAGAAGGTTTCGCCTTCATGGAAAACAAATACGCGGATGTTGCTGGAATTCCAGCTCGCATTGCTCGAATTTCCTTCTCCGGCGAACTTGCCTACGAAATAAATGTTTCAGCTTGGTATGGCCTGGAGCTATGGAACAAGGTTATGGAATTAGGTGCTCCGCTGGATGTCACACCTTACGGAACGGAATCTCTACACGTACTTCGTGCCGAGAAAGGTTTCGTAATCGTTGGCCAGGAAACCGATGGCACCCAAACTCCAGATGACTTGGGTATGGATTGGATTGTCTCGAAAAAGAAGGACTTTATCGGAAAGCGATCATTTAGTCGTTCTGATACCAGTCGCCCAGATCGCCACCAATTAGTTGGCTTGTTGCCAGATACATCCGAGTACGTGATTCCAGAAGGTGCTTACTTTTCGGAGGAGCAGCACAAGGGCGCCAAACCACCGATTCCTCACATTGGATATGTAACTAGTTCATATTTCTCTGGGGAACTTAATCGCTCATTTGCAATGGCGCTTGTTCACAATGGCCGGGCTCGAATTGGTGAGCGAGTTGCAATTGGAACTGAGACTGCAGTAATAACTGAACCAATATTTGTTGATAAGGAGAACGTGCGTCGCGATGGTTAAGGTAAATAGCGCCATAGCAACTAGCCCACTTGGTGGCGCAGTTCATGGTGGGTTAGATAAAAACATCTACATTTCCGAAGTTCCATTTACTCCTGGAATTGATTTACGAGTAGATCCAGCTTCACCAGGATTTGCAGCCGTAAACCAGGCACTTGGGTTGACCTTGAATCCAAAAGTTGGTTCAGTTGTTCGCAAAGATGCAGATTGCATAGTCAGTCAAGGCCAAGAGCCAAGTGCGAATGGAATTAGTGCGCTTTGCTTAGGTCCAGATTGGTGGTTCTTAACCGGCACTGCTGATATTTCATCGCTTCTTAAGCCCGTGCAAGATTCGCATCACATTTCAGTAGTTGATGTAAGTGCCCAGCGTACAAAAATAGAAATCTATGGACCAAAAGTCAAAGAAATTCTGGGACATGTGTGGGAACAGGATTTACGTGACTCTACGTTTCCAATCGACGCTTGCACTCAAGGCTTGATGGCAAAATCACCAGTCATTCTTTGGCACTGCTGCGAAAATTGCTACTTGATTTTTGTGCGCTCATCGTTTGCCCAGCATTTGTGGGATGTACTAACTGATTCAACTGTTGAATACCTGTAAATACTTACTCGGAAGTGGGAATAATGTCTGCCGTAATTCTTGATGGAGTCGCAACAGCTGCAAAAGTTAAGAGTGATTTAGCGACTCGCGTGACTGCGCTTAACGCAAAAGGGATTTACCCAGGACTGGGCACAATTCTGGTTGGCGATGATCCAGGATCCCACTCCTACGTTGGCGGAAAGCACAAAGATTGCCACGAAGTCGGTATTACATCCGTTCGGGAAGATCTTCCGGCAACTGCTAGTCAGCAGGATGTACTTGCTGCAATCGCTCGATTAAATGCAGATCCAGCTTGTACTGGATACATTGTGCAACTTCCATTGCCAAAGGGTCTAGATGCCAACGCAGCATTGGAAGCAATTGATCCACGAAAAGATGCGGATGGTTTGCATCCAACTAACTTGGGTCGATTAGTTCTTGGTGAGCCTGCTCCCCTGCCATGTACTCCGCGAGGCATCGTTGAACTTCTTCGTGCCTACGGTGTACCCCTTGATGGTGCTGAGGTTTGCATAGTCGGTCGTGGCGTAACAGTCGGACGACCACTTGGCTTACTCCTGACTCGGCGTACTGAAAATGCCACTGTCACCTTGTGTCATACCGGCACTAAAGACATGGCAGCCCACATAAAACGTGCTGACATAGTTGTTGCTGCAGCAGGAGTTCCACATTTCATCAAGCCAGACATGATCAAAGCCGGTGCGGCACTTGTTGATGTTGGCATAACACGGACCGATGCCGGTTTACTAGGTGATATAGATCCATCATGTGCGCAAGTTGCGGGCTGGATTGCACCGATGCCAGGTGGCACAGGACCGATGACTCGTGCGATGTTGCTAGCTAATGTGGTCGACACAGCTGAAGGAAATCTCTAGTGAGTGTTAAGGAATATGACTACCTAATCATTGGTGGTGGCTCGGCCGGATCAGTACTAGGTAATCGGCTATCCGAAAACCCAGCTAACGAAGTATTAGTTCTGGAAGCGGGGCGCAAAGACTCCTGGTGGGATGTCTACATTCACATGCCAGCTGCCCTAACTTTCCCAATCGGTAATAAGTTTTACGACTGGATCTATCAGACCGATCCTGAGCCACACATGAATGGCCGCCAGGTGTATCAAGGTCGCGGCAAAGTGCTTGGCGGTTCCGGTTCTATTAATGGCATGATTTTCCAGCGCGGAAATCCCATGGACTACGAACGCTGGGCTGCTGACAAAGGTATGGAGAATTGGGACTTTGCACATTGCTTGCCATACTTCAAGAAAATGGAAAATGCTACTGGCGTTCCAAATGACAATATTTACCGCGGTCACAGTGGTCCGCTTTACTTAGAAAAAGGTCCCGCAAAAAATCCGCTTTTCACGGCATTCTTTGACGCTGCTGTGGCTGCCGGCTTTAAGCGAACTGATGACGTTAACGGATTTAGCCAAGAAGGTTTTGGGCCATTCGACAAAAACGTAAAGAAGGGCCGACGCTGGTCTTCCGCACGTGCATACTTGCACCCGGTCATGCACCGCAAGAATTTAACAATCCAGACTCGCCACCAAGTGCATCGAGTTATTTTTGAAGGCGACAAAGCAGTTGGTGTGATCGCCCAACGCGGAAAAACGATTACAGAATATCGCGCGAAGAATGTTGTACTTTGTGGTGGCGCAATTAATACCCCACAAGTCCTGCAACTTTCCGGAATCGGACCAGCCGAGTTATTGAAGCGACATGGCATTCCAGTTATCAAGGATCTACCTGGTGTTGGTCAGAACTTGCAGGATCACCTCGAGGTTTACATTCAGCACGCCTGCAAACTTCCAATCACCATGAACCCAAATCTAAAGCTGTGGAAGCGACCTTTCATTGGCGCTGCTTGGCTATTTGCTCGCAAGGGGCCAGGTGCTACAAACCACTTCGAGGGTGGTGGGTTTGCCTGCTCGAATGACAAGGTTAAATATCCAAACTTGATGTACCACTTCTTGCCAATTGCAGTTCGCTATGACGGCACTGGAATTGAGCACGGTCATGGCTACCAAGTCCACGTCGGGCCAATGTATTCGGACGCTCGCGGCCGGATTGAAATTACCAGCGCTGATCCAATGGCAAAACCATCTATTCTGTTCAATTACCTTTCGACTGAACAAGATAAGCGCGAATGGGTTGAAGCGATTCAAGTAACTCGACGAATTCTGTCGCAATCAGCATTTGATCAATACAGCGATGGTGAACTATCTCCTGGTCCTTCGGTTCAGACACCTGAAGAGATTCTGGAGTGGGTTCGCAAAGATGGCGAAACTGCCTATCACCCATCGTGCACGGCAAGAATGGGTACGGACGAAATGAGTGTGGTTGATCCAAACACTATGAAAGTTCATGGTGTTGAGGGTCTATATGTTGTTGATGCGTCAGTATTCCCTTATGTGACTAACGCAAATCTTTATGCGCCAACCATGATGGTAGCCGAACGTGCGGCTGACTTGATTCAAGAAAAGACACCGCTACCGCCAGAGTATGTTGATTGGTTTAAGTCCGGTAATTAAGTTGTAATTGCAGGCGTGCGTTCCCGGCTGTTAATAATTATCAAGCCGATCAAAATCAATCCTGAGCCGATTATCTGCCATACATTAATGGCTTCGCCAAGCACGATAATGCCAAGTGAAATTGCCACAAACAAAATCACGTAAGTTGTGTCGCTCGCTACACCTGCGCCAGCTTGCTTGATCAAAGTTTGAATCATGATGTAAGTAATACCAGTACCAACCACACCCAAAACCAACATTGAAACCAACGAAATAGTTGAGGCGTCAGTCGTGATGGTTACAAACCACGGAAGGATTAATGTGAAGTGAATAGCCGCACAGAGCATTTGTCCAGCAGCAATTGATGTTGGTGTATTTGCCACATGGGCAAAGTTTCGACGGGCATACACGAGCCCTGCTGCATAGCTCGTGGTGCCTATCATGATCGCGCCAGTACCTATTGCGTCAAACTCCCCTAGCCCTGACCAGGGATGAGCAATAAACAGTGCACCGAGGAAGCCCATACTCAAGCCAGTTACTCGACGCCAAGTTGGGTTTTCTTCTGGAATAAATACCAGTACAAAACCAAGTGTCACCAACGGAACCAATGCATTCCAGATGCTCACTTGCACTGTGGTAATTCGGCTAACTGCAGTAGCCATGCCAACAAAAGAAATTGTGTTAAACAGCAGTGCTGCAATGTTTAACTTGACCCAAATTTCTTTGCCGCGCGGATAATGATCTTTGGTAATAACTAACACCACAGCCAATGTTGCGGCCGCTAGTAACGTGCGACCCCAGGCAACTTCTAATGCCGAATACGACTGAAGGGCAAAGTGTGCCCACATGTAGTTGCCGCCAAATAAAACAGAAACTGCAATAAATAAAGCAGTGTGAGATTTTGCTGGCGTTGTCATCGGTTATCTAGTGCAAGCGAGGCAAGGGCTGCGTTCACAATTGCACCAGATGACAAATCGTTGATGTTGTAAAGATCCTTTACTGTGCCCGATTGTCCAAATGAATCCACACCAAGTGATACACATGGCACACCAATTGCTGAACCCATCCAAGCCATCGCATGGCTGGAGGCATCCTGAATTGTGACAATTGGAGCGCGGTCTCCGATGACGGACCACAATGGACCCGGCAGACTTGGCGCCGATGCGGTGCGAACCGCTTGACGTAGCGTTCGTTGCCAGGATCCATACCAACGGTCAGCACTCGTAACATCTACCACGTGCGCGGCTACCCCTTCACTGCACAACTCTTGTGCTGCTGCCAAAACTTCAGGCATCACAGCGCCAGATGCAACTAGGTGCACCATAGGAACTCGTTCAGAATCATCCGTGCCGCGCAATTCAGGGAATTGCTCAAAGGCATCAAATAGTCGATACCCACCTGAGAGTACTTGGCGACGCAAGACTGCATCTCCGATTCGCTTGCGAGCAGCTTCGAACGGTGCTTGATCCAACGGCCTAGTTGTTAATCGGAAATAGAACGCACCATCGTCATATGGGGCTGCCGTTTTCAGTTCGGAAGGGCCGGCAGCAACTCTGGTTATGGCATCAGCGAGCATCCAGCTAAGCGCCGTTCCGTAAGTAGGTTCAATGAAAGTTACGCCTGGCAATTCCATACCAATCGATGCGGTAATCGTAGATTGATGTGCGCCACCTTCGGGTGCCAAAGTAACGCCACTCGGGGTTCCAGCAATGATGAATCGGGCTGCTGAGTAGGTGCCATAAATGAAGGCATCCAAACCTCGGCAAACGAATGGATCGTAGACAGTGCCGATCGGAATTAAAGGTTGGTCGGATAGATCCCAAGACAGACCAAGTTGGCCAAGCAGCAAGAATAAGTTCATTTCACTGATGCCCAGTTCAATATGTTGACCGGTTGGACCTTCTGCCCACTTAACGAGTGGATCTTCATTCCAGGCGCGCTGTTCAACGGGTGAATAGATGCCATTGCGATTGATAAAGCCAGCCAAGTTAGTTGAGGTTGCTACGTCTGGTGCAGTGGTAACCAAGTACTTATTAATTTCTTCAATGCGCGATAAGTCAACAAGTACTCGCCCAAACGCTTCTTGAGTACTAAGTGGTTTGGATCCCGACGCGATGTCTGGCGCGGGAACTGATAGCTCGACACCTTTTTGAATTGGGCCGCGATGTAAATCGTGCCGACGTTGTGCAGCTAGGACACCGGCTGGACTTTGTGGATCGAAATCGGACCACTCGGTTTCCGAGGTAAGGCCAAGTTCAGCGCGGAATGCATCGATCTGGTCGCCACTTAGTAGTGCTGAGTGGTTCCGTGGGTTGCCTGCCATTGGTAAGCCCCAGCCCTTAATCGTGTAGGCAAAAACCACACTTGGCCGATCGGTTACCGAGTCGCAGAGTGCGAATGCGTCTCGCAAACTATCCAAGTTATGCCCACCAAGGTCAGTAACTAATTCGTAAAGTTCATCGTCATTTAGTCCACTAACCGACATTCTGACTTCTGCTGGTGCACCATCGAGAAAGCGTTCCCGTAGTTCAGTGCCACTGAATCCAAAAAGGGATTGATACTGTTCGTTAGCCATGGCATCAATCCAGGCTTCAAGTTCCTTGCCATGTGGTTCGGCAAACTTGGTGTGCAACTTAGTTCCATACTTAACCTCAACAACATGCCAGCCAGCAGCTTCGAATTGCGCCCGCCACTGTTGGATTCGAATACCTGGTATTACTCGATCAAGTGATTGTCGATTGAAGTCCACAACCCACATAACGTTGCCAAGTTCAGTAGTTGCAGGGTCGGCAACCGCTTCCCAAACATTTCCTTCATCCAGCTCTGCATCGCCAATCAGGGCGATAAATCGAGAGTGTGGGCGCTCGCCAAAGTGGGAATCCACATATCTACGGGTGGCAGCTGCAAACAATGGAGCCGCAGCACCTAGTCCAACTGATCCAGTTGAAAAGTCTGGTGCATCCGGATCTTTTGTTCGTGATGGATACGACTGAAGTCCACCAAACTCACGTAGTCGAGTTAAGTAACTTTCATCTAAGTTGCCAAGCAGATACTGAATTGCGTGGAATACCGGTGAAGCATGCGGCTTAACGCTTACCCGATCCGCACCATCTAGATGATCAAAATAAAGTGCAGTCATGATGGAAGTCAGTGAGGCACTCGATGCCTGGTGGCCGCCGACTTTTACGTCGTCCTTTAAGGCTCGTTCCCGATTCGCGAAGTCCACCATGCGTACGGCAAGCCACAGGACACGGCGCTGAATTTCCGTCAATAACTCAGTATCTACCCGCTGCTTACTCATACCGTTTCCTTCAGTTGTGGGCTTGCTAATTCAAATCGATGTAGTGAAGCGGCAGCCATAATTGAGCATAAAGCCATTACCGACCAGGCCGCTTGCCAACTAAAAGATTGCACAATCCGCGACATGATTATGGGTGACATTCCACCCGCAGCAAAGATGAAACTGTGCAGTACACCCTGGGTGAACCCCACTCGCTCAGCTGGCACCGAAACTACTGCGGTCGTAAACAATAAGCCATTCCAGCCCATGGCAGAAATACCAGCCAAAAAAAGGAGTGGGACCACAATGGCATAGTGCTCGAGTACGGCACATGAAATCAGCAGGCCTGCTCCTAGAAGCGCGATCAAAATTTGGAATTTAACCCGTTTGGTTGGGTACCGATCGCTTACCACTCCGAGCCGAATACGCAGCGGAATAACAAAAGCCATCATCAAGGCATAAAGTTGACCAGCGTGAGTTGGTGACCATCCCCTACTTGAACTCAAATACAGCGTAAGCAGGGCAACTATGCCAAGTTGAGTTAGGCAAAAAAAGGCAGCCGCTACAAGAATCGGCGAAAGTCGACGCCAGTCAACCGGTGGCAAATTTTCGGCAGCCTTGCGGGGCGGTTCCGGAATACCAACTGGTGCAAAAATTATAAACATCGCACCGATAAGAATTAGACCTGCGAGTGCGTAAAGTGCCCAACTCAAGCCATGAGCCACGGCAATGCCAGTTAGAAAAATCCCGCCAATCACGCCGCCAACCGGAACTGCTGCTTGCCGTGTTGATAATGCAAAACCAATATTTCCCAGGTGTACGAAATTACGGGCTAAACCTTTAGTCATAGCTACAGTTGGTGCAGCCATCATTAGGCCGGCAAAAATTATGAAGAAATGCGCAATTGAAGATGTCTTAAAGAATGCGGCGGCGGCGAAGCAAGAAGCGGTTCCGACTAGGCCTATAACCGCAACTATCCGATCATCGATTCGATCTGCAAGATTTCCCCAGAAAACTACGGCCGCTGCTGTACCGAGGCTGATAGTTCCAAGGAGTTGACCCACGCCTGCAGTTGAAAGATTAAATGTGCTTGCGAGAATTGGGCCAAGAGCGGGTAAGCCTTGTTGCGCAGTCGAGACTGCTAACTGTGCAGCAATTGCGGCAGCCAGTATCCCAAGCGCATCTCTGCGTAACTTTTCCGGTGACCCAGCTTGCATTTCTTAACGCGATGCCAAAGTGTGTCGAGCCATTACGATTCGCTGAACCTGATTGGTGCCTTCGTAAATCTGGGTAATCTTGGCGTCGCGCATCATGCGCTCAACTGGGTAATCCCGAGTAAATCCATAACCGCCAAGTAATTGAACCGCATCCGTGGTTATTTCCATAGCTACATCAGAAGCAAAGCACTTGCTTGCAGCTCCAAAGAAAGTTAAGTCTGGGTCACCGCGCTCGCTTCGTGCTGCCGCTGCATAAGTTAGCTGGCGGGCTGCTTCCAATTTCATTGCCATATCGGCAACCATGAATTGAATACCCTGAAAGTCTGCAATTGCATTGCCGAACTGCTTACGTTCTTTAATATAACCAGCCGCGAAATCTAGCGCGCCTTGCGCGATTCCAACAGCTTGGGCAGCAATCGCAATTCGACTGTGATCCAGAGTTGTCATGGCAATACCAAATCCTGCGCCAACTTCGCCAATGCGGCGCGAGTCAGGTATGACTACATTGTCTAAATAAACTTCACGCGTAGGTGAACCTTTAATGCCTAATTTCTTTTCGGGCGCTCCGAAGCTAACTCCCTCATCATCTTTTTTGACTAAGAAAGCAGTAATGCCACCTCGTGCGCCTTTTTCTTTATCGGTAACGGCAAGCACGGTATAGATCTGACTTTCCCCAGCATTTGTGATCCACTTTTTTGCCCCGTTTAGGGTCCAGTTATCACCGGAGGCAACTGCAGTCGTTTTCATTGCTCCCGCATCGCTGCCAGCATCTGTTTCAGATAGCGCATATGACCAAAGCGTTTCACCAGATGCTAGACCTGGCAAGAATTCCTGTTTGAGTTCTTCGCTACCGTGCATGATTACTGGAAGTGAAGCGAGTTTGTTAACGCCTGGGATCAAGCTGCTGGATGCACAAGCTCGAGCAACCTCCTCCACGACAATGGCGTAAGCGAGTGCATCAGCTCCGGCGCCACCATATTGTTCTGGAATGTGAATTGCCTGCAGATCAGCCGCACGTAGGGCGTCGTAAGCCTCTCGCGGAAAGCGAGCCTCTTCATCAACAGCGGCAGCGAATGGTGCGATTTTGGCATCGGCTAGGGCCCGAACCACAGACCGCAATTCTTCATGCTCGTCTGCAGTCTTGAAAAGGTCAAAAGTGCCCACATCAGCTCCCGAATATCCAGATTGCATACAATCTTGCCACTTTCGCGGTTTTGCTGCCATCGGAAAGCCCTATTTGCTCAAAACCTAGGCGCTGGATTGTATTTAGATGTATACAAGAAGGGATAAATCCCTATCTGGAGGACAAATGTCAGATTCATTCAAAGCCGCAGGCTACGGCCAGGGCGACATTGGCTGGGGATCTAATCCAGCAATCATTGCAGTTGACTTCCAAATGGCATTTTGCGATCCCAAATACGTATTTGGTGGTGGTGCGCACGCGCTTCGCGCGGTCAATAACGCTGCCCGACTATTTCCGGTAGCTCGCGCTGCTGGCATTCCAGTTATTCATACCGCAGTTGCCTGGGCTACTGACACCGAGTTTGCCCGCTGGAAAGTTCCAGCGCTGCGAGACATTCACCCTGGGTCATACGAAGCATCAATCCATCCTGACCTTTGGGATGACTCCGATACTTACATTCTTAAGCGCTTCCCTTCCGCATTCTTTGGCACTGACATGTCAAGCATTCTGACAACAAACCGGATCGATACGGTTCTAGTTACCGGCGTAACGACTTCCGGTTGCGTGAGAGCCACCATCGTTGACTCGTTCTCACATGGTTTCCGAACTCTTGCCGTTGATGACGCCTGTGGCGATCAAGACAGTGAGCCACATGATGCGAACATGCGAGATGTCGGTCGACGTTATGCTGATGTAATTCAAACTGATGATGCGATAGCGCACATAAAGAAATTGGGTTAGTAATTAAATGAGCTCTGACACCCTTTCCCGCCAAGTTGGTCAATGGGCTGCGAATGTTACCTACGATCAGATTCCCGAATACGTTCGAGAGCAGGCACTACTTAATATTCTTGATGCAGTTGGCATCGCATTTGCTTCAACTCACTACGACTTTGCCGACAAGAGTATTGCTGCCGCTCGTGCACTAGGTACGGGCGAACACGGTGCCATTGCAATGCCACATAAATTTACGGTTCGGGACCAAGCAATGATCAATGGGCTCTTGATGCACGGGTTGGATTTTGATGACACTCACGTTGCTGGCGTAATCCATGCCACAGTAAGCGCCCTGCCTACTGCGATTGCCGTTGCCACCGACAAACAACTTTCTGGTCAGGATCTAATCCTCGGATATTTGATTGGGCTCGAGGTTAGCGCTCGAGTTGCTGCCGCTGCTGATGGTGGGTTCCACGCAGCCGGGTTCCATCCAACTGGACTCGTCGGGGCTTTCGGCGCTGCCACCGCAGCCGCTGCCATGCTGGGGCTCGACGCCGAAGGTATTTCTCAAGCTCAAGGAATTGTTGGCTCTATGGCAGGTGGCTCACTTGAGTTCCTAGAGACCGGCGCTTGGACTAAGCGACTCCATCCAGGCTGGGCTGCATTCTGTGGCATTACGGCCGCGGAATTAGCACGGGCTGAGTTTGAAGGCCCACCAGCTATTTACGAAGGTCGATTCGGATTATTCAATAATCACACGCTTCCTGGACATGTTGTCAGCCCAGAAATGATCGTGGCTGGACTTGGCTCCGTTTGGGAACTTATGAATGTTGCGATCAAGCCATATGCTGCGTGCCACTTCACACATGCCTGCCTCGACATGGCGATCGAGTTAACGGTGGAAAACGACTTGAAGCCAGAAGACATTGCACATGTAATCACTATTGTTCCCGCACAAGTGGTTCCAGTCGTCTGCGAACCTAGGCAAGCCAAGCTAATTCCACGAAGCGATTACGATGCAAAGTTCTCGCTTCCTTTCATTATCGGAACCGCAATTTCGCGTCGTCGGTTCACTTTGATGGACCTTGACGATGCCAGCCTGGCCGATCCAATCACGCTTGAATTGGCTAGCAAAGTTGATTATGAAGCCGATCCAAACCCAACTTTTCCAAAGTATTTCCACGGTGAAGTAATTATCGAAACCACCGATGGACGCACCTTACGTAAGCGCGAAGATGTAAATCGTGGCGCCGAAGGTCGTCCGCTTTCAGCAGCCGAAGTTGAGCAGAAGTTCCGCGACAATATGGCCTTGGTAGCGAATGCGGAAGTTACCAATCGAGTCTTTAATGCAGTTATGGATCTTGCCAAGACGGCAAATGCTCGTGACTTCAATCAAGCACTTCGCTTGAGTTAAGTATCATCAATACATGCCATTACCTCTTGCAGGAATAACGATCCTTTCGCTCGAACAATTTGGGGCGGGACCATTTGGCACAGTTCATTTAGCTGATCTCGGTGCGCGAGTTATTAAAATTGAAGATCCCACCACTGGCGGTGATGTTGGACGTTATGTGCCACCATTTGCCGAAGGTGAAGACTCCCTATTCTTTGAAACTTTTAACCGGAATAAGGAATCAATTTCCCTTGATCTAAATACCGTGGCTGGCCGAGAAACTTTTGAACAACTGGTTGCCAAAAGTGACGCTATCTACTCCAACCTGCGTGGCGACGTACCTGCCAAACTTCGGATAACGTACGACGACTTGAAGCACATTAATCCAGCAATCGTTTGTTGCTCAGTGAGCGGTTACGGTATGACTGGTCCACGGGCAAAGAATCCTGGCTACGACTACATGCTGCAAGGTTTAGCCGGTTGGATGTCGCTAACTGGAGAACCAGATGGTCCACCAACTAAAAGTGGACTTTCATTAGTCGACTTCTCCGGTGGATTCGTTGGAGCGCTTGCGTTAGTTAGTGGCGTGCATGCCGCTCGCCGTGACGGGATCGGTATGGATTGCGACGTCTCACTTTTCGATACCGCACTTTCGATGACGAGTTACGTCGGAGCTTGGCATCTAACTGGTGGCCATACTCCAATACGACATTCGCACTCGGCTCACCCTTCCTTAGTTCCATTTCAAGTTTTTCAGACTCAAGACAATTGGATTGTGATTGGCTGTGCCAAGGAAAAGTTCTACCAACGTCTTTGTGAAGTTCTCGGCCGTACAGATTTAATGACTGATCCCAGGTTTATAGATTTTGCCAATCGCTATGAAAATCGAGATCTGCTAATCCCCCAGTTAGATGAAATTTTCGTTACAAAGTCAACACAGGAGTGGCTCGACCTGTTAATGCCTGCTGGTGTTCCTTGTGCTGCGGTAAATACTGTCGAAGAAGCATTCAAAGATGAGCACACAATTTCGCGACAAATGATTGCTCATACCGAACATGAAATCTTCGGTTCAGTTCGTACCCCCGCTTCACCCGTTAACGTTGGGCCGAAGCGTATTGACCACACTCGCGCACCACATCGTGGTGAACACACCATCGAAGTGCTCCAGGACTTACTTGACTTAACTGACGACCAAATTGCAGCCCTGCGTTCATCCGGCGCATTTGGGGATGCCAGTTGATCGCCTGGAATGGCACGGCGTATGACGCTTTGCCATTGCCGCACGTTGAATGGGGTAAACGCGCCATTGCTGCGCTTAACTTAACCGGTTCCGAAATTTTGCTGGATGCCGGCTGTGGTACTGGTCGCGATGCCGAGCTCGCACTTTCCATGCTCACCACTGGATCATTAATTTGTGTTGATGGTAGCGACACCATGTTGGAGCAATGCGCGACTAGATTCACCGGAAATCCAAAAGTTTCCATACTGCAAAGTGATTTGAATTTGCCACTTCCAGTTGAACATAATTCGGTAGATGCCATCATGACGGTTGCTGCTTTGCATTGGCTACCAAGCCACGATCAGGTCTGGCAGCACTTTTACCGGGCACTAAAACCTGGTGGGCGATTAGTTGTAGATGCTGGTGGTTTTGGAAACCTTGATTCCACGCTGCATACCGCACAGACAATTGATCCAGCTGCTTACTTCCCAGACTGGTACTACGCAAAAGATACTGATACCCACGAGTTATTGACTGAAGCCGGATTTAGCAACATCCAGGTGCAGCTTCGGCCACACCCAACTCCGCTGCCCGATACCGAAACTCTGTTTACGTACTTAAAGACCTTGGTATTTAGAGAGTGGTCGGATGAAAAACTCAGAGCACTTGCCGAAATATTGCCTGACCGAAATCTTGATTATGTTCGGCTGGAAGTTCGGGCTACTAAGCCGATCTAGTCAGATGTGTGTTCGACATCAAGCACTCTGACTGCTTCGATATCCATCAAGTTTTGACTAGTTGCTTTGAGCGCCGTCATAAGTCGTTCGACGTCCGCCACATTCCCTTTATTCCGGGTCCGAACGTCGAGCTCAACAGTTACCTTCAAGTTACTTGAGGTGCCAAGTTTTACTCCAGCAGCAGCAGCCATCTTGGTGGCAACGACCGATGTGATTTCCCCGCGAGCTACCATCGCTGCAAGCGAAGCAGCAAGCTTTGGCTGCCAAGAGGTGTCTTCAATTGGCCCTAAGTAAACCGGCTCGTGATTACCAACGTAATGTGGTCGCCAAACGAAGAAGGATGAAAGTTCGCCAGTTGGTACGAGGGTAAACTCGCGAACTTCCTTAACCTTGCGTGGACCTGGATAAGGCATCGACATGTTTTGGTACCCAGCACGATGTGGGAACCAGCGATACTCGTTTCGTACGAACCCACTTCGATGCGCTGACCAAACAAACTTGGCATCTTGCTTCTCGTACTCAATTGCTGGTGGTTTCGGTGCTGGCCACTCGATGGTGGTGTCGTACCCAATCTTGTGTGGCTGCCATTTGTATTCACGTGTGACATGCAGGTATGGACCCTTTAGGCCGTTCATGTGTGGTCGCCAAACGAATCCGCGCTTTACGCCACCACCCTTTCGGGTACCTAGGTAACTAATCTCAACAATTTTCTCTGGCGTCAGTTCGCTACCAGCTAGCTCTGCAACAACTTTTCCCTCTGCAAAGACTAGAACTCGGTTACAAATGTTGGCTAAGTCCTCATGTTCTGCAGAAGCAACAATTACGCCCGTACCAGCGCGAGAGGCATCCGCAATTTTTGCGAAGATCGATGCTTTACTGCCCACGTCGACACCTTGAGTTGGCTCATGCAGCAGTAACACGTCTGGCTTAATTTGGATCCACTTAGCCAGCAGTGCTTTTTGTTGATTTCCCCCAGATAGTTTTCGAAGCTCTATTCCTGGGACTGGTGGCTTGACATCAAAACGAATTAAAAGTTCTCTGACATTCTTTTTAAGTTTTTCTCGCCGCAGAAAGCCCTTTTTGAAATACTTGCCCAGTACTGGCATGCCGACGTTGTCAGTTAGCGTTGCGGTTGAAACGCCACTTGCGCCTAGGCGATCACCCGGCAATAGTCCAATGCCTAGATCTACCGCTTTACGTGGTGTTAAATCGCCTTTTTCGTATTTCTTATTCTTAATTGTGATCGTTCCGTCGGTAAGTTCAAGGGCACCAAATAATGCGTAAGGAACTTGATCATGGCCGGCACCCATTAATCCAGTCAGGCCAAGTACTTCGCCTCGATGGAGCTTCAAGTTAAGTTTTGGAATTGTTCCAGCTGCAAGATCTTTAGTTGAAAGCACGACTTCTTTAGAAGGGGTTGGGATGTGATCTGGATAGAAGGCATTCATTGATTGCCCCAAAATCATGGCGACTAGGTCAGCCTCTTTAGTTTCATTCGTGTTAACTGTGGCAATCTTTCGGCCATCGCGAAGTACTGAAATGCGATCTGTTAAATTCAGAATTTCATCAGTTCGGTGACTGATGAAAACCACGCCAGTTCCTTGGCGGGTGACTTTCTTCACAGCATCGAATAATTTACCTACCGATTCACTAGGCAAGTAAGCAGTCGGCTCATCCAGAACAAGAACATGTCCCTCGGGGTTTACTCCGATTTCCCGCATCGCACGAGCAATCGCAACAATCGCTCGATCAACGGGTGGTAGTGCGCCAACTGGTGTAAGTGGATCCCACTTCAAGCCAAATTGGGCAAGTTGCCAAGCAACTGCACTCTTTTCGTCAGCCCATGGAATTTTGGAAAACCCACCGCGTCGCCAGCTACCTAACCGCAAATTTTCCAGAATGCTAAACGCCGGAACTAAACCAAGGTCTTGGTGCACGAACACCATACCCAGGTTTTGAGCATCACTGCCGTGTAGTGGAAGTTCAATATTTTCGCCACGAAGTTCGAGAGTTGCGCCGCGGTCAGGTTCGTGGAAACCGCTAAGAATTTTAATGAGAGTAGATTTACCTGATCCGTTACGCCCAACTAAGCCATGGATCTCACCCGGTAGTACGTCGAAATCGACACCAATAAGTGCCTTGGTTGGACCAAAAGTTTTGGACAGATTGGTGAACTTAAGGACTGGGCGAACACCGGTCTCTACAGTCACGTTCATCTCCTCAAAATCATTTCGTCGAACCTATATTAAAGCCGATTAAGTGAGTGCGACTGGCTGAAGCAGGGCTCCAACCAGTCGCACTCGGTGTCTTAATTAATTACATACTCCAGTGCTTTGCGAACTCAGCAGCGAAGTCAACTCCGTACCAGTTCATGGAGTCTTCCTTTGCAGGCTTGATGCTTCCAATGTTGGTCTCATCAAATACCTTGCAAGTGATGTTGTAGTTGTCAATAGCTGGCAAGCCAAGCAGTACGCGGAAACTAGCATCCACAGCTGCGTAGGAGAACCAGTCATTTGAACAACCGACGTCCATCTTTACTGAACCAGTACCAATGCCCTTGGCTACGTCAGGTGTCATGTTGAATGATGCCTGAGCAACTGTAGAACTTGCGTCAGTTAGACCAGCGCCAGTGGCGAAGGACATACCGTCGTAGATAGGTAGCAAGGTAGTGATTGTTGGATCTGCTGTAACTGCGTTCTTAGCAACACCCTGAAGTGTTCCGTCGAACCAAGTTGCAAGCGGTGCATCCTGGTAATCAACCTTGCAGTCTGGGCAAACTTCGCCAAGACGCTTCTTGATTACATCAACCATGATCGGGCTGGAAGCCTGACCTTCAGATGCGTAGACAACTGCGTTGCCCTTGCCCTTGGTTGTTACTGCAAACCAGTCAGCCATTAGCTTTGCTGGAAGCGTGTAGTCAAATGATGGATCAGCAGCAATTCCTGCGGCTGGCTTTACACCAGGTGCAGCAGTCTGGTTGGTAGTCATAACTGGAATACCGTTTAGATCTGCAATTGGAATTAGTGATGCTGGAACAGCATTTGTCACAATTAGGTCAACCTTGTCGGTAACCGCTTGTGCAAAGAATTTAGGTAGTGGG
The DNA here is from genome assembly GCA_947452765.1 of Actinomycetota bacterium. GTDB lineage: Bacteria > Actinomycetota > Actinomycetes > S36-B12 > UBA5976 > UBA5976. Next base: position 181,393 of record CANGDR010000001.1, on the reverse strand, counting down.
TCAATAACGCCGCCAGCATCGCTAGTCTGAGTTACTTTCACACCCTTTGATTCAAGACCGGCCTTGATGGTGTCGGTCCACTGCTTTAGCACTGGAATCTGGTCGTTGATGGAAATCATCGCGACCTTCTTGCCAGCTACCTTGGAGGCATCGAAGCTATCCCCTGGGTAAGTAAATGCAATAGTCGCTTTAAGGGCTGCGTCGTACTCAGCCTTAGCACCGTCTAGGCCACCTGTTGCTCCTGCTGCACTTCCTGATGGTGTTGCGCTACCTCCAGAGCTTGAGCAACCACTCAAGACTAGACCAGCTACGAGCGCTGTAGCGATTAAGCCAAAGCGCACTGTTTTGCCTTCGTACATTAGGCGTTTCCTTCCCTTTGTTGTTATTCAGTCGCTAGATCGCGACCGAAGCTCGGATGCCACTGTGGCTACCAGCACGCCTGTTACTAAGGCGAGCCCATAGAACACATCGGTAATCCAAACCTCGAAACCCTTGAGCTGTAGGCCCGTGATTCCAGTTTCGAGGAAATAAACAGCAACAACCGTGCCCCAAACGTTGAAACGTCCGGGCCTGATTGCTGTTGAACCGAGGAATGCTGCCGCGAAAGCAGGCAGCACATACGACTTACCGATGCTGGATTGCGCAGCTCCGGCAGTTGTTAGCACCATTGAGCCGGCAAGTGATGCCAGCACAGAACTAAAAATTAGAGCGTAGTAACGATATGCGTTTGTGCGAATACCCGCGAGGCGCGCAACTTCACGTCCCTGACCCACAAAGAAAAGTTGACGCCCGACAGGTGTGTGCTCAAGCACGTACCAAGCGATGAAAGCGATTACCAGCATCAGCCAGAATGCTGAATAAAAACCAAAGATCCGATGTTTTGCTAACGCAACTAGTGAAAAACTTTGAACACTCATTGTTGTATTGCCAGCAATGCCGCTGACGATACCCCCGAGCGCAGTACCCGTACCCAAGGTCACCACCAGAGATGGGATTTTAGCTTTCACGCTTAATAGGCCGTTTATGCCTCCGAAGATCACGGCACAGATCAGTGCGATGAATACTCCTGCAATGAGAGGCACATGGTGGTCAGTTGCAAGCCAAGCCGGGATAGCAGCACCAAGTGATACTGCACCACCGATTGAAAGATCGAATTCACCGGCGGATAACGCAAACACTAACCCAAGGGTCAGTAGAACTGTTGCAGCTTTTTGATTTGCGATCGAGGTTACATTCCGCCAAGTTGGGAATACCTCAGGAAGTAAGTAGCTAAAAATTAGGAATAACACAATCCAGGCGACCAAAATTGCATAGGCCTGGATTCGATAATTCGTTGAAACCGCTGCGCTGGTGTTATCACGTTTGCGGGCATCACGTCGAAAATTAAGTCGCGACAAATTAATTCGACGTAAAGTTGCACTTTGTGACACGCAATTCTCCCTGACCGTTCTGGGTTGAACCAGAAATTCATTTCGATTCCTGCAAGTTTGTTGCAAAATCCCGAAATATGCACCTTATATTTGAAAGTTTGTATACAACATTCAGATAACAGGTATTCCTGATTATCCCTGAAAAGTCTGATTTTACGCGGTATCTGTTGATTTTTTGAGTAACTGGATCCAATAACCATCACGATTTGAGAGGGGCTTAGAGTGCCATTTAAGTTCAAGTTGTATACGAAACCCGATTTGCTGGATTAGTTTTACTCACAGCAGGGCAATCAAGTTCGTTCCCGCAGCAAACAACTAGGAGAAAAAATGAAAGTTTCAGTGGTTCAAAGTGGCAACTGTACCCAGAGCACTAGCGAGAACGTTGAAATGCTGCTTGGTCTATGCGCGAAAGCTGTTACAAGCAAACCAGACCTGATCCTGCTGCCAGAACTTGCCACCACTCCATATTTCGCAGCCGGAGATAAGAGTCCAAAATACCGAGACTGGGCAGAGTCGGCCACAACTGGACCTTCGACCGCTGCGTTCGCAAAATTTGCGAAAGAAAACAACACTTCAATTGCCTACGGCATGTACGAAGTTGATAACGACGTTCGATATAACTCCCTTGTTTTAATAGATCGCAGTGGAGAAGTTGTGAGAGGAAAAACTCATGACGGAAATACTTATCCTGCATTTCGAAAGTTAACTGCGCCATCGGTGCACATGCCTACCCTTGATGTGCACGAAGACGAGTACTGCACTGCCGGCCCTGGACCAATGAATTTCAAGCTAGACGGTGCTTCAATCGGTGCGTTAATTTGTTACGACCGAGCATTCTCAGAACCATGGTTAGCAAATCGTGCACTTGGTGCAGACATAGTTCTCTTGGCAGTTTCGTCGCTAGGTTGGCGCGAGTCGCTATTCATCGATGACTTGCGGTTACGTGCGATGGAAACTGGTGTCTTCGTTATTGCTGCAAATCGCTCGGGCGAAGAAACGTGTGGTGGTGTTACACACGACTTTTTCGGATTGTCATGCATCATTGCACCGACTGGTGAAGTCCTCGCCCAGGCAGGCGGTCACAACTACCCAGAAATTATCGAAGCAGAATTGGATATGTCGCTACTCAAGAGCGCGCGCGAATCCTGGCCGGTCTGGACAGATCGTCGACCAGAAATTTATTCCTGGATGTACAAAAACTAATTACTTGATGATGCCGCGAGCTTTTAAGTCAGCCATTTTCGAGTCGTCATACCCAAGAAGCTCGCGGTAAACCTCGTCAGTGTGTTCGCCAAGTGTTGGACCTGACCAGCGAATTGTTGGCTTAGTTTCTGAGAACAATGGGAATATGTTTTGCATTGGGAAAGCGCCGATTCCAGGGACATCAACATTTGTAATTGATTCGCGGGCCAGGTATTGCGGATCAACCAACATGTCCTTGGCGGTGTAAACCAAACCATGCGGAACTTCTTCGGCAATTAAGTGATCCATCAGTTCATGAACTTCCCAAGTGCTACTCCACTTTGCAATCATGCTGTCTAATTCCGCGGTGTTTTCGCCTCGTGCGATGTGAGTCGCGTATTTTGGATCGTCAGCTAGTTCTGGTTTTCCCATGGCTTTGGCCAAGCGACGGAATACCGTATCCATGTTCGCTGCAATCAAAAGCATCTCGCCAGATTTTGTTGGGTAGACGTTGCTTGGTGAAACTTTTGGCAGGACTGCACCAGTTCGCTCGCGTTGGTAACCTGCAATTTGCCATTCGGGAACTAATGATTCCATGTAAGCCAAAACTGATTCATAAATAGATGCGTCAATTACCTGACCCTCGCCAGTCTTCTCTTTGTGATGAAGGGCAGCTAATGCGCCAAGTGTGGCAAAAGTGGCCGCAAGCGAATCGCCAAGTGAGATACCAGCACGTGCCGGCATCCGATCTGGTTCGCCGATCACGTAGCGGATGCCGCCCATCGCTTCTCCAACCGAGGCATATCCAGGGCGAGGTGCGTAAGGTCCGGTCTGGCCGTAGCCGCTGACACGAATCATGATTAAACCTGGGTTGATCTTTTTTAACTCATCCCAACCCAAACCCCAGCGCTCTAGGGTGCCTGGGCGAAAATTTTCGAGCAGCATGTCAGATTGAGCAACTAAGTCCTTGACGATTTGTTGTCCTTCTGGGGAACGCAGGTCTGCGGTCACGCATTTCTTATTTCGCGCAGCAATCGGCCACCAAAGGGAGTGGCCACCCTTCTTTTCTTGACCCCAGTCGCGAAGCGGGTCGCCACGCTTTGGGTCCTCAATCTTGATGACCTCAGCACCGTAATCGCCCATCAACTGACCGCAATATGGACCAGCAATTAGCTGACCTAGCTCTACTAGGCGTAAATCACTTAACGGTCCGGTCACAAGAAGTCCCTTCATTGGATGTTCTATTTGTATACAAAAAGCACCCATTTCGCTACCCAAACTCTAGAAAAAACTTATAAATTGGGCAAATTCAATTTTGCGTTCCGTTGGACTTGTATACCATCTCGTACGAGAATGGCGTTATGAGTCAGGTAATTCCAAGCCCAAGAAGCGATATTTCCGTAATTGAGGTCAGTCCGCGCGACGGCCTACAAAACGAGAAAATCCCATTAACGGTAGATCAGCGGATCGACCTGATCCATCAATTGGCTGCTGCTGGTGCCAAGCGTATTGAGACTGTGGCATTTGTCCACCCCACTCGTGTGCCGCAAATGGCAAATGCGGAAGAAGTTATGGCTGGGCTAGATCGTAACAATGGCGTTTCCTACTCCGGGCTAATTCTTAATCGCAAAGGTCTCGACCGAGCCCTCGACAGTAAAGTCGACGAAATCCACCTAGTCATTCCGGCAACCGATGAAATGAGCCTTCGGAACCAAAACTTGTCGGTTGACGAGATGTTGGTTTTGGCCAAAGAAGTTTCCGATGTCTGTCGTGATGAAAATATTCCACTAACACTGACGGTTGCAGTTGCATTTGGCTGCCCGTTTGCCGGCGAAGTTTCTACCGAACAGGTATCTCGAGTGCTAGATGGCATGGTTGGCTTAACAGTCTCCGAAGTTGGACTAGCCGACACAATTGGCGTGGGTGTTCCTTGGCAAGTACGGGCTCTAACTAATGAGGTGAAATCTCGGTTTGCGGATACGCCAATTCGCTTACATCTGCACAACACTCGCAACAATGGTTATGCCAATGCACTAGCTGGTTTTGAAAATGGCGTTACCGCTTTTGATAGCAGCGTAGGCGGATTTGGTGGCTGCCCATTCGCCCCAAATGCCACTGGCAACATTGCAACCGAGGATTTGAATTACTTATTAGAACGCTCCGGAGTAAACACCGGCTTAGATCATGCTGCCCTGGTTGCAACTGGTGTCTGGCTATCCGATATTCTCGAAAAATCAGCGCCTGCACTTTTGGGTCGCGCCGGTCAATTCCCAGCTAAGGAAACTGCATGACAAACATCGCAATCGTTTACTACTCAGCAACAGGCAACATCGCTGCCATGGCAAAAGCTATTGGAGAAGGTGCGGCAAGCGTTGGTGCGGAGGTTAGAGTACGTCGAGTTACCGAAACTGCCCCAGCGGAAGCCATTGCGAGTAACCCAAAGTGGCAAGAGTTCTTCGATGCTTCAGCAGGCGAACCAGTTGCAACTCTGGAAGATTTGGAATGGGCAGATGGTATTGCGCTAGGCAGTCCAACTCGATTTGGCGGACCAGCCTCACAATTGAAGGCATTTCTGGATACCACTGGTGGCCTTTGGTTTAGAGGTGCTTTAGTAAACACCGTTGGTACTGCCTTCACTACTGCTTCAACAGCACACGGCGGCCTAGAGTCCACCACCCTTGCGATTAATAATCACTTCTACCATTGGGGATCTTTGATCATGCCGCTTGGTTATGGTGACGAGCACGTGAGCAAGGTTACGGGTAATCCGTATGGTGCATCACATGTTTCGCGCAAGGGTGCCACGCCTGATGAAGACACGCTTAAGGCCTGTTTTATCCAGGGTAAGCAACTTGCAACCATAGCCACTTGGATCGCAGCCGGAAAGGCAGCTAACTAAATATGACAATCAATATTCTGGCCATTGGTGGTAGCACTCGACCTGGCTCATCTAGTGAACAGGCACTACGCGTTGCTGGTCGCGGTGCTGAGGGCGCTGGTGCAAAGGTTACCTATATAACTGGTCGTGAATTAATGTTTCCGATTTACGACACGGAAACCCCCGACCGCTCTGATGAAGCGAAAAAGTTTCTCGATGCCGTTGGTGCCGCAGATGGGCTGATCATTAGTACGCCTGGATATCACGGTGGAATGTCGGGAATGATCAAGAATGCTCTCGACTACATCGAGGACCTTCGCGAGGGACCGCGCGTTTATCTCGACGGCATGGCTGTTGGGTGTATCGCTGTTGCATATGGCTGGCAAGCAACTGCAACGACTTTGTTACAAATTCGCGTTGTGGCTCACGCCTTACGCGCTTGGCCAACTCCGCTTGGTGCAACCGTCAACGCCTCAATCACTAAATTCAGTTCTGATGGCACCACCGATGACCAAGGTGTCCGCAGTAACCTAGAAACAGTTGGCCGCCAGGTTGAGCAGTTCGCCACCTGGTCTCGCAAGTAATTAATTAGGGGTAGACATGGCGAAAATTGCTACGACGGTCTACGAACAAATACGTACTTCGATTCTCAATGGCGAACTGTCTAATGCGGAGCGCTTAGTCGAAGAGGACTTAGCTTTAAGCCTGGGCATTTCTCGGACTCCGGTTCGAGAGGCACTGCGTCGATTAGCCGCAGAAGGTCTGGTTGATGTCTCGCCAAACCGCGGTGCTCGAGTTGCCGAATGGGATGATCACGACCTACGAGAAATCTTCGACCTGCGATCGATTTTGGAAGCTCACGCAGTTGAACTTGCAACTCCAATCGCATCCGCAAGTGAAATTGAGTACCTAGAAAATATTTGCGCAGAGATGGAAGCACTTGCACTTACCGATGCTTCCAGCCCAGATCGGATTCCAGGTTTGGCCGAAAAGAACCGCAAATTCCATGGCAAGATTATTGAAATTTCGAATTCGTCACGGCTGGGTGCGCTAATTGAAACTTTGGTACACGTGCCGATTGTGATGCAAACCTACAAAGTTTATTCACCAGCCGCCTTGGAACGAAGCTTGCGCCACCACCGCGAAATCGTCAATGCCATGAAGGCCGGCGATGAAGTCTGGGCATCAAATGTGATGCGGGCGCACATCCTGGCAGCTCGCGAAGAAATCCTCGGTGGTAATAACTAAAGTCTTAGAAATAACTAAAGGGTGTCTGCAATCGCAGACACCCTTTAGTTTTAAATATTACTTTCCAGCACGCGTCTTCATTAGCGGCTGAACCTTGGTACCGAAGACATCCATACCTTCAACGAAATCGTCGAATGTAAGCATGACGCCCTTAACACCTGGAACCTGATCAACCTCGTCAAGCATGCGAGCAACTGAAGCATAAGAACCAACAAGGGTTCCCATGTTGAAGTTGATCGCGCCTTCTGGAAGTGCGATATTCTTGGCAGTTGAGGTGCCGTCTGCGTTAACGTCGGCAGCAGCCTGTCCAGCCATCCAAGAAAGTGCGCCTGCATCTGCACCAGCGTTGTAGTGCTTCCACTTAGCCATGGCCTTTTCGTCAGTCTCATCCATGATGACCATGAATAGAACGAATGCGCCAACGTCGCGACCAGTTTCCTTGGTTGCGCGAACAAGCTGCTCAGCACTAGGAGCGAAAGCCTTTGGAGTGTTTACGCCAGTACCAAGAATGAACTGGTAGTCACCGTATTCAGCACAGAAACGCATACCGCGCTCGGACTGACCCGCAGCAACAAGTTCGATCTTTGCTGATGGCTTTGGAAGCATCTTGCAATCGTCCATCTTGAAGAACTGGCCCTTGAAATCGCTTGAGCCCTTGCTCCAAAGTTCCTGCATAACGCGGACATACTCTTCGGAGTAGTCGTAGCGGTAGCCGAAGTATTCATCCCCTGGCCAAAGTCCCATTTGGTCGTATTCGCCCTTAGCCCAACCGGAAACAATGTTGATACCAAAACGTCCTGGTGCGATTGAATCGATCGTGCTAGCCATGCGAGCCACAATTGCTGGTGGCAGTGTTAGCACAGCAGTCGATGCGAAGAGCTTGATCTTTTCTGTTGCAGCAGCAAGACCTGCCATCAAAGTGAACGATTCTAGGTTGTAGTCCCAGAACTCGCTCTGGCCACCGAAGCCACGAAGTTTGATCATTGAAAGAGCAAACTCGAAACCATACTTTTCTGCGCGCTGAACACAATCAACGTTTAGTTCGTAAGTTGGCTTGTACTGTGGTGACGTGGTTGAAATTAGCCAACCATTGTTACCAATTGGTAAAAATACTCCGAGATCCACGTGGGAACTCCTTCCAGTTGCAAATCACTTTATTAAGCGCACAGACACAAATCTGTACAAAGCGTTTCCTGAAACTTAGTCGGAAATCAGCCATCTTGTCTTGCGATGTGAACATTTTGTGTCCAAAGAAAATACAAGTTCCTTGATTCATAAGGTTTTTTTAGTAAGTAACCCACGTTTTGTATACATTTTGTATACATTTACTTAAATACCCCGAATTCACTGGAGACCCTAAATGCCATCAATAGATATCAACGGCCACTCGATGTACTACGAAATTAATGGCATTCCCGGCGCAGATCGCGCCGTTGTTATGGGTGGCTGGGGAACCTTTTGCCACGGCAAACTTAAGGATGCCCCACGTTACTTATTTGAAACGTATGAAGTTCTAACCTTCGACTACCGCGGTATGCGGGATAGCACTGATGACTACACGCAAGAAGCGACTATGCAGCTTTTTGCCGATGACTTGGCAAAGTTGCTAGATCACATCGGTTGGTCAAACGTTCACATTGTTGGAATGGTTGGCATGGGAGCCTGCATCGGACAAGAACTTGCTTATGCGCGCCCCGACTTAGCCCGCAGTTTGGTGATGACTGGTACTTGGGCATTTGCCGATCCGGTCATGATTGATCAGCTGGACAGCATGACCCATGTTCATCGTGACTTAGGTTTTTATGCTTTCCAGAAATTTGTTGCATCATTTTCTTTCCCGACGCACTTCTATAACGAAAATCGCGATCGGTTATTAGGTGATGACGGAACTTGGGCTGACCTCAATGGAAACTTTGCCGCACACGAACGCTATGTACATGCTTGCAACAACCATGATTCCCGCGAACGGTTGCCACATATCAAGACTCCATCACTTGTACTTCACGCGTTGCAGGACTCAATCACAACTGCCAACCACACTCAGGTAATCGAAGATTTGATTCCAAACTGTATTGGAGTTACCTGGCCGGATGCATCGCATGTGATCGCTGGTAAAGAACAGCGCACGCGATTTGATGCATTGCTCAAAGAATTCCTCGAAGCCAACTAAGAAACGTAGCCAAAATGCCAATTCAGTTAACGCAAGACCAAAAAGACTTTCAAGAGGCGATCCGAGCATTTGTTGACAAAGAAATAATTCCGGTCGCACGCGACATGGAGCATTCAGGCGAATACCCAACGGCGATTGTCGAGCACATGAAAGCCATGGGACTTTTTGGAATGCTAATTCCTGAGGAATTTGGTGGCCTTGCCGTTGACATGACTACCTTCTCGATTGTCTTTGAAGAACTTTCGCGAGGCTGGATGGGCGTTGCCGGAATTCTTGGCTCTCACTCAATGGCAACTTACATAATTTCGCAAAATGGCACTGCCGAACAAAAAGCAAAGTACCTGCCAGAACTTGCAACCGGTGTGCGCAGAAGTGGTTTAGGTCTAACTGAACCGGGTGCTGGAACTGATTTACAGGGCATCAGCACTACTGCCACTTTGGACGGTGACCACTACATAGTTCGTGGATCGAAAACTTGGATCACAAATGCACGCCATGCTGATCCCCTTCCAGTTCTGGTTAAGACTGATCCGAAAGCTGAACCTAAGCACAAAGGTATGTCGGTGCTACTAATTGATTCCGGGACTCCTGGCTTCACGATTGGTAAAGACATTCCGAAGATGGGTTACAAAGGTCCTGAATCCTGTGAAGTGATTCTGGATGAAGTTCGCGTCCCAGTTGAGAACCTGCTTGGTGGCGTTGAAGGTCGCGGCATGCAGCAAGTGCTATCAGCTCTTGAGACTGGACGTCTCAATATTGCAGCTCGCTCAGTGGGAATTGCAGTGCGCGCGTATGAAGAGGCCGTGAAGTATGCGAAGTCTCGGATGGCATTTGGCAAGAGCATTTCGGAATTTCAGGCGATTCAATTAAAGATCGCCGATATGGCTACCGACCTGCAGGCTGCTCGCCTACTCACCTACTGGGCTGCTTCCGAAGCCGACCAAGGTAAGCGGGTTGATTTGCAGACGGCACAGGCAAAAGTTTTCGCCTCAGAGGTCGCAATTCAAAATTCATTGCGGGCGATGCAAGTTCATGGTGGTTACGGGTATTCAACGGAATACGAAATTGAGCGTTTGTATCGTGATGCGCCGCTCATGAGCATCGGTGAAGGTACAAACGACATTATGCGAATGGTGATTGCAAAGCAGATTTTTGCTGAATAAGTGCGAAATCTGCTCGAAACAATCAAGACACCTAATAGACATTTAGATCAGATACCGTAGATATCATGCGGACAAATAAACCATTAATGGCCATGATGCTTTCGATGGTGGCCTGGGGCGTTGGCAATCCATTTTCGGATTACTCAATTGATGGCCTAAGTCCTTACGCAACTTTCTTTGCGGAGATGGTTACTGGCTTTATTTTGTTTTTTGCCATAGCTATTTTTTCTCCAGCCGTTCGTAATTCAATTCGCCACGTGCCATGGAAACTTGCTATTCCATTTGGTTTAATCCAGCCTGGCCTGGCGTATCTTTGTGGAAACATTGGATTTCAATACGGCTCGGTAACTACCGGTGCAATGCTGATGTCTAGTGAAGTCATATTTCTCGCGCTGGGTGGCGCAGTAATTCTCCGCGAAAAACTTGCACTATCTTCAATCCTGGCTCTTGCGGTTGGTATTTCCGGTGCTGTAATAGTTGGTATTTCCGGGGCTGCAAATAATCCTGAGACTGCTGGCCTGCACGTGGACATTATCGGCTTCTCGGTTCCAGCTGGCTTAGTCGGCGCAATGGCTTTCTTGGGTGTTGGACTTTCCGGCGCGATCTACGGACTTTTCACTCGACGTCTTTCGCCCGACATAAATGTCATGTCTCTAACGTTGGGCCAAGTGACTACTGCGGTTGGAATGTCGAGTTTGACCTTATTACTAACCAAGACTCCCGTTCCCAACCCAATCGAAAATGGCCTCTACTTTTGGGCTGCAGTAATGGGCGGTTTGCTGGGAACCACCTTGCCGTTCTTTCTGTTTAATTACGCTGCACCACATTTAACAACTAAACAAACAGCGATCACTTTAAACATCATTCCAGTCGTCGCAATTTTCTCGGGCGCAGTACTGGGTCGTGGGTTACCTGTTGGCAAACAGTATTTAGGTATCGTTTTGGTTTTGATCAGCCTGTTGGCACTTGAGACCAAAGCTGGCGAAGCGGTCGCTACCTAAAGGGATACCCACTTTTTGGTTAATCCCTGATAACTGCTAATGTTTTGCCTGTAATACGCACCGCTAGCTCAATTGGCAGAGCAGCTGACTCTTAATCAGCGGGTTGGGGGTTCAAGTCCCTCGCGGTGTACTCGCAATAAAAAGACCCCTTCAAAGGGGTTTTTTTATTGCTCGTCTCGAGCAAAACTCGAGTTACTCGGATCTCCTGCACCCCCTATGAGGGCTTTTTTTAGCTTGCGTTTCGACTCGTTAAATTTTCAGGATCTGCGATTGCGCTTTCGGCGCATTACGCTGAATCAATGCGCACTGCAAAGATAAAGAATGGGTTCGAGCCTAAGACTTGCGAAAAATGTGGGCTGGAATTCGAATGGCGCAAAAAGTGGGCTCGAGACTGGAACATGGTCAAATACTGTTCTGAAAAATGTCGGCGGGCCGCATGAATAGATTGATCTTCATTCCATTTGACCAATTGAACGTAAATCATGGCGCATTGAAGTCGGCTGATCGGGAGACTGATGTGATTGTCCTGATAGAAAGTCAGCGAATGATTCTTGGGCGAACCTGGCATAAGCAGCGGCTGCAATTCTTGCTATCATGTGCCAGACATTTCGCAGCAGAGTTACGAAGTAACGACTGGAATGTTGAATATCTCCGCAGCGACAATACAGCTTCAGGCCTAAAAGAAATTTCTGAGAAATATCCTGATCGTGAAATATTTTGCGCGACACCAAACTCATTTCGAATGCGCCAGCAGCTAGCGGAAATTGGTGTGAACTTCGTTGAAAACGACTTTTTCCTTACTTCGCAAGAATTATTCACAATTTGGGCTGATACCCAAAAAACTTTTACAATGGAGAACTTTTACCGCGCTCAACGAAAGCGGCTAGGCATTTTGATGTCAGGCACGACTCCCATTGGAGGTGAGTGGAACTACGACGCGGAGAATCGGTTGCCTCCGAAGAAAGATCAGGATTGGGGCACCACAATTTCCTTTGACTCGGACCTAATCGACCAGGAAGTCATGGCAGAACTACCCGACACTGCTTGGGGAAACTTTGAGACCAAGATCTGGGGAACTACTAGAGCTGAAGCGCTAGCTCAAATGGAGCATTTTTTCCAAAATCATTTTAAGGAATTTGGACCATTTGAAGATGCGATGCCGGCATCGAGTTGGACTGGGCACCATTCGCTGCTGAGTCCTTACCTGAATAACGGGCTGCTTCACCCTTCGGAAGTTGTGTCGGCTGCGATACAACGCTTTGAGCAAGGTGACATTCCACTAGCTTCATGCGAGGGATTCATCCGACAAATTATCGGATGGCGAGAATACATAAACGGCATGTATTGGTTCTTAGGTGAGGACTATCGCGAGGGAAATGGCCTTGGTGCCAATCGTAAACTCTTGCCCCTTTTCCAGAACTCAAAAAAGACTGAAATGAGTTGCGTTAAGTCGCTAGTCCAGGATGTTGAAGATTATGGCTGGACTCATCACATTCCACGACTGATGGTGTTAAGTAACCTTGCGCTAATCACTGGCGTTAAACCGCAGGAATTTCTGGATTGGATGCGGGAAGTATTTATCGATGCTGCCGATTGGGTTATGGTTCCAAACGTTATCGGGATGGCAACCCATGCTGATGGCGGCACATTAATGACCAAGCCTTATGCAGCGGGCGGCGCCTACATTTCAAAAATGGGGCAATTTTGTAAAAATTGTAAATACGATCCAAAGCTCCGTACCGGTGAAACAGCCTGCCCATTCACCACTTTGTACTGGGATTTTCTGGATCGAAATGCACAAATGTTCAGCAAAAACCATCGAATGTTCCAGCAAATGGGTGGCTTACGAAAACTTAGCAATATTGAAGAAGTTAAAAGTCGCGCTCAACAAGTTCTAAATGGATTAGACCAAGGGCTTATTTAATAAGAGTAAGACCGAAGTAATTAAATAATCACATAAACCCGAGTGTACGAAGGGATAAAATTGCTTGTCATGTCTTGTTGCTTAAATACATCAAATAGCCTATTGTTGCCTAAATACATCAGAGAAAATAAGGGCTATGCGACGTTTAGTAATTGGCGTAATTTCCTTCGCAGTATGGCTCGCCACGTTCACAGTGAGCCCTGTTTTTGCAGCAACAGCGAACTACACTTTAACGCCGGCAGTTGCTAGCACAACTTATAATTCCGTAGCAAAATACGACCCCGTAACTGCCCACTTGATGTTGTTTAGTGCTTCGAGTCTGATTCCCCAAACCGACCCTGGTTTGTCCTGGCTCCCTGCTTCACCAGACTTTGACATCGACCTATCTACAGCTCGGCCAACTCCCGGCGTTTACACGGCAACTTGGGGCGATTCACCACTAAATGTTGCAAACGTGGTCATTGGTAGCAACCCCAAGGTACAAGGATCTCGCGTTCTAGTTCTGGTACCTGATTACACGTGGGCAGCGTATAACGAGATCGGTGGTGGAAGCTTTTACGCCTCGAATCCATACCCGGCTCATACTGCGGAATCTCTTGATCGACCATTTAATACAAATAGCCATTTGGCTCACTTACCTGCAAATAACCCAATTAAGTTCTTGAGTGACTGGGCGGGTGGAGCAGTAGACGTCGCGGCTCAGAGCGATGTAATAAATCTCCAATATAACCTTGCTGCATATCACGTATTGGTGCTCTACGGCCACGACGAGTATTGGACGCCTGAGTTGCGTTCGGCAATTGACGGCGCAGTATCTAATGGATCGAACTTACTCAACTTGTCTGGAAACACTGGTTACCGTGATGTATCAGTTAGTAACCGGGCCATATCAGTTACTGAATCAGGCTCGCAGAACAACACACTTACCAGGCTTGGATTGCGCACACTTGCGCTAACGCGAGTTATTTACCTGGGAAAACCTACATTTGACTTCCTTGTCGGTCGGAGCGAAAATTCGATGGGTAAAATCTTGAAACTCGCCTATCAAAATGGGTTTCCAAGGTCTAAAGCACTTTCGCTACACCCAAAGAATTCAGTACAAAAGTTCAGCCGAATTCTTGTGCTAGTCAAGAATGATCCACTGTTTGCAGGGGTACCAAAGGACAGATATGGATTCGTCAGTGGGGGGACTGCAAGTCTTATGCAAGGGGAGATCGACGGGATACCGATGACTCCTAAGTGGAAGATCGCCCACTCATCTTGGTTCAGATTTACAAAATCCGAGAACGTTGTAGTGCTAGCGGGTACTTGGCGGGGCGCCAATGTTAAGCCAGTGGGTGTCATAGTGCGTTCAACTCTCGGACGAGGTCGCATTATTACTATCGGATCGATTTCATGGACTTCCGCCATGGTGTCGGGGGATACCGCTGCCATTCGCATAACTAAAAATGCGCTTAATCTACTTTCCCGGTAGGCATCAGCTTAAGCTATTGCTGTGGCTATCGGTAATTGTCGCGCTCAACAAGTACTAACTGGACTTGACCAAGGGCTTATTTAATAACCCTGAATCGGTGCCTAAAGTTTTGCTAACACGCGTTCGTTGAATTCATCCATTGTGCAAGTAGGTTCGCCTGCTTTGGCTAAGTCATAGGTTGCAGGACCTTCAGCGATCGTGGCAAGCAGGGCTTGTCGGACCTTGGATGCCACATCTAGCGCAGCAAGATCTGGGCACCAATTCAGCAATTCGATAAGTGCCAACCACGAACCAGTCGGGTTTGAACGGCGACTTCCGGTGCGGTGAGGTGACGAGCCATGGGCTGGTTCAAAAAGCGCGGTTACTCCATTACCAAATGACCGATCCGGATTTATTGTCGCTGATCCACATAGCGCAGGTGAGCCGGCACGAGCACAAAGCACATCGCTCAAAATATCGCCGAATAATCCTTCGGTGGCTACTACCCGCGGAAGTTCTTCATACTTAACAAGTTCGTATGCTGCGCGATCCACATTTACGTTGTCGTACTTAACGTCGCGCTTCTCGAAAACTTCTGCGGCAAGTTTGCGCCACATCCGAGATGTTGCATACACGCTCGCCTTATCCACACTCATGGTGCGATAGCCATCAAGTGAGTAGTCAGCTGCGATATTCAGAACTTCACGGACTTTTCCCGGTTCAAGTTTGACAGTGTCAATGGCAGGAATAACGCCATCGCTCTCCTGTCGACTCTGTGGGTCGCCGTATGCACCGCCGATAATGTTGCGGACCACAATCACGTCTTTATGTGGTGCAAGTAAGACGTTGCGAACGCTAACGCGCAAGTCAAAAATATGACGTAGTTTAATAAGTCCAGATTCCGGGTTAGGGCAATCTTTCGGGTCAATACCAGGATGAGTTCCAACCGCACCAGAAAGCACTACGTCAGCTTGGTGGCAGGCGTCAATGGTTTCTTGCGGAAGTACATCGCCGGTTTCTTTCCAACCGGTTGAACCGTAGGGCCAAGGGCCAGTAATTGTGACCGGGGCACCTTCTGCCTCAAGTTTGCGCAAGTATGCAATGGGTCCATCCAAAATTTCGCTACCGATTCCATCGCCTGGCAATAACGCAATTACCGTCATAGCAAGAGTCCTCGCGAGTTTGTAGTGACAATGGCTCGAGCTTTGCTTTCACCCAAGTGTTCCCCGAGTTTAGTCAGCCACACCGGCGTAATATCGACTGGCTTTGGATGATGCGCGTGGCCCAAGTCAGCACCGAAAACTAATAATTCGTGTGGGTAAACGTCTAACAGCGTAAAGCTGGAACAATCGTCGGGGCTCAATAGGTCAGGCAGGATTCCAAGTTCCAAATGTGCGCCGACCTCAAGTAGCGCTTTGGCTGCGCTGTCATTCCAATGTAAGAAAGGCATCTTTGGATGATTGACCATAAGTCGACGCACCCCACGACGATGCGCTTCGGCAAACAAAATAATAGTTTCGACAGTACTTAAGTGGCCACTTGCTAACAGCAAATCATGTTCGGCAATAACGTCAAGAACTGGCATCCACTCAGGAAGTACTTTGCCATCGGCTATGACGTCGACTTGCGATAACTCAAATCCACGATGCACCGACAACTCGGGTGAGGCTGCCCCGGCTTTGTGAGTTGCCGTAGAAACCGTTGGCATCCAAACAACTCGACCGCCAAGTCGCGCAGCAATTTCAACCGCATCAGGGTTTGCGCCACCAATTGCGCTATTAAGCACTACTCCGCCGTACACGCCATCGCCAGCAATCGCTGCCCTATCAACTGTGCTGCCTTCATGCGCTTTGAGTACGACTGCGGAAAAACCTAAACCTCGTTCAGCTGAAACAGTTTGCTCGTCGTTTCCATGACGTGGCATCAAACTCGGTGCGGCATGCACATGTAGATCGACCATGTCTGTTGCCCAATCAGGCAACGAGGCTGTGCCTGCTACATCGTGTGCCATTCAATTACCTCCTGGTCAGGTAATAAACGTCGTTGAACTTTTCCGGCCGCTGCATCACGTGGAATTGTTCCCACTCGAGCTACGGCGACTGGTTGCATATACTTTGGCAAGTCAGCAACAGCCTGGGCAATTTCTGCCACTGGAATCTGCTCGGCAACTATATAAAGAACTACCTCGTCGTCCACCACAGCACTTGGTCGTTTCCAAATTGCGAAATCTACAATCGAAGAAATTGGGTTAATTCGATCATCAAGGGTTGGAATTGGGACGTACTCACCCTTTACTCGAATCGATTCCGCGCCGCGTTCGATGAAGATCATGTCGCCATTACTCTCCATAGAACCAATGTCACCGGTATCAAACCAACCATCGGCATCGCGAGCTGGATTTAATCCGTCAGCTGTTGCATAACCCGTGAAAAGAATTCCATCTTGAGTTTCCCGCACCATGACGTATCCAGCATCATTTAGTTTCCATTCGATCTCTGGCCTGCTCTCACCGCCATAACGACTAACGTTGTCAGGCATCCCAATCGGACTCGTCCACTTTTTCATGTGGGAAATTCCGCCTGCTTCAGTTGAGCCGTAGCCAGATACTGCAACCGGAATCTTAAAAGTCTCCATAAAGTCTCGGTTGGCGTAAAACATCGTGCGAATTGAATGGCCAGCTGCATCTTCAGTCGTCGTTGCGCGCTTAAGAATTTCAACTGGCGGGGCATGCAGAATCAAAACTGAAATATTGTTCTCTTTTACGACCGGCCAGAACCCGGACGCGGAAAACTTTTCAACACTGAACACATCGCAGCCAGCCAAAATAGCAGTGATCAATCCGTAACCCATTGGATTTATATGGAATAACGGAAGTGGTGCTAATACCCGGTCGGCAGGAGATAGTTCTAGCGCTGCGCCCATATCTCGCGCCATTTTTATAAAGTAGTTATTCGTTTGCGCGCAAAACTTTGGTAGCCCAGTTGTACCTGAAGTGTGCATATAGGAAATCACATCTAATGACTGTGAATCCAGTCCAGGTAGGCCAGCAATCTCACTTACGACAGCCTGACGGTTCCGGGCAATCTCTTCACTGCGCCAGACCACTGCTGGCTCAAATTTAGCGAGCATTTCTTGCAGTAATTCTTCAGGATATGTTGGGTTTATCAGGGCCACCGGTGTTCCGGCCAACAGGCACGCCAACCACGAAACCACATAACCAGTTGAGGACGAGTCGATCATTGCGATTTTCTGGCCAGGCTGTATTCCTTGAGACTGCAACTCTCGAGCAACGGTTGCTGCTCGACCTAGGACTTCCGAAACAGTGATGAAGTCCGACGCAGTTCCCAACCCAAGTGATGGGCGCTTTTCGCTTTCTTCGACAAATCTCTTAACTATTGATGTCATGCCAGACCCTCGTGGTCGGTGCTCTTCAAAATACTTCGCGCTATGTAGTTACGCATGATTTCTTGTGAGCCACCTGCAACTTTAAGTACGCGCAGATCATTAGAAATTTCAAGCAGTGGAGACTCGTGATAAAGCCCTTCCCCACCAGTCATCGAAAATGCGATATCCATTGCCAATTCAGCGGCGGTGATTGCAAGTCGTTTTGCAAGCGTGGTTGCAAGCGCAATATCTTCACCTCGTTCATGAGCAAGTGCAGCCTGGTCCCGTGCAAGAGATGCGGACTGAAGTGAGGTCCAGGCATCAGCCATCATCCACTGGATGCCTTGAAACTCGGTGACGTGCGTAGTTCCCACAATTCGAGTGTTTCCGTAATTAATGGCTATCTCGAGTGCCCGCCGACCAAGGCCGATTAGTTCGGAGGCATTTCCTAATCTGCTGATGTTAAAGGTACTCAAGAAAGTTTCGAGTCCGCCACCAACCGGGCCAATGCGCGATGCATCAGAAACTCGAACGTTATCGAAAATTACATCCGCCGTTCTAATAAGACGGAGCCCAATCGCATCGGTAACCTTCGTGGATACTCCTGCAAATGAGGTGTCCACTAGAAAACTCGTGATGCCATCTGGAGTTACCCCATAAAAGATAGTTACTTCACTATCAGCGCCCAAGTTCACGTGGGTTTTGTGGCCATTAAGAATCCAATCATCACCATCACGAGTTGCCGTAGCTTTCATGTTTTTAAATGAAGAGCCCATGGTTGGTTCACTGATTGATTCTGAAAAAACTTTTTCGCCTGATGCAATTGGGCCTAGCCATTGCGCTTTTTGTTCATCAGTTCCCCAGTCAAGTAGCCACTTCTGGCCCTGAACCGCGATCTGCCCCGAAACTAAACCATGCCGACCAACTTCTTCGCTGATAACTACGTATTCAGGCACTCCCCAACCAGAGCCGCCAAGCTCAGTTGGTACTAGTGGGCCAAGGTAGCCGAGGCTGCCCAGCTCTTGATATATAGCGCGCGGAAATTCCAGGGCTTGCGAAGCTTCAACTAGAGCGGTTCGATGACGATCGCCTAATTCATGCAGAGTCTTTGAAGTAACTTCAATCCACGCAGCGCGGGCAGCATCGACTTTCAGCAAGGGGTACATGAAATTAGTCTCCTGTTTGGCTTCGCGTGAAAGTCCACATTTGGCGCTCACGTTCTATTTCTAGTGCATTGATCCAGGCAACATTTGGGTTTGCGGTGTCTCGCAGAGTTTGAACCAACTCACGTGCAAGAGCTGGATCACTTGCTAGGTGTTGCGCCATTCCAACAACAGTTGGTTTTAGCTGATCACTTTCTACTGCAGTCCAGACCAGGCCAATTTCTTGTGCGCGAACGCCATCGATCTTCTGAGCAAATACTCCCAGCGCACCTGCCACTGATTGATTTGTTGCGCGAGCGATCAAGTTCATGTGTCCACCGCCAGGATGAATTCCTAAGCGAGCAAATCCCGATGAAATGACGGCGTTCCGATCTGCTACCCGAATGTCGCACACCATTGCTAAGTTCACGCCAGCACCAACAGCAGATCCGTTGATCATCGCAACTGTCGGAACTTTGAGTTCAAGTACGCGTGTGAACGCTTCATAAATTCGGCCAAGTCCAGAGCGCACTAAATCTTCAGATTGGCCACGGAGCCCTGCTAAAACACTCGTATGTGCGCCGGAACAGAAAGCATTGCCTTCACCCGTCACAACCGCTACCCCGATAGTTGGGTCGGAATCAATCTGGTCACAAACTGCAAGCATCTGTACTACAGATTCCTCGTCTAGCGAGTTTTTGGTGTCGATACCGCGCAGTGTGATCCAAGCAAAGCCGCTGTCAACGACTAATTCAATTTTCGATGCGCTCATTAAAACACCATAGTTTCGCTTCGTAGGTTGCCATCACGAAGTCGATTAATCCGCAATGGTTCGATATCGATGCTATGTGATTTCCCGTCACACAATTCTTCCGCAATCAACTTCCCTACATATGGTGCCTGCATGACACCATGGCCAGAGAAGCCACATGCGTTGATCCAAGTTGGTTCTTCGGGTAGGGCACCCAAGATTGGAAAATGGTCGGGAGTGATCTCATAGGTCCCAGCCCAAGCGCCAGTCGGATCGAGTGGGGTATCAAGTAACCAAGGGAAGCGTTCGCCACCAGTTTCCATAACAGTTTCCATCCAATCCCAGTCAACTGATGTGTTGTATCCAGCGGGTTCATCAGCTCGTGCTAATCCAAATAAAAGGCGTTCCCCCTCACTACGCAAGAAGAAACCAGTATTCAAATCAATAGTCATCGGATGAACCGGGGTGCTATTTGGAGCGGTTGAATAAATATTCCGGCGAAAGTGCTCGACTGGAATATCAAACCCGGCCAATTTCGCAGTCTCACTTGACCAACCGCCAGCACAATTCACGATGTAGTCAGCTTCATAAATCGAATCCCCAGCACGAATGGACCAGCCAGCTTCCGTGCGAGTTATCTCATGAACTTCAGTCTTCATATGAAAAACAGCACCCAAGGACTTTGCCATCGAAATGTAGGCGTTCGTTGCTAGGTAGGGATCAACCACGCCATCAGCAGCTCCCCAGGTAACTCCACCAAGTCCGTCTTGCACAAACGGGGTCTTATTTTGTGCGTCTTCAAAGCTGATGGCATCCACAGGCACACCATGGTCTTGCTGAAATGCCACATGTTGAAGCTGAGTTTCCCAGCCGGATTCTGGAACTAGGTACATATATCCAGTTGGCCGATAACCAACATCAACTTTGTAAAGTTTCTCAAAGTCGCGAAACGTCTGAATACTCTCCCAGGAAATTGTGATATTAAGTTCATCACTCCACTGTCCACGAACAGAAGCAAACGATCGACCCGTGCTGCCTTCTGCTGGTGCGTCAAATTTTTCCAGCACTGTTACTTGTTGTCCACGTGCTGCCAGGTGATAAGCACAACTGGCGCCAATAATGCCGGCGCCAATAACAATGACTCGATCTGGTTTCGCCATGACGCCTCCTGACATAGTTTCCACGTGGGCATTCGAACGTGACTTATTCGACTCCCCTGATACAAATCTAGGGCTACGCTGGAATTAACTCCACCTAGACCGAAGGTAACTCAATGTCGAAAATTTTCAATCGCCTGCACCATGTCTGCATCGTGGTTCGCGACATAACAGCAACTGAGGCGTATTACGAATCAGTCGGTATCGGGCCATGGTTGGACTACCCGCCGCTTGCCGATTACACCGAACTCGAAATGCCTTCGCCAGAAGGATTCCGCAGCATGAAGTACCGCTACTGCAACACCGACAACATTCAGCTTCAGCTATGCCAGCCAGGCGCCGGCACACCTCAAGCCGATTTTCTTGAGACACACGGTGAAGGAGTTTTTCACTTGGGCTTTGAGGTTGACGATGCCGACACAGCAGAAGCGCAAGCAGCAGAAGATGGTGTGGCGGTTTGGATGAAAGGTCGCCGGACTGACGGATCTGGATTTACTTACTTCAAAACACCTGAGGCTGGCGTCACATTAGAAATTCGCCAGACTCAAAAGTAGACTTTTCGCATGGCCACTAGTTCAGACCGGGCATCCCACTTCCCTGC
This sequence comes from Actinomycetota bacterium, assembly GCA_947452765.1. Lineage (GTDB taxonomy): Bacteria > Actinomycetota > Actinomycetes > S36-B12 > UBA5976 > UBA5976. The sequence goes on along the minus strand of CANGDR010000001.1, from coordinate 159,909 downwards.
TATCGAAAAGAAATACGGACAGCCCATGTCCTATTGGCACGATCAAATGGCGGAAATCTCGGATCGTAAGTATCCAGAACAAATTGCTTTCTTGCGCGAAAATCATGGCTTTAGTCAGGCTCACGCAAATGCGCTTGTTATGTTCTCGCGCGGTTCAACAACTACAAAGAAATACGCGAATGTCAAGGAATATTTGGCGCTGCATGATGCGACTAAACAAAAGACCGTTAAAGCTATTTTTAAGGCAATCAAAACCAAGTACCCAAAAATGGAAGAAGTAATTGCTTGGAATCAGCCGATGTTAAAACTTGGGGATGACTATATCTTTGGCGTAAACATTCTCAAGAATCATATTTTAATTGCGCCGCACGACGGTCGACAAATTCTTAAAGACCTTGCACCACGTCTAAAAGATTATGAAGTTCAACTCAAGACAGTTCGAGTTCCAGTTGACTGGAAAGTTGATGCAAAACTTTTGCAAGACATGGCTAAAGCTCGAATAGCTGCACTCAAGAAATAGTTTCTTTAGTTAATCGGACTTTTTAGTGCGATTACGAGTCACATAAATATGTTCTAGTTGTTTTGTGACCTCATCGAACATTCCCGCCTTAATTAATGACGTTCGGATATGTTCATTAAGTCCGCCTGGAGTTTCATGCTCACGCGGCATTTCGGGAAGGTGGGCGAATGGTGTTGCCATTGCCTCAGTGGCAAGCCCCTTAAATAGTGAGGTCGCATACTTGTGCGCAATATCATTTGGAAGCCCAGCACTTGCAGACCAATTAATCACAGTGTTTTGGTATTCAAAGAAGGTGGACATCGCAGCCGAAGTACAACTCAATATAAATATGTGTGCCTCATCATTAAGGACAACAATTTCGCCGCAGCCTTCAAATAACTTCACCATTGCTGTATTGCCTGGGCAAATCACAAGGGGTCCGGCATGCATTGCGATCACTGGAAGCGGAATCATCTGCACTACTTCGGTTGCTGGGCTGACAATACCCGCAACAGTTGACGGAGGCATTCCTGCAATCAAGCTAACTACGGTGTGGTCCGCGCGAAACATCAAGTCAGCGCAGACGTCGTTCATTTGGCCAGGGAGAACGCCCATAAAAACAACATCTGATTGGTCCAGAACGTTTTGATTACTTGATCCAATCGATGCTTTTGAATATTTAGCAGCCAATTTAGCGCTGCGTTCGGCATTGCGGGGTGAGAGTACAACTTCTATGTCAGCTGCATTTGGCCCGGTCAGTAGGGCCTCGATGACCGCCTCCGAAATTGCTCCGACACCAACAAAACCTAAGCGCATGACTATCCCATTTCGTACAATAATTCAAGGCAAGTTGCCTTGTGGTTAAGCCTATTGGTTGCCCAAGTGTTGCGTGCCTTACTATCAAGTACCAGCACATACTCGAAAGGCCTAGCCATGGCGCCAGTTCAGATTCGCAAACTCGTAACGTATTCCGAAGAAACCCGAATTGAAGGTGGCAAGGCTGCCGCAGTTCCATTGCGACTCTTTGCTGCTGCTGCGGTAATCACTAACCCATGGGCAGGGCGAGGATTTGTTGAAGACCTTAAGCCTGAGATTCACGAACTTGCACCCCAACTTGGCGAGCAATTAACGGCTGCGATTCTAGAGATGACTGGAGGTGGCGAAGTTGTTGAGGGATACGGCAAAGCTGCAGTCGTTGGAACTTCCGGCGAAGTGGAACATGCCTCAGCCTTAATTCATACCTTGCGTTTTGGTAATCATTTCCGAACTGCTGTTGGCGCAACAAGTTACCTATCTTTCACAAATGTTCGCGGCGGACCAAACTGCGCAATTTCAATTCCATTAATGCACAAACTGGATGAAGGTATGCGGTCCCATTACCTGACGATTCAATTTGCAATTAATGATGCGCCTGCTCCAGATGAAATTGTTGTTGCTCTCGGTGCCTCGATAGGCGGTCGTCCCCATCATCGAATCGGTGATCGTTACCAGGACTTAAAAGACCTCGGAAGCAATGTCAGTTGATCTCTCGCTCCCAGCTCCAAAATCTTCTGGGATCACCGAAAATGGAACATCGTGGAGTCGCTATGGCGAAGGACCAACATTAGTTCTGCTACACGGTGTCGGTATGAACCAGCATGTTTGGAAACCAGAGATAGCTGAACTTGATACCCACTTCGAAATCCTGACTTACGACATGTGGGGTCACGGTGAAAGTCTGTTACCCAATCGCGATTTGGATCTTTCCGATTACACCAGCCAGCTACTTGATTTACTTAACGAACTAGAAATAGAAGAGGTGCACCTCGCCGGGCACTCAATGGGTGGTTTGATTGCTTTGGATTTTGCCACTAGCCATTCGACACGCTGTTTATCCGTTAGCGCGTTGAATTCGGTTTTCCAGCGCACGTCCGAGCAACGTATAGCGGTTCAAAAACGTGCCCAGGATTTGGCCGACGGAAATGTGACGGTAAACATCACCGAGACTTTAGAGCGTTGGTTTGGAACAACTGGAACGCACCCACATGGACATGCCGAAGAATTGGCGCGCAAACTTTTAGAGTCTGTCAACCCTGCAGGATACGCAGCCGCATACCAAGTCTTCGCGAACGCTGACGAAATACATTCACATAGTTTGCAGCACTTACCAGTTCCGGCTCTTTTCTTCACGGGCGAACTTGACCCAAATTCAACCCCGGCCATGTCTGAGGCCATGGCCGCACTTGTTCCAAATTCGCACTGGGCAGTACTTTCGGGCGAGCGCCACATGATGACCTTGACGGCGCCAACTTATGTGAGCGATGCCATACGAGACTTCATTAATTCCGTCGCACCGATCACGGATTAAGGCGAGAATAGACTCATGAAATTTTCTCTATTTGCGCATGCCGAACGTTATGGCGATGAATTTTCACATAAACAGCTACTGGACGAACTAACTGAGTTCACTTTGATGGCTGAAGCCGGCGGTATGGAAACCATATGGATCGGCGAACATCATGCAATGGATTTCACGGTTGCCCCAAACCCATTTATCAACTTAAGTTACTTGGCAGCTAAGACTTCGACTATCCGTCTAGGCACTGGCAATGTAATTGCCCCGTTTTGGCATCCGATTCGGTTAGCTGGCGAAGCCGGTATGTGCGACGTACTAAGTAACGGTCGACTTGATCTTGGCATTGCCCGCGGTGCGTATATGTTTGAGTACGAACGCATGATGCCTGGACTTGAAGCGCTCGAAGCCGGTCTTCGAATGCGTGAATTGGTGCCTGCGATTCAGGGACTCTTTAAGGGCAACTACACACATGACGGCGAATACTGGCAGTTCCCAAGTACTACCCCGGTTCCATTTCCAATCCAAAAACCTGGACCGCCAATTTGGATTGCGGCTCGGGATCCCCATACCCATGACTTTGCCGTTGCTTCGGGCTGCCATGTTCAAGTAACGCCACTTGCAATAGGTGATGATGAAGTCGCCGACTTAATGAATAAATTCAATACTGCGGTTGCAAATCATCCAGAAGTTCCACGGCCTGAAGTCATGTTGCTAATGCACACCTACGTTGCAGAAACTGAAGCAGAACTTCAATCAGGATCTGAAGCATTGCAGAAATTCTTCCTTTATTTCACAAAATGGTTTAAGCGCGAGGCTCCCATAGTTAATGCCCAAATCGAAGCCTTAACCACAGAGGAATATGAAGGATCGCCACAGTATTCACCAGAGGTCCTGCGCAAAAACTTGCTGGTAGGAACACCTGATGAAGTTATTGCAAGGTTAAAGAAGTTTGAAGAACTTGGCTACGACCAATTCAGTATTTGGCTAGATAGCGCAATGACTTATGAGCAAAAGCATAAGAGCCTTAAGTTATTCATTGATAAAGTGATGCCAGCATTCGCTAACTAATTCCGGGAGTCGTAATGGCACTTGAAAAGTTCCAGCAATACATCGACGGTTCGTTCGAAGATGCCAGCGAGACTTTCGAAAGTATTAACCCGGCCGACGGAAAAGCCTGGGCACTAATGCCATCCGCAAGTGTCGCCGATGTAGACCGTGCAGTTTTGGCCGCACATAATGCACTTAGCAACCCAGCATGGGCTAACTTAACTGCGACGCAACGCGGAAAATTACTTTACAAACTTGCTGACCTAGTTGCGTCCAATGCTGATGCATTGGCAGAACTGGAAACTAAAGATACTGGCAAGATCCGCCGCGAAACGAAAGCAGTGATTCTCTACATCGCAGATTACTATCGATACTTTGCTGGGCTGGCTGACAAAGTACAGGGCGCCCACTTTGATGTAGATAAGCCAGACATGGAGGCATACACTCGCCGCGAACCAATTGGCGTGGTTGCCGCAATAGTTCCGTGGAATTCCCAAATCTTTTTAAGTGCAGTCAAACTAGCTCCAGCCCTTGCTGCGGGCTGCACCGTTGTTTTAAAAGCATCTGAGGATGGTCCGGCACCACTTCTTAAACTTGCCCAACTTATTAACGAAGCTGGGTTCCCACCTGGCGTAGTCAATGTAATTACGGGCATGGGCGAAACTTGTGGCAAGGCGCTAACGAGTCACCGATTAGTTTCGAGAATTGCATTCACTGGTGGGCCATCAACTGCGCGCCGGATTGTGGAAAATTCAGCACAAAACTTGGCGCTAGTCTCACTTGAACTCGGTGGCAAATCACCAGTACTGGTATTTGAAGACGCAGATTTAGAAAGCGCCGCTAACGCCATCGTGTCGGGAATTTTTGCTGCCACTGGTCAGAGCTGTGTTGCAGGTTCACGCTTAATAGTTCATGAAAGTGTGCACGCGAAACTCATGGAAATTTTGGTTTCAAAAGCACAGCGAATTAAGATCGGCGATCCACAAGACCTAGAAACAGAAATGGGTCCGCTAGCCACCCAACGTCAACTTGATCATGTCAACGACGTTGTGACGCGAAGTGTTGCTTCTGGCGCGAAACTTCTAACAGGTGGAAAATCACCTGCCGAATTCGAGGCCGGTTTTTACTACGAACCAACCATTTTGGATTGTGAAATCAGTTCAACCGCGTGCGTTGCCGAAGAGATTTTTGGTCCAGTATTAAGTGTTTTGAAATTTAAAGATGATGCCGAAGCATTGCTCCTGGCTAATGACAGTGAATACGGACTGGCATCCGGAGTATTCACGCAAAACTTAGGTCGGGCTCATCGATTTGTACGTTCAATTCGAGCTGGAATTGTTTGGGTTAACACTTACCGAATGATTTCACCGCTTGTGCCATTTGGTGGCTACGGTCAAAGTGGCACTGGTCGCGAAGCTGGCGCAGAATCAATACTGGATTACACCCGAACCAAGTCAGTTTGGATTAATACGTCCGAAGCACCGATCTCAGATCCATTTGTAATGCGTTAGAAACTTTTAAATTCCTATGGTGCGGGCTATTGAACCACATAGCCCGCACCACAAGTTTTTAGTTTGCTGTCTCGCCTAGTTTCTTTTCAGTTGCGTCAGCTCTGGTGACTGCCAGGTACCCAACCAAAATTACGATGAGCACGAGGAAAATCGCGCTGGTAGTTGTTGTTCCCAGTCCGATTCCACTATCGTCCTTCGACTGTGACATGTAGTCACCTATCGAGGCACCAAGTGGTCGAGTCAAAATATAAGCTGCCCAAAAAGTTGTAACTTCGCTGGCTTTAAATCCAAATCTTGCGATAGCTACCACTGCGATGAGTGCGCCAAAGATAAGGGCCGATAATCCGTATCCCAGTTGGTAGGTTTCCGAAAACAGATCTCCAGCCGCAGTACCTAAGGCAAATGTGAAAAGGATTGCGAGCCAATAGAAAATCTCGCGGCGAGTCGTGACAATGGAGTGAATCGATAGCGTCTTTTCTGAAGCAAACCAGATTGCAAAAACTACTGCCAAGGCAATCGCGAAAATTATTGTTGCGGTCTGAAGTGGTAATCCAAGGTTGTCCGTTAAGTTATCGGTAATTAGGGTTCCAACGACACTAATCAAAACTACGGTAAGCCAATACGAGACTGGAATGTACTTACGCGTTATAAATTGCACGGCAAGTGCCACAAGAAGTAGCACGGTCATCACAACGGATGTCTTGGAAAGGCCAAACCCGAGGGTTACATTTTGATAGTCGGCAAAAGTTTCACCCACTGTCGTTGCCATGATTTTGATAAGCCAAAAGAACAAAGTTACTTCGGGAACTTTGTTTAGCATGGTGCGGGCAGTACGGGAATTGCTCGTCAGGTTTGGCATTTCCCGAAAATACCAAAATTTGGTTTGATCGAAATAAACAGCGTGTAAGGGTCTTGTAAAGAATGCCTTCAAATTTAAGTTAATTGATCGTGAAGTCCTTAGTGTCTTCATTTATCAAACTTCCATCTTTAGCAGAAGTGTCAAACGCTCGAAACGTGTAATCCCCCGCTGGTAATGCGCCAAGGTCTACCGACCAGCTGGAGCGATCTGGACAAGCAGAGGCTGCGGTCGTTGCTCCCGACTTAATCACCTTCGAGTTTTGCAACAGTTCCCACCCGACATTGGCTTCAAAAGTACAGGCAGTTCCCAAAATCTTTACTTGGCTGACTAAGTCACTTCCATCAAGTAGATCAACCCAGACTGTTGCCAGCACCTCATTCTGGGGCTCCCTGGTGAATGCTTTCGTTGCATCAACATGGCCTGCTAAGGATTCAACCGACTTCCCGTCAACCGTAAATTTAACGGACTTCACGCTCGGATCGTTTTCAGTTAACGTCCAAACAATCTGGTCAATTGCGCGTTGCTCAGCTTCGGCACCTACTTGCAGTCGCCCAAGCGAAATGTCGACTGTCGCGACATCACCAGCGCGCGTGATGCTATTTACTTTGCTACCCGTGCGCCAAAGGTTTTGGTAGTTACCATCAGTCGGAGGCAGTTGCCCGTTAATCAGCATGACTAACGCATTAAGCCCTTTGTCGACGCCTAAATCATTTTCAGTGGCGCTTATAGCCTGAGTCTCTTTGTAAAGTCGTAACCCGTTGGCAGTATCCGCAACGTAGTAAAACGTATAGCTATCTAGCACTTCCGGCGATTCAGACGGAACCGAGCTTGCTGCCGCTGTGGGTGAGACATTTAATGCGCCAGGCCTTGTACCGCAACCTGCAAGTGTGATTGCAAACACAATCGGCACGATAATTCTGTTAGTTCGTGCGCGTTTCATTTACATTTCCTCACGCATTAAGACTAACTAACTCGAACTACGTCAATTGCCTTCATTCTGCTGTAATACTTCAAGAATCACCCAACTTAGGATTCCCTTTGGCACGCACGTTTCGGCGAGCTCTCCCTACTTGGGAAAATTTTCGCCAAATGGCTAACTCTCCGCGACGCGATCTCATTGCTGGCCTAAGCGTTGCCGTAGTGGCTTTGCCACTTGCATTGGCATTTGGCGTCAGCTCTGGGGTTGGAGCTGCAGCGGGCATCACAACAGCCATCGTTGGGGGAATTGCAGCTGCCGTTCTCGGTGGAAGCCGAGTGCAAGTTAGTGGACCTACGGGGGCAATGACAGTTGTTTTAATTCCCATTGCCGCTAAATATGGCGCAGAATCCGTTTTTGCAGTGGGCTTTTTTGCCGGACTCATTCTTTTGGTAATGACGTTTAGTGGCGCAGCAAGTGCGATGCGTTACATCCCAGCCAGTGTCATAGAAGGTTTCACGCTTGGTATTGCGCTTTTAATTGGTTTGCAACAAATCCCGATGGCGCTTGGGATAAAAAGTAAAGGTTCGTCAGTTGTCTTGTCCGCAATTGATGCCATCCGAGCTTGGATCGCTAATCCTGTCTATCCAAATATTGCGATTACCTTTTTTAGTGTTGCGTTTATTTTCATGATGTCTCGCATTAGGCCCACTTTCCCGGCCAGCATTATCTCTGTCGCACTTGCAACTTGCGTCACGGTCTATTTCAAACTAGACGTTGCAACTGTTGGAGCAATTCCTTCGCACTTAAGTTGGTTGGGTCTACCCGACTTTACAAATCTCAAACTTGGCCCGTTATTAATTCCAGCGCTTTCCGTAGCTGGGCTCGCTGCAATCGAAGGTTTACTTTGCGCATCGGTTGCAGATTCAATGGCTGACTTAACCCCACATAATCCACATCAAGAATTACTCGGGCAAACTGCTGCCAATTTGATTGCTCCCCTATTTGGCGGAGTTCCGGCTACCGCCGCAATTGCCCGAACTGCAGTTAACGTTCGAAGTGGTGCACAAAGTCGCCTGGCGGCAATAAGTCACTCCGTTATCCTGTTGATTTGTGTTGGACTGGCAAGTAGTTTGGTTTCCAAAATCCCACTTTCCGTACTGGCAGGGGTTTTAGTAGCGACTGCGCTGCGCATGGTCGACCTTAAAAAACTGAAAATACTTATTGCTGAAACGCCGCACCACCTAGTTATTGTTCCGGCTACTGCCTTGGCAACTCTATTTCTCGACTTAGTTGAAGCAGTAACTATGGGAGTGCTGGTTGCCTTTATTCTCAGCGCTTTCCAAGGCAGAGCCCAACGTCGGGCAAGTGCGAATGAAGTTGATGCAATTGAGACTGCGATCGGTCATGCACTTCACCCGGAGGATCTGAAATAGACTTCCCTGCAGGAGGGAAGACATGGCTGAGTTAGTTTTTTTCACAGGCACGATGGACTGCGGTAAGTCGACTTTGGCTGCACAAGTAAATTACACACATGCGAGTCGTGGTCGAAATGGCTTGGTTTTCACTAGAAATGACCGTGCCGGGGCAGGCATCTTATCCAGCCGACTTGGCTTAGAAGTTCAAGCAAATGAAGTTACTAATGAGACTGATTTCTTTGCCTTAGCCCTCGGAATCAATTCGTCCGCAGAACCGCTAGATTTTATGATCTGCGATGAAGCCCAGTTTTATACCCGGGATCAGATAAATCAGCTTGCTCACATTGTCGATGATTTGGATATTGATGTGTTTGCGTTTGGGATTGCAAGTGACTTCCGAACCGAGTTATTCCCTGGCTCAGCTCGGTTATTTGAACTGGCTGATCGAATTCAGATCTTGCAAGTTGAAGCACTTTGTTGGTGTGGGCGGCGCGGCACGCATAATGCGAGAACTTTGGATGGCGTGATGGTTACCGAAGGTGATCAGGTAGCAGTTGGTGACACAGCGAGTAGTTCTGGAGTCGTTAGTTACGAAGTTTTATGCCGGCGACATCACATGGCAGCTATGCCGCTAAATCACATAAATGATTAATTAGTCGCGATCGCGCGTGAATAAGCCAAGTAGCCCAATTGCTGCTACGGCCGCGGCCAACGCTCGTACCGGATGCAATTCACCTGAATCACTTACAAAGAATCTGGACGTTTTTCCTAACCCGCGCGCAGCCAACTTAGCCGGCTTAGCAATATTTGAAATAGACCCAGCAGTCTTGGTTAAACGGTCACGTGCTGCTTGCAACTCTGCCTCAATTTGAGAGACAGACCGCTTGCCGCCTTTTTGATGTGACCCTGACATGCCACTAAGCCTATGTTTCTTGGGCGAAAATCAACAATCTGGAAATTGCCCCGATCTGCAAGGTTCCTAGATCTGGGTTATTCTTATTGCAAATAGTTCGCAATAAGAAATAGAGACCTAAATGGCACTGACCACTGGAACCGAACCCGCAACCAACGTTCCCCTGCGCGATCGTTTAACCAAGGACGAATGGCGTCGTATGGCGGCCATGTTTGGCTTTATTTTATTTCTACACGTTGCTGGTGCGATTCTGATGTACCAAGCCACAAAATCAAACTACGTACTATCCGATGGTTCACTATTTGGCTGGGGAACTGCGTTGCTGGCCTACGTTCTAGGTATGCGGCACGCTTTTGACGCAGACCATATTTCTGCAATTGATAACACAACTCGAAAGTTGATGAGTGAAGGTCAACGGCCGCTCGCAGTTGGATTCTTTTTTTCGCTGGGACACTCTTCCGTTGTAGCGAGCCTGGCGATCTTACTTAATTTTGGAATTAAATCTCTAGGTAGCCAACTGCAGGACAATAATTCTTCACTGCACCACTACACCGGACTTATTGGAACAACAGTTTCAGGTTCATTCCTAATGTTAATCGCATTGCTAAATTTCTTGGTTCTCAAATCTGTTGTTCGGATTTTTATCGATATGCGTAAAGGCACTTACGACGAAGCTGAACTAGAGAAGCATTTGGATGCTCGCGGCTTCCTGATGCGTTTCTTTGGACCAATCGCTCGGCGCATAGATAAGTCTTGGAAAATGTATCCGCTGGGAATTTTGTTTGGACTTGGCTTTGATACAGCAACCGAAGTAGGGCTATTGGTACTTGCTGGAACCTCGGTTATTGCAGGACTGCCATGGTGGGCAATTATTAGCCTGCCACTATTTTTCGCAGGTGGCATGAGCCTGCTAGACACTATCGATGGCTCGTTTATGAACTTTGCATACGGCTGGGCTTTCTCAAAACCAGTAAGAAAGGTTTATTACAACATAGTTATTACTGGACTTTCAGTTGCAGTCGCTTTCTTTGTTGGTGGACTTGAGATTTGCCAAGTTATTTCTGAGCAACTGTCTCTAACCGGCTGGTTTTGGGATTATGCGAATTCTTTTGATTTGAACTCGGCTGGTTACATAATTGTTGCTGTCTTCGCTTTGGTTTGGATTGCAGCGCTTTCAATTTGGAGATTCGGCAACATCGAGGAGCGCTGGCACCAAAAGGCGCACATGGCGCAGTTAGAGCGAGGCGAAAAAGTTGACCATGTGGCTGCAGGCATAGAGCTAGGCCCAATAGGTAACGCTTTTGTGATTGATGAGAATAAGTCCAAAGCAACTAAGTAGAAGTTTTTATTTGCCATACCATTAGGGATATGGATTCTGATTGTTCAGCCAAACTTTGCAATGAACTTAAGGCTGCTTTGTCATGAAACCAAAAAGTATTTGGCTCACGCGAAACTTAATTGTTCTTAGTTTGATTTCACTAATGCAAGATGCTGCTAGCGAAATCATGTATCCCCTAATGCCACTTTTTCTAACTGGAGTTTTGGTTGCACCTGCAATTGTCTTGGGTGCAGTTGAAGGCTGTGCGGAAGTTGCTATGGGGGTTTCAAAATACTTTGCCGGCAAAGCCTCAGATTCCAGAGGGCGCAAACAGTTCATAACCGCTGGATACGGATTAGCTGGGGTTGGCAAGATTCTCGTAGCTTCATCGGTGATCTGGCCAACTGTGTTGCTTGGCCGAGTTATAGATCGGCTTGGTAAAGGAATCCGTTCGGCACCAAGAGACGCCATGATCACGAATAGTGTGGAGCCAGAACATTACTCTCGCGCGTACGGTTTTCATCGGAGTGCAGATACATTAGGCGCTGTAATTGGCCCCGTTATAGCTCTAATTGGACTATCCGTACTGAATGGAAATATCCGTGCTGTGATGTGGTGGGCAATAGTTCCCGCCGTTTTATCAATTGGACTGACATTTTTTATCAAAGAAGTAAAGCAGCCTCGGACAGAAAACCCGAAATCGCTAACAACAAAACTGAAGTTACCAAATTCCTTTTGGGCAACCTCCGTGCCTTTCATACTTTTCGCGCTAACTAATTTGCCGGATACCTTGCTGCTGCTTCGGCTATTCCAATTAGGTACATCCACCACACATGTAGTGCTTGCATACATCGCTTTTAATATCGTGTACACACTGGCCGCATACCCAGCAGGAATTCTGGCTGAGAACATCTCGCCGCATAAAATTTATGCAATTGGATTGGCGGCTTTTGCTGTTAGCTATGTAACCCTGGGCCAGCTTTCTAGGCCGGGAATTTTGATGTACCTAGTTGTAGCACTCTACGGATTCTTCCCAGCCCTGACCGATGGCATCGGAAAATCTATGGTTTCATCCGTGGTTCCAAAGCAGTCCCACGGTCGCGCACAAGGGGTTTTTCAATCACTCTCAGGCTTTGCCATTTTGTTCGCTGGACTCTGGGCAGGTGCGCTATGGGGCGCTGGGAAGGGATCAGGATCCGCTCCTATGACTATTGCTGGGCTAGCGGCTGGCGTCATGGCAATTGGCTTCTTTGTCTTGGGAAAGTCTCCGCACCTAACAGAACTTGCAATCGAAGAATTAATGCCGAGCGAATGAGATCCCCCCTGAAACTCGATTATGAAATTAAGCGATTTGCCTGACAGAATAGAGCCCACGTGCGGGAGTGGCGGAATTGGCAGACGCACCAGATTTAGGATCTGGCGCCTTCGGGTGTGGGGGTTCAAGTCCCCCCTCCCGCACCATTAACAATTAGGAACCGATTATCGGTTCCTTTTTTTATTTGCCTGACAGAAGCCTGACAAACAAGATTTAGCAGAGCAGAATAAATGAATGGTTTATGACTTTAAAGATCAAGTAATTGTAATTACTGGTGGAGCTGGCGGTATCGGCTCGCACCTGGCTCGCGACTTTGCAAAAAAAGGCGCAAACATCGTTGCCATAGATCTAAATAAAGAACGGGTCGAAGCACTGGTTTCAAGTTTGCCAGCTGGAAGTCACACTGCGCTTTCAGGAGACTTAACTGATCGGCAAATAATAAAGTCTGTAATTCAGGAAATTGAAAATAAGTATGGCCGAATCGATGTCTTAATTCCCAATGCGGCAATCACTACTACAGATCGATTTGACGTACGATCGGTCGAAAGTATCGAGCTCGAACTCGACATCAACTTGGTTTCCCCGCTCGTGCTAATTCGCCAAGCGATCCCATTGCTTCATAAATCCAAGGATCCGAGAGTTATCGCTACCGTTTCACTCGGAGGCATTTTTCCGCTTGGTGAAACGCCTATGTATACGGCGTCTAAATTCGGTTTACGCGGCGCGATACTTTCGATTGGTATGGACCTTGCCGCTAAAGGCATCACTATGGGAGCCGTAATGCCGTCTGCCACAGACACTCCGATGTTGCACCGAGAGGCAGTCGAAGGTGGCAATTCATTGCAGTTTATGGATCCGCCACAAAAAACAGATGCAGTTGTTAAAAGCTTCAACAAGATGCTGGATAAACCAAAATTCGAGCGCTATCCAAAGCCAAGTGAATCTTGGTTGGTACGTGGCGCGATGCTCGCTCCAAACGCTTTGCCAAAATTGATGCCGCTCTTCCGGGGTCGTGGCAACCGAGGGCACGTTAAATATCTAAAAGATCTTGAGAAACGAGGAATCGCTCGACAAGTTGGCGACACTTGGGTTCTTACCGAAGACGACTAGCTAATTGCGAATCATTTCCGCATAAGTTCCATCATCCACCGTCGTGAACTCAAACTGATCCGTTAACTGGGATAAATACTCACGATAAGTTGTGACATCAATGTAGTTGGTGTGGCGATTACTTTCGATGTAATCGTGTCCACCCGAGAGATCAGGATTGTCAGATCGTTTCATTTCGGACCATTCAGGAAAATGTTCGCCAGTTTCCCGCATCCTGATGTCCATCAAAATCAACTGCGCCATATCCTCAAACCTTTTGTAGGCTGCATCTGCAAATTCTGCGAAGCCGATGAAGAATAACGTTGGTGACTGCCTAGAAAATAGTCGCAAATAAAGATCTGGTCTGCCATTAGTCCAATTCACCGCACTTGGATCTAGGAACGGTACCGAGTAGTTATAGCCAGTTGCCAAAATCACCTGGTCAATATCTTCGTGCGAACCATCAGTGAAATCGACGCCGCTCTGAGTAAAGCGCTCAATGTCGGACTTTGCAATCAAATCTCCGTGGGCCAAATGATGCAGCACTTGGGTATTCATAATTGGGTGACTAGACAAAACATCGTGGTCTGGGGCAGGCAAACCTAGTCGCGTTAGGTCCCCAACCAATGTATCAATGAGCTTGTTGGCATCCCCGCCAAGTGAGACGCCCTTGGGTGGATCAATTAATCCAGACAGCAATGCATCAGTTGGCAGACCGAAAATATGTTTAGGGATGTAACGATATCCGCGTCGAACCGACAAGAAAGCAGTTTCCGCATTTCGCGCAGCATCACAGGCAATATCGACTCCCGAATTTCCCGCTCCAACAACTAGAACACGCTTACCTTTTAAGTCTTCGCCATCCTTGAATTCCACAGAATGGGAAATGGTCCCTTTAAATTCTTTGACACCTTCGAATTCTGGAATATTCGCATGCCAGTTAGTTCCAGTTGCAACGATTAGCCCGTCAAACTCTCGCACTGTTCCGTTGGAAAGCTCGACTTCCCAACGGTCATTCGAAATAGGGGTCGATCGCACCAAGGCGGTATTTAGTTGAACCTTTTCTATTAATCCAAAAGTCCTGGCAAAGCTGCGAATGTAATCACGAATTTGCCGCCACGTCGGATAGTCCGGGTAGCTCGTTGGCATTGGGTGACCAATGAACCCACTTGTGTACTTAGAGCTAATGAAATGTGCGCTCTCGTACATTGGTGATCCCGGATTTTCTACATCCCAAATTCCACCGACATCACTGTGGCGCTCGTACCATTCAAAGTTAACTCCCTCATGGGTTAGCGCTCGTGCCATAACTAGTCCGGCTGGGCCGGCGCCAACTAAGCAATAAGTTCGGGTGTAATTAATTTTTGGATGATCCTCAGTTGTTCGGCGCTTACCCCGAAGCTGCGAGGAAGCGAGTCGGGCATAAATTGCAGGTTGCTTCTTGCGAAGCTGTAGCCCCTTAATGACACCGATCAGCCCAACTAGCAAAAGTGAATATGGTGCTACATTGACCAGCTGGTTATTTGTACCCGTCAAGATTTCATAATTGGTTGCCGCTAAGAAGAATGCACTAGTGAGCCCAAGGAATCCGATTAAGGGTGCAATTGTTGTTTGCCAGATTTTTCCATCACGGCGCTTTCGGAAAAACGCAACCACAGACAATGATGCAGCAGCCTGTAGGGCCACAATACCAAGCGTTCCCATGCCAATAAAACTCGCTGCAAAAGTTTTGTATGGATCAACGCCACTAATTGCAAATCCTGTGGCAATCAGGGTAGTAACTGAAGTGACGGCAATGCTGGCAATGTGTGGGCTGAAAAATTCAGGATGATACTTACCAAATATTTGGGGCATGATGGACTCTCGCCCTAGCGCGAACAAATAGCGGCTTGCAGCATTGTGCAATGCTGAATAACTTGCCAGAACGCTAGTGCAAAGAAATACCGCTGCAACACTGTATGTGAGCTCACCGCCGTACTGGTTTATCAAATTAAGGACAAATTCCCCACCACCAGCTGCAGCATCTGCACGCACGTTTGCTGCGCCAGCTGCTCCCACAATGACCCAGCTAATAAAAATATAAAAGACTCCGACGGTCGACACAGCGATGTATGTAGCTTTCGGAATGCTTCGTTCTGGATCCTTAGTTTCCTCGCCATAAAGCGCAGCCGATTCAAAGCCAATGAAGCTTGTAAAAGCAATGATCAGGGCAATTCCGATTGGACCTGAGGTAATTTCACCTCTGCTGAAAGATTCAAGCGGGAAAGCGCTCAATTGCTTTGATCCGATTACCAGGAAAGCGAACAAAGTGAGAGTTGCAAACTCTGCAACCATCAATACGCCAAGTACTTTGGAAGATAAGTCAATGCTGC
This sequence comes from Actinomycetota bacterium, assembly GCA_947452765.1. GTDB lineage: Bacteria > Actinomycetota > Actinomycetes > S36-B12 > UBA5976 > UBA5976. The sequence goes on along the minus strand of CANGDR010000001.1, from coordinate 144,317 downwards.
GGAATCCGAGAAGCCCTACAACCACAATGCCAATTCCGGTAAATACGAACCAAGAGATGTCTGGTCCACCTGCTCCAACTACCAGCTGTTCCATGAAGTAGCCAAAGCCGCCAGATAAGCCGATCGCCATCGCGGTGTATGCAGTAAGCGCTACGTAAGCAGCTCCTACTCCTAACGGCTTACCGAGTGCTCGAGCTACATAGGTGTAGAAAGCACCAGAATTTACAACTCTGCGACTCATTTGCGCGTACCCAATTGAGAAACACAGAAGTACTCCAAGGGCGATCACAAACGCGACTGGAAGTGCCGCTCCATTTCCATACATTAATCCGATCGGGACGTTTCCCACCATCGCCGCCATCGGCGCGGCAGCTGCAATAACAATGAATACAACTCGGCCAGTTGAAAGTGACCTACGACCTTGCGTTGATTCCATTACTTCCCCTTGAGTTGTTCCGCTAAATTTCTCAGTGCAATTCCGCGATGACTGATTGAATCTTTCTCAGCTGAAGTCATCTCTGCCGTAGTTTTAGTAAATCCAACTGGCACAAAAATCGGATCATAGCCAAATCCATTTTTGCCTTGCGGCGCTATTAAAATCCTGCCTGGCATTTCTCCTTGTGAAATCAACTCGGTGCCATCAGGGAAAACTACAACGGCTGCGCAAACGAATTGGGCTCCACGTTTAGCCTCAGGAACATCTGCAGTCTGCTGGAGTACCAATTCGAGATTTGAAGTATCTACATTTTCGGTGGCGCCGGACCAGCGCGCAGATAGTACGCCTGGATTTCCACCTAAAGCATCTACACAAATTCCGGAGTCATCGGCAATCGCCGGCAGCCCAGTGAACCTACAAAGTGCCCGTGCTTTTAACAGTGCATTTCCTGAAAATGAATCTTCAGTTTCTTCCACCTCAGGGGCTCCTGGAAAGTCTGAAACAAGTTTTAATTCCACGGCTAGATCAAAAGATTCCAAAATGCGCGTCAACTCTTCTGCTTTGTGAGCATTCCGAGTTGCAAGCACGAACTGAGCAACCACCTTAGTTAGCTCAATTCCTTAGCAAGGGCCTGTGATTGCATTCCAGTTAGTTCGACGCAACCGATTGTGGCGAGATCAAGTAACTCATTTAATAGACCTCTATCAAATGGTTCCCGTTCCGCTGTTCCCTGCACTTCTACAAACGCTCCAGAACCAGTCATGACAACATTCATGTCGGTATCGGCACGAACATCGTCGTCATAGTGCAGATCGAGGCATGGCTTGCCATCGACAATTCCCACGGAAACTGCAGCAACGGAGTCGCGAAGCACAATTGCATCTTTTTTAACTAAGCCTTGCGAACGTGCCCAGGAAACGGCGTCGGCCACCGCAACATATGCACCAGTAATTGCTGCGGTGCGGGTACCGCCATCCGCCTGCAGGACATCGCAGTCGATCATAATTGTGTTTTCACCCAAAGACGATAAGTCGATAACTGATCTCAAACTTCGGCCAATAAGGCGAGAGATTTCATGGGTACGACCCCCAAGTTTGCCTTTTACGCTTTCCCGATCATTGCGGGTATGCGTGGCTCTAGGCAACATTGAGTATTCAGCTGTGAGCCAACCTTCGCCACTGCCCTTCTTCCAACGCGGTACGCCTTCGGTGAAAGAAACCGCGCAAAGCACTCGCGTAGCTCCAAACTCAACGAGTACGCTTCCTTCGGCATGATCAAGCCACTGGCGGCTGAAACTAACATTACGAAGTTGGTCAGCAGTGCGACCATCAGATCTAAGATTCACATCTCTGACTCTATTGCAATACCAATTGAGACTAGATAGAAACCACTTCTAAAACTTCTGGGCCAAGAAATCTGCGAGCAAGGCCAGTAAAGGACTTTCCAGTTGCTAGGAATTGATGCTTCGGTTCTGGTAGCGATGCATCGCGAAGTAAATTCTCTTCTACCAAAGTGCGATAAACATCTTTGGCAGTTTCTTCGGCACTAGAAACCAGTGTCACGTTGTCTCCAGCGAGCATCGAAATTACGCCAGTTAGAAGTGGGTAGTGTGTGCAGCCAAGCACCAAAGTATCGACATCTGCATCCAGTATCGGTTGCAAGTATCCGCGAGCTACTTCGGTTAACTTTTCACCATTTGTAATACCTGCTTCTACAAACTCAACAAATTTTGGACAGGCTTGACTAATCACTTCTATGTGTGGGGCTGCAGCAAATGCGTCATCATAAGCGCCGCTGTTGACCGTCGCGTCAGTTCCGATAACTCCAATGCGACCAGACTTTGACGCACCCACTGCTCGTCGCACTGCAGGCTGAATAACTTCAATTACCGGAATCGAATATCTTTCTCTGGCATCACGCAACATTGCAGCGCTCGCGGAGTTACAGGCGATTACAAGCATCTTTACGTCAAGTTCTACAAGTCGATCCAAAACATCAAGGGCTAGTTCTCGTACCTGGGCAATTGGTTTGGGTCCATATGGTCCGTTTGCGGTATCACCGACATAAATAACAGGCTCATGGGGTAATTGATCCAGAATCGAGCGCACAACAGTTAGGCCACCAACGCCAGAATCCATAACGCCAATCGGATGATCATTCACAACTTAAGAGTAATCTGACCAAGTGAGCAAAATTGCCAAGCCACCGAGAAACGTAATAGTCCTTTGCTTGCTTGCAGGATTAGGTGGCACCTCTTTCATTGGGCTAGGTGTCTGGCTGGCCCTAGGTAAGGTGCCAACAGCTAACTCCTCGAGTGTTGAACTCCCGCCTTGGTTCCTGTTAATTAGCGGCCTACTATGCATGATTTTGGGATTGTTTTACTTTTGGTTTATCTCTCTAGCCCTAAACCGAACACCTTATTTACCACTAATACTTCAAGTGCTTTTGCTAATTAACATAGCTTTTGGATTTTTTAGGTTGCCTGGGGGTATCGTCACAATTTTGATAAACCTGATTGCGTACGCCTGCTTGCTTTCACCTAGCGTCAGGGCTTGGTTTGCTTCAGCAGACTAGTTGCAAATGTATTGCAACTAGTAATCCTTATTCCACATTGTCTTAAATAAATGGTTAGCATCAATTATCAAAGTAAACAATTTGGACGATTCATTTACAATTAAGTCATACTCAAAAATTTGAAAGCGAAACCCATGTCTGTCGACGTAAGCATTCCAACCATTCTGCGCAGCTATACAAACAATGCCCGATCAGTTCAGGGGGCTGGATCGAATCTGCGCGAATTGATCTCAGACCTGGATACGCAATTTCCTGGCATAGCAGGGCGATTAATTGAAGATGGCGTCCTTCGTCGATTTGTGAACATCTACATAAACGATGAAGATGTCCGCTTTAAAGGAAGTTTAGAAGCCTCTATCGTGGATGGCGATGCAGTTACCGTTCTTCCCGCTGTTGCTGGCGGCTGACTAACCGATGCGCTTCAACTCACTACTTGAATCAGTAGGAAATACCCCCTTGGTGGGCCTTCCCAATCTATCGCCATCAAATGATGTGCGCCTCTGGGCAAAACTAGAAGATCGGAATCCAACTGGCTCGATCAAGGACCGTGCAGCTTTAGCAATGATTGAAGCAGCTGAAGCTGATGGTTCGCTTACCCCAGGTTGCACAATTCTGGAACCGACAAGTGGCAATACTGGAATTTCCCTTGCCATGGCTTCCCGCCTTAAAGGCTACAAACTCATTTGCGTTATGCCCGAAAACACATCGCCCGAAAGGACTCAGCTTTTAAATATGTGGGGCGCCGAAGTCAGGTACTCCCCTGCTGCTGGTGGGTCGAACGAAGCAGTACGAGTCGCAAAGGCACTTGCGGCAGAGAATCCAAGTTGGGTCATGCTCTACCAATATGGAAACAAGGCAAATGCCGAAGCGCACTACCGTGGTACCGGTCCAGAAATTTTGGCAGACTTACCAAGCATCACTCACTTTGTTGCCGGACTTGGTACTACTGGAACTTTGATGGGTGCTGGAAGGTACTTGCGGGAGCATAAACCGGATGTAGCAATAGTTGCTGCCGAACCTCGGTATGGCGAACTCGTATATGGCCTACGCAACCTTGATGAAGGTTTCATCCCTGAACTTTATGATGAGTCTGTTTTAACTACCCGATTTTCGGTGGGCCCGAAAGAAGCAATTGCACGAACTCGAGAGCTTTTGAACTTTGAAGGTATCTTCGCTGGAATTTCAACAGGAGCAATTCTGCATGCTGCACTAGGCATGGCTACGAAAGCAGTTAAGGCCGGAGAAAAAGCAGACATTGCATTCATAGTTTGTGACGGTGGCTGGAAGTACTTGTCGACCGGAGCCTACGAAGGCTCACTTGATGAGGCATCCGATGCTCTTGACGGACAACTTTGGGCTTAAGAAATTAAAATTTCTTCTTCTGTCACTATCCCGTCAACAATGCGAAATGACCTCAGCTCAAAAGGTCCGTCTTCGGTTCCAGTTTCCCGAGTTGAAACCAAAACGTAATGTGCGAACGGTTCGGATGCATAGGCGACATCTGTGCGTGACGGATATGCCTCGGTAGCTGTGTGCGAGTGGTAAATAACCACTGGATCTTCGTCATTAGCGTCAAATTCGCGATAAAGCTTTAGTAGGTCAGCTGAATCAAACTCATAGAAAGTAGGCGACCGTGCCGAATTTATCATTGGGATGAAGCGATTAGGAAGATCTGAGCCGGCTGGTCCTGCAATCACGCCACATGCTTCATCTGGGTGATCCGAGCGAGCGTGCTGAACTATTTGGTCAATAAATTTTTGCTGAATTTTAAGCATTTTCGCCAATTCGTAAAGTAATTTCAACTAAATATTAAACTAAATTTTTGGGTGTTGCGGTTGCTGAACCCATTGTATGAGAGGAACATGGGAATCGCACGACCTGACTGTCTCGACAGTCGCCTAACTGAGTTGACTCGGCAACTCCTTATTTAAGGAGTACCAAACTTCATGGATGGAATCTATGACGTTACAACCCTTACCGCAACTCAATATTCTGCGGTATACAACGTGCTTTCATTGGGCTTTGCATCAATGCTTGCAACAACTGTTTATTTGTACATCAGCCAGGCGCGGGTACTTCCAAAGTACCGCCAGGCAATTGCAATTTCAGGAACAGTAACCTTAATCGCGCTTTACCACTACTGGCGCATATTTGATTCTTTCGTTGCAGCTCACGGCGGCGCCGGAACATTCAACGAGGCTTACCGTTACGTGGACTGGTTACTAACTGTTCCACTATTGCTACTTGAGACAATTGCAGTACTTGCACTTCCAACTGCGGAACGCAAATCACTTGTTTCTCGTCTAGTTCCAGCTTCAGCATTGATGATCATCCTTGGTTACCCAGGTGAAGTTGCTGCTGAAAACGGTCCGAAGATGTTGTGGGGCGCACTTTCCACAATTCCATTCCTCTTCATTCTTTACGTATTGTTCGTAGAGCTAACCAAGTCCCTTGACAAGCAGCCAGCTGAAGTATCCGCAACCGTAAAGCGCTTGCGTCTGCTTCTTATTGCTACCTGGGGCGTTTACCCAATCTCCTACTTGATGCCAGTTTTGGGTCTTGATGGAGCATCTGCATTCGTTGGGCGCCAAATTGGCTACACCGTTGCAGACGTACTTGCCAAGTGTCTATTTGGCTTGACAATTTACAAGATCGCTCGCCTAAAGAGTGCTGCAGATGATTCTTCATATGCAGCAGCCGAAGGTATTCACTAAATTACTAAATAAAAATACCCCGACCAATCGGTCGGGGTATTTTTATGTCAAATTTACGTAAGACAATCGATCAGCGTGCCCTGCAAATAAGTTAAATAACTGTAAAGATGGTAACCCGGGTCGTCTGAATCTTCATCAAAATCTTCACCAACGCCAAGGCGAGTACCCAAAACTAGTCGTAAATCATTTAAGGACCTTAGCCAGGCCTGGGCTTGATCTGCAGTTAACGCAGACTTCATTTCTTCGCGCTCCAAGGTTGCTCGGGAACTGGTTAATGCATCGAGTTTTTCTTGCCGCAAATCTTGTTCGGTGTAGCGTCGGAAGTCAGCACTTGCGTGGTCATCGCTGGAGTACCCATTTGGGAATAGTCGAGCTACGGCTGGATCTGATGAAATTTCAGTTGGACCATCTAGGTTTATTAAACGGGCTAGTGGATCTTCACTTAGGGGCTCAATTTCAGTATCTAGAAGCTCATCCATTTGGTCAAAGAGTTGTCCAAGCACAACTTTCTCTGCTGTCTCCAGCTTCAATATAATTCTTCCAGTTAGCGAGCGTTTAAACATTCAGTCATCCTTTTGCAAGGTCGCCCATAGGCCATACGAGTGCATGCCAGCAACATCTCGTTCCATCTCTTCGCGCGTTCCGGAACTAACGACGGCCCTTCCTCGCTCGTGTACGTCAAGCATTAACTTCTCAGCCTTTGGTTTGTCGTAACCAAAATAGGACTGGAATACGTAGGTAACATACGTCATTAAATTGATTGGGTCATTCCATACCAAGGTAATCCAAGGTCGATCTGTTAAAAGATCCGTACTAATCTCTTCAACTGGTGCCACACTCACACTTAAAGTGTCTCACGACAAAGCGACAAATCAAGACATGCAAAAGGGGTGGGCTAATGCCCACCCCTTTTGATTTAGTTCAAATTAACTAGCTAGCTTCTTAAGCTGGAACGAAGATACAACTTCCATCACACCAAGGATGATTAGGAAGAACGAGATGATCTGGGTAACAGTTACAAGTGAGGCCACTGGGTTGTTAATCGTGACAACACCAGCAATAAGCGTGATGATGCCCATGAAGATGGCCCAGCCACGGCCAGCTTGACCCTTCGAAGCGATACCCATCATTAGTTCAGCCATACCGCGGAACATGAATGTGATACCCATGAAGATTGAAGCTAGCTGGACTTTGTCGATGATGCCGCCGTTGAAGAAAATAACCGCAAGCGCAACAGACAGGAATCCGCTGATGATCATCATGGTCTTGCCGGCACCTTCGGATTCAGCGCCGAATGCGCGGACGATTGATCCAATACCGCTAACAAACAGCCACAGACCAAAGAACATGATCAAAGTTGCAGTTGCAGAGATTGGGTTGTTAAGTGCTGCGATACCAGCAACGATGGAAAGTGCACCTAGTAGAAGTAGTAACCACCACTTTTTACCAATTGCGCCGATTGCTTCTTCTGGCGCCATAGTGTTCGTTGACATTTATTTCTCCCGTTTTTAGCCCAAACTTTGGGTCTTTGAATCGAGATTAACGGGCAATTACCGCATTTCGGTGGATTTGACGGACGAACGCCACCGAAAAAAGCGCAAAAATCGCACAAATCACCCACATTTTGGTAAAAGTGGCATGGCTAAGATTGCCATCAAAACTTGCTGCCGAAAGTATGCTGCCGGCGATCGCCGTAATAATAATTGTTCCGAACGAGTCTGACATTTGCAGTGATGCGCTGAGCTTTGGGTGCTCCGCCTCTGGCGACATTTCAAGCACGAGGCCACCAAGAGTTGGAAAACATAATCCGATCCCAAAGGCACAGATCCCCCAAACTACGCTGGCAAGGAACGCCGCAACATATTTACTTTCCGGTACAAAAACAGCAAGCGGAATGACTGCGATACCGATCCCGCCGCATAGCGATCCAATAGTTAAGATCGCGTCTTTAGAAATCTTAAGCTTGTGACTTCCTTGTAGCCAGGATCCAGCAAACCAAAAAATGGTTGCTGCCGTTAAGACGCCTCCCGAAAGTGCTACTGGTACCCCGCGCATTTCTTGAAGTGCTAGTGGCACAAAAACTTCAGCCGCAAAGTATGCGCCAGCCAAAACTCCACGCATGCCAATTACCGAAGGTATTCCTGGAGCCATTCGAAGATAGCCCTTAGGCATCAAATGTTGAATTGCCCAAACAAGGCCGGCGATTGAGCCAAGTACGACTGGAATTATTTGTGACCATTCCCATTTTCCAGCATGCGAAGCCGCGAACTGAAACAGGGAAAGCGCCAAGATCGCAATCAGTACTGAAATGATTTGAATTCGAGCATCAGTTCTAAGGGGTGCGCCGGTATCTGGCAGGGTTCGGAGAATCGGCACGAGCAGAAACACCGGCCCAAGTAAAAGTACTGGCACGATCCAAAATGCCATTCGCCACGATGCATACTCAACAAGTAAGCCAGCTAATCCCGGACCAATTAAACCTGGGACTACCCACGCACCAGCGAGCATGCCTAATGCTTTTCCTCGAATTGCATCCGGATACATGCGCCCGATAATCACGTACATGGTTACTAAATCAATTCCCATTCCCAGGCCTTGAATTGCTCGACCAGCCGTCAAGACTGTAAGAGTTTCTGCTAGTCCCGCAATAATTGAGCCAGCACCCAGAAAAACGACCGCAAGCATCGCAACTCGCGCCAACCCAAGGTGGTTAGCCCAAAGGCCAGCAATTGTCATGCCGAGTATCGATGCCATCGTGAAACTTGTGAATGCAACCGAATAATTGCTAATTGCGTTTAGATCAGCTGCTGCCACCGGCATTACAGTTCCAATCGCAATGCCTTCGAATCCAAAGACGCTAACTAGCGCAACGATTCCCGTACTGAGGCGCCGATACTCCGGTGCCCAAGGTGACCCGGTCATTCTTTGTGGTCGCCGCCGTCTCCACCACTTGGCATACCTTCGAAAATCTCTTTGCACTCCGGGCAGACCGGGAACTTGCCTGGATCTCGACTTGGCACCCAAACTTTTCCACAGAGCGCAACGACTGGCGCTCCAAGGACCGCACTTTCAACGATTTTGTCTTTTCGCACATAATGCGCGAACCGCTCGTGATCTCCTGCTTCGGTTTGCTCTTCGACGCGTTCGTCTACAAGCACTCCACCTTCAGTGCGAAAATCTTCGTCAGCCATGTGGCTACCCTAACAAATTAAGCAGGTAGGCGGTTCAGGCGCTGCTTTAGATCGGCTAACTCAGCATTTAGTTCAGCTGGGACGCGACCATCAAACTGGGCGAAATATTCATCGGTGAGTTCACATTCAGCCAACCAGCTGCCTTTATCAACCTCAAATAAAGCATCAAGATCAGTTTCACTAATTTCCAGGCCAGAGAGGTTAAGTTCTTCCATTTGCGGCAATAGGCCAACTGGTGAATCTTCGCCTTCAGCGCTTCCTTCTAGGCGATCTACCACCCAAGCCAGCACTCGAGAATTTTCGCCAAATCCTGGCCAGATAAATTTTCCAGATTCGTCCTTACGGAACCAGTTGACCTGGAAGATCTTTGGAACATTCGGGAACGTACGTCCCATGTTTACCCAGTGGCCCCAGTAATCAGCCATGTTGTAACCACAGAATGGCAGCATCGCAAATGGATCGCGACGAAGTTGGCCAAGTCCACCTACTGCGGCGGCTGTCATTTCCGAAGAAATAGTTGCGCCCATGAAAACTCCATGGTTCCAACTGCGTGACTGGGCAACTAACGGAACGTTGGTAGCGCGACGGCCACCAAAAAGAATTGCAGATATTGGAACGCCTGCTGGGTTGTCCCACTCAGGTGAAATGGACGGGCACTGCTCAGCTGGTGCGGTGAAGCGCGAGTTGGCATGACTGGAAACTTCTTCGGATTCAGGAGTCCAATCGTTACCTTTCCAGTCGATCAAGTGTGCTGGCGCCTCTTCGGTTAAGCCTTCCCACCAGATATCACCGTCGTCCGTTAGCGCGACGTTGGTGAATAGTGAGTTGGCATAAAGTGATTTGATTGCGTTTGCATTCGTGTGCATTCCCGTGCCTGGGGCAACGCCAAAGAATCCTGCTTCTGGATTAATCGCGTACAAACGGCCATCTTCACCAGGGCGCATCCAGCAGATGTCATCGCCAATAGTTTCAACTTCCCAGCCTGGAATGGTTGGCTCTAGCATCGCAAGGTTCGTCTTACCGCAACCTGATGGGAATGCGGCTGCGATATAGTGAGACTTCTTTTGTGGTGACGTCAGCTTAAGAATTAGCATGTGTTCAGCGAGCCACATTTCATCTCGCGCCATAACTGAGGCAATGCGAAGTGCGAAACACTTCTTCCCTAGTAGCGCGTTTCCTCCGTAACCTGAACCGAACGACCAAATTTCACGTTCTTCTGGGAACTGAACGATGTACTTAGTTTCGCTGCATGGCCAAGTTGAATCTTTTTGACCTGGCTCAAGTGGTGCGCCTACAGAGTGAAGTGCAGGAACAAAGTCTCCATGTTCGCCGATTAGATCAAGTGCTGCTTTACCCATACGAGTCATCATCTTCATGCTGATAACGACATATGGTGAATCCGTTAATTCAACGCCAAGTTCACTGATGTCAGAACCAAGTGGACCCATGGAGAATGGCACCACATACATAGTGCGACCCTTCATGCAGCCTTTGAAAGTCTGGCGCAGGATGCCCTTCATTTCGCTTGGCTCCATCCAGTTGTTGGTTGGTCCAGCGTCTTCTTCTTTTACGGAGCAAATGTAAGTGCGATCTTCAACGCGAGCTACGTCACTCGGATGTGACCGAGCGAGGAATGAGTTTGGACGTTTTTCTGGATTTAACTGAATGAGAGTGCCGGCTTCAACTAATTCTTGAGTGAGTCGTGACCACTCACCTTCGGAACCGTCACACCATTCGATGCGATCAGGAGTAGTCAGTTCTGCAACTTCGGCGACCCAAGCAAGAAGTTTCTTATTCTTGGTTGGTGCATCGGTAAAACCTGGAACATTAGAACCGGTCACTTGAACTCCTTGTTAGCGAAACAACGCACGTCTAAATGGATTTAACCAAGAATGCACCTAATTGGTGTGCTTTTCTAACCCACCAGGGCCCAAAACGCCGAAAACTGGCCTCATGTGAGCAATGGCACAGGAAATCGGGACCACTTTGTGACTGGAGTTACAGGCGGTTCGAAAGCACACGGAAGTCGCTTAGCCAATATCGGTGTGCAGCGCCGACGATCAGACCCATAACATTGCTACATGTCATTTGATGTTGCACAAATCCGGTCGCATTTTTCGTCCCTAACATCTGGGGTTGCTCACTTTGATGGACCCGGTGGTACCCAAACGCCACTGCCAGTTGGCAAAGCCATTTTCGAGACTATGACTGGGCCGCTAGCAAACCAGGCACTGGTGACTGAGGCTGAGCGTAATGCTGAGGCATCAGTTGATAATGCGCGTCAAGCTATGGCAGATTTACTTGGCTCAACGCCTGAAGGAATCTTCTTTGGGCGCAGTATGACGCAAATAACTTTTGATATTGCACGTACGTTAGCTCAAGACTGGGGACCAGGTGATGAAATCGTTGCCTCTCGCCTGGATCATGATGCCAACGTTCGACCTTGGGTTCGTTATGCCCAAAAGTCAGGTGCTACCTTGCGTTGGATTGATTTCGATCCAGCTACTGGCTACCTAGATGTTTCAGATGTTGAATCGGTACTTACCGATCGCACCAAGCTTGTAGCAATCACGGCTGCATCGAACCTGATCGGCACTCGACCTGACATCCCTGCAATTGCAAAGTCTGTTCATGCGGCTGGTGCACTGCTTTATGTTGATGGCGTACATAACACCCCACACTCAGTTGTTGATTTCAAAGCTATGGGTGCTGACTTCTACGGCTGTTCACCATACAAATTCTTTGGCCCACATATTGGTGTAATGACAGCGTCCCCTGCCCTGCTCGAAACACTGCACCCAGACAAATTACTTCCTTCTTCTGAAGACATCCCAGAAAGATTCGAGCTCGGCACGTTGCCTTACGAGATGTTGGCTGGCGTCACAGCGGCTGTTGACTTCATTGCCGACATGGTGCCTGGATCAGGTTCCAGGCGCGAGCGGATAATTTCTTCCCAGACTGCTGCCGATGAACACGAACATATACTTAACCATCGGTTGCGCGCAGGCTTGGAATCCATGCCTAATGTAACGCTTTACAGCAATGCACGTCTGAAGACACCTACTGAGTTATTCAGTTTGGCGGGAATAAATTCTGAGCGCGTCTATGAATTCTTGGCAGAGCGTAAAGTCAACGCCCCAGCTGGCAATTTCTATGCAATCGAATGCTCTCGTCACTTGGGACTTGGTGATGATGGCGCAATTCGTGCTGGGCTGGCTCCATACAACACAGCTGAAGAAATAGATCGCTTGCTAAATGGGCTAGCAGACGCTACCGCTTCCCTCTAACTAAGAAGCAAGTAAGTCATTTCCTGAAGCAGTGATATTAATCTTTGTAAGATCGCCTCTGCCTGGGCCACTTTGATGAGCTCCTGTTTTGGCATCAAATTGGGCACCATGGCATGGGCAATTGAATGTGCCATTCGCTAAGTTTTCCCCGACGATGCAACCTTGATGTGTGCAAACTGCACTGTAGGCAATAAACGTGCCAGCTGCAGGCTGCATTAAATATGCTGGTGCACCCGTTGTTGGGTCGGTGAATTGAAATGCTGTTCCCACGGGTACATCCGAAATGGAAGCAACTTTGGTACCAGTAGAGTTTCCGCCGGTCGCAGCTGGTGTGCTGCTTGGAGAAGGAGAAATTACCCGACCTGCAGTCCCCTTAGGCTTCTGGCCAACCATGCCAAGTGATAACCCAGCTACTCCAAGTCCGCCTGCAATTGCGCTGGTCTTGACGAAAGTGCGGCGCTCGATCTGCGCTTCAAGTGGAGCGTTACTCAATTTCTTGCTACTTGATACTCCGAGTTCTTGCTTAACCCGATTACGAATTGAAGCTTCTATTGATTTGTATCCGCCGTCGCCAATAATGATGAATGGAATAGCAGCTGCAAAATAGGCAAGATCAGGATTCAGGAAGTAGGGCGTGGTTCCCCAACTGACCGTGAGTACAAAACTAAATGAAACTAGTGCCAACCCGAGTGCTGCAGCACGACTCCAAATGCCAAAGAGTAAACCTAAGCCGATCGCCAATTCCCCGAGTGCAATGCCGTAACCAACCAAAGTGGCATGCTCGATCAAGTGGTTAAGAAAGAAGCCAATTGGGCTCGACCCAGCAGCGGCCTGCATTTGCCTTGCGACGCCATTTGGAGAAGCGGGATCAAAGAAGGCTGAATCAGTCAACTTTGTAAATGAGGCATAAATAAACATCGCACCTAAAAAGATGCGAGTGGGGAACAAGGCTTTGCCCGCCTCCAACGAATTGGCAGGGGCAAAAAGTCGCTTAATAAAAGAAGGCATGGTGCAATCTTGACAGAAACCCATCCAAGAGTTGGTAACAAAAATGTTAAGGATTTGTAAGAACGGGGGTGGAGCCGTCGCAGTGGAGGTGTTCCCTCGCTGCGCTCGCTCAACCTCCACCTGGAACTCGCAATCAGACTCGAAACTAAGGAAATTTACAATTTCCTGTAAAACGCAAAAACAGCGATCTACTAAGTGCAAGCACTTGTAGTCGCTGTTTAAGCGTTTGAAACGCCTTAGCGTTTCGTTTCGAGTCAGTTGACTCGATTGTGCAGTGGAGGTGCCGGGAATCGAACCCGGGTCCTTAGGTGAAGATTTGGTAATTCTCCGAGCGCAGTTTGCATTAGCTTTTCTCTGCCCCGACGTTCACGCAAACAAGATGTCGACAGGCACAGCCACTGTTAGATTTCCCGTCAGAGCCCGTGACCGGTTCCGTTGGTAAGTTCCCTAAATGACGCGAGGATCTAGAGCAGGAACGCCCCTAGTCTCGCGGATTTCGAGGCTAGCTTATGCAGCTAGGGCGAAATCAGTGCTATTAGATTTGGCACTTATTGTTTTTGCTGGACGTTTACGAGATGACCAACATTCTCGGCTCGCTTCTCCCATTTCGACTACCAAAGTCGAAACCGTTCACCCCCAAGTTTTTACTTGGAGATTACTGGAAAGGTAACCACTACTATTTAGTTATGTTCCTATTGTAACCTTCAGGCTGACATTCCTATTCCCTCTGGCTGGTGCCAGAATTGGTACATGAAACTTACAACTTGCCTTTGGTTTGATGGCCAGGCGCGCCAAGCTGCCCAGTTCTATACGAGCATTTTCCCCGATAGCAGTATGGGTAATAACTGGATCGCTCCTGCAGATACTCCAGGTAATCAACAAGGCGAGGAAGTGGTTGTTGATTTCACAATTTTCGGTCAGCCATTCATTGGCCTAAATGGTGGACCAATGTTTTCCTTTAGTGAGGCTACTTCGTTTCAAATTCCGTGTGGTGACCAAATGGAGATCGATCACTATTGGAATATTTTGACTTCTGATGGTGGCGAGCCAGGTCGCTGCGGTTGGGTCAAAGATAAGTTCGGTGTTTCATGGCAAGTAATTTCACCACAGATGGAACAGTACATCGGTGGCCCTGATTCAGATGGCGCACAAGCAGCAACTCAGGCAATGATGCAAATGACTAAAATAGATCTTGCAACAATGCGCCAAGCCTATGAGGCCGCCGCTTCTTAGAGTTTTCGAACGACCTTATGCTGGGCGGCCTGGGCAAGTGGACGAATAACCATTAGGTCAATATTGAAGTGATGTGGCAACATAACGCTCCAACGAACTGCTTCCGCGACATCATCAGCCGTAAGTGGCTCTGCAACGCCTTCATAAATCTTGGCGGCCCGTTCTTTGTCGCCTCCAAAACGCTTAACAGCAAATTCATCAGTCTTGACCATTCCTGGAGCTAGTTCAACAACTCGCACGGGTTCACCGGCAAGTTCAAGTCTCAGGGTTTCGGCCAAAGCAGCAACTGCATGTTTGGCTGCGGTGTAACTACCACCATTTTCATAAACAATGCGTCCAGCAGTTGAGCCCATCAAAACGATGGTGCCTTCGCCGGACTTGATCAAGGCAGGGATGATTGCCTTAATAGAACGAAGTGCGCCAATCACATTTACGTCGTACGCCTTGATCCAGCTTTCAATATCGGCATCCGAAATGGCAGTGCCATCGAAGGCTCCTCCTGCGTTCGCAAGCAAAACTGTGACGCGCTTTCCTTCGAGATGTGCGGCAAGGGCATCGACGCTTGCCTGGTCTGTAACGTCTAATTCCCAAGGTTCAATTAAGGAGTTCTCCTTAGCCAACTTAGTCAGCATCTCTGTGCGTCTGGCAGCGGCTATTACATGAAAGCCCTCATTCGCCAATGCTCGAGCACTTGCTGCTCCAATGCCGCTACTTGCTCCAGTTATTACTGCATATCCGCGATCAGTCATAGGAGAATTCTGTCGCATCAAGTCCGATACGTCATCCCAATAGGCACCCTAAACTGAATTCAAGAGCACCTGAGGAGTTGCCATGTCCCGTAAATCCATAGGAACCATGATGGGTTCCCAAACAACTTCAACTTTTATTGGGATTCCAGCCGGCACTGTTGCCGATGTTTCAGGTGGCTCGGCAATCTTCGGTGCACCTTGTGCGACGCCTTACCCTTCCGTCGGACCGTATTGCAAGGATGCGCCGGCAGCGATCCGAAGTGCTATCAGTAACTACCAGGCAAATATCGACCACATGGACTTCGATTTAGGTGGGCCGATATTTCCAAACGGTATTGATGCAATTGATCTTGGCGACTTGGATTACGACGAATCAGATGCAGCTGGAAATCGGGAACGGATTCGGTCGACCACTTCCGAAATTGTTAAGCGAGGTGGCGTACCAGTTGTGATTGGCGGCGATGACTCAATCCCAATACCGATGATTCAGGGTTTTGCAGAGCATGGTGAATACGTTGTGGTTCAGATCGATGCGCACATCGACTACCGAGACGAAGTCGGCGGCGAAAAACTTGGCCTTTCTTCAACTATGCGCCGCGCTTTTGAAATGCCGCACATCAAGGGATTAATTCAAGTTGGTCAGCGCGGTATCGGTTCAGCTCGGCCAAGTGATTACGAAGATGCAAAATCTCATGGAGTGCAGTTTGTTTCAGCGCGCGAAGTTGCTTCGGGTGGGATTCAACAAGTAATTGACCTAATTCCAGCTGGTGTAAACGTAATCGTGGATTTGGATTGCGATGCGCTTGACCCATCTATCGTCCCTGGGGTAATCGGTCGTGCCCCAGGCGGATTAACATACTGGAACGTAGTTGAACTACTTCACGGAATTGCTGGCAAAGCCAAGCTCTCGGGTTTCAATTTAGTTGAATTCATGCCAGATAGTGACGTTGACGATATCGGTGCCTTAAATAATGCGCGAATAATCTGTAACGTCCTTGGACTAATTGCGCGCCAGGCCTAGCCCTAGACTTGAATTATGACGAAGCCAGTAATCGGGATCACCACATACCTTGAGCCAGCAAAATGGGGGGCTTGGGATATACCAGCCGCATTGATTCCATGGAACTATGTAAATAAATTGCAGCAGTCAGGTGCAAGTGTGGTGCTTTTGCCTCCTGACCCAGACTGCCACGATGCTATTTCGCGGTTAGATGGCCTGGTTATGGTTGGCGGCGCAGATGTTGATCCGGCTCGATATGGAGCACAACCAGATTCTGGAACTGATGCACCACGCGAATCTCGTGATGCCAGTGAACTTGGGCTGTACTTGGCAGCACTTGAAAGAGGGATTCCAGTGCTGGGAATCTGTCGCGGACTGCAAATTATGGCGGTAGCCCATGGTGGATCACTTCACCAACATTTGCCAGACATAGTTGGAAACACTTTGCATCGGGATGCACCAGGCACGTTCAACTACCACGGTGCGACATTTACACCAGGTAGTTTGATCGCAAACCTAGTTGGCGCTACTGAGATCACAGTCAACTCAAGTCACCATCAGGCTGTTGACTCACCTGGCGATTTAACCGTTACGGGCCTGGCTTCCGACGGCACTATTGAAGTGTGCGAAGTTACCTCAGCAAAATTTGTCTTGGGTGTGCAGTGGCATCCAGAATTTAGTGACGATGAAGCAACTTCGGAAAACATATTCCGTGGCTTTATTGCCGCTTGCTCATAAATCTATTTTGCTAGCTGAGTCTTAACGGCTGCCACAAAATTATCCACATCAGCTTGCGTGGTATCCCAAGAACACATCCAGCGAACTTGATTCGTCATGTGATCCCAAACGTAGAACTTTGCAACAGCCTGAAGTGGTTCAATCGCATCGGCTGGCAAAAATGGGAATAGTGCATTTGCTTGTGGTGCCGACACATTGATCCCTGGGATATCTTTAATCCCGGCGTAGAGAGCTTGGGCCATAGCATTTGAATGACTTGCTGACTTTAACCAGAGGTCGCTTTCAAAAAGCGCAATTAGCTGAGCTGAAATAAACCGCATTTTTGAAGCGAGCTGCATCCCGGTCTTTCGAATGTATTTGATTACATCGGTTAATTCTGGGTTCAAAATTACGATTGCCTCAGCGCCCATTGCACCGTTCTTGGTGCCGCCGAGCGAAACTGCATCTACTCCAATGTCTGTGGTGAATGCGCGAAGTGGCACACCTAGTGCCGCTGCGGCGTTAGAAATACGAGCCCCGTCCAAATGAACATACATACCTAGGCCATGGGCATGGTCGACGATTGCCTTAATTTCAGCGACCGAATAAACCGTTCCCATTTCTGTTGAGTTTGTTATGGAAACAACTTTTGGCTGTGCACGATGTTCGTTGCCGAATCCCCAAGCCTGAAGGGCGATAAGTTCCGGAGTTAACTTTCCATCCGGAGTCTCTACCTGCATCAATTTCAGCCCAGCGACCTTTTCAGGTGCGCCACCTTCATCAACATTTATGTGTGCACTAGTTGCACAAACTACTGACTCCCAGGAGCGACACATTGCCTGCAGAGTTAACACGTTTGCGCCGGTGCCATTGAAGACTGGAAACACTTCGGCCTTGTCGCCAAATTGCTTCTTTATAACGGAAGTCAACTTTTGGGTATAAACATCATCACCATAGGCAACTTGGTGGCCAGCGTTTGCATCTGTTATGGCAGCGAGGATGTCTGGCTGAATCCCGGCATAGTTGTCACTTGCAAATCCGCGCCAAACACCCTCGACCATTTTTAATCCTTTTTTCGGTACTTCTAGTTATAGCGGAGTAACGTATGCGCCGCTGATGCCGCCATCAACTAAGAAGTTGGATGCTGTCATGAACGATGAATCATCACTTACTAAGAATGCAACTGCTGCTGCCATTTCTTCAGGTTCACCAAAGCGACCCATGGGAATGTGCACTAGGCGTCGAGCTGCACGCTCTGCATCCTTGGCAAATAATTCCTGAAGAAGTGGTGTGTTCACAGGGCCAGGCGACAGTGCATTTACACGGATACCTTCCCGGGCAAACTGCACACCGAGTTCACGAGTCATGGCCAATACGCCACCCTTGGACGCGGTGTAGGAGATCTGTGAAGTCGCTGCAGCCATAGTTGCCACGAAGGATGCAGTATTAACGATTGCACCCTTACCTTGACGTTGCATGTATGGAAGTACTTCTTTGCAGCACAGGTAAACAGAGGTTAAGTTAACTTCTTGTACTCGGCGCCAAGCGTCGATACCAGTTGTCAAAATTGAATCATCATCTGGCGGTGAAATACCAGCATTGTTGAATGCGATGTCTACCGAACCGTAAGTATCGAATGCAACTTTGTACATATTGGCAACGTCATCGGCATTTGTAACGTCAGCCCTGACAAAAATGCCGCCAATTTCTGCTGCTACTTTTTCACCCGATACTGGATCTAAGTCTGCAATAACTACCTTTGCGCCTTCGCTAGCCAGACGGATAGCGGTGGCTTTGCCAATACCGCTTGCTCCACCGGTTATAACTGCGACGCGATCTTGTAAACGCTTCACTTTCGGCTTCCTACTTTCGGTTGGTTGTCCACTTGATGCAGACGGTTTCGAGTTTAGTCTTCGGTGCTAATAAATACATTCTTGGTTTCGGTGAAATGCTCAATTGCATGTGGACCAAGCTCTCGGCCTATGCCTGACTTCTTGAATCCACCAAATGGGGTCCAGTACCGGACCGCAGAATGGGAGTTAATGGAAATTACTCCAGAATCCACGCCACGAGCCATTCGCATCGCGCGACCTACGTCCCGAGTCCAAATCGATCCTGCTAAGCCATAGTCGGTTCCGTTCGCCATGCGAATTGCGTCCGCTTCGTCGTCGAATGGGATTACAACCGCAACTGGTCCAAAGATCTCTTGGTTGTACTGGATGTCTGCCTCGGTTATTGGGGCCAAAATTGTTGGTGGGAACCAAAAGCCTTTTCCAGTGGGAGCATCGCCCTGGAAGAGAATTGGTGCGCCATCTGGAACAAACGATTTAACTCGATCGCGTTGCGCTGCACTAATAAGGGGTCCCATGTCAACAGATTCATCCGCTGGGTTTCCAGTATGCATACCCTTAACAATTGGCTCCATATAGGCAAGTACTTCGTCATAGACGCTGCGCTGAACCAAGATACGAGATCGCGCACAGCAATCTTGACCAGAATTATCAAATACCGCGCCTGGTGCCGACTTTGCAGCCTTTTCAATATCGGCATCCGCAAAAATAATCGTTGGGCTCTTGCCACCAAGTTCTAATGTGACTCGCTTAAGTTGCGATGCACTTGCCTGCATGATGCGGGTTCCGACTGGTGTTGAGCCGGTGAAGCAGATCTTTCGAATCGCTGGATGATCAACGATTCGTTGGCCGGCTTCTTTACCGAATCCTGGAACGACATTGAATACATGCTCTGGAATTCCAGCTTCGAGCGCGAGTTCAGCCAACCGAAGTGCGGTAAGCGGAGTAGTTTCCGCTGGCTTAAGAATTACTGTGTTACCTGCGGCGAGCGCTGGAGCAAATCCCCAAGCTGCAACCGGCATCGGGAAATTCCACGGCACAATAATTCCAACAACTCCCAACGCTTCATGGAAAGTAATGTCAACGCCGCCAGGAACTGGAATCTGATGTCCGAGCAATCGCTCCACGCCGCCAGCCATGTAATTCAAAACATTCGCTACGTTTTGTGCTTCCCAGCGCGCATTACCTATTGTGTGACCAGCTTCTAAAACTTCGAGCTTTGCTAGTTCCTCGTTATGTTCAGAAACTATTGCCGCAAACTTTCGAAGGACATCTGCACGTGTGCCCGGTGCTAAGTCGCGCCAGGCCGGCCACGCAGCCTGGGCCTTGGCAACGGCCGAATCGATTTCGTCGGCAGATGCCATGTGTACTTGCTTTACTACTTCTTCAGTAGCTGGATTCAGCACATCAAATGTGTTACTCATTGTTCCTCTTCGATCTTCTCCTGGAAAGTTCCTAAACTGAGCGTAGTGGAGGTGCTAGGCGCATTATTGTCCGCGCCCAAATTGTCACTTGGCTCACAAAAACTACATAAACAACAAGTAAATCTCGAGATTTAGTAACCTGCGACCAGATAGATTCAAAGCATCCTCAGGTTGGCCCTGAGAGTCTCAAAAAGGAGTCGTAATGACCTCGGTAAGTTTCCCACTATCCATTGACGCCTTAACTAAGGACATCAAGGAAGGTCGCATCGACACAGTCATTGTGGCCATTACCGATATGCAGGGTCGACTCCAAGGTAAGCGTTTACACGGGGACTACTTTCTAACTGATGTTCTTAATCACGGCACTGAGGGCTGCAACTACCTCGTGGCCGTAGACATCGACATGAATACGGTTCAGGGTTACGACATCTCAAGCTGGGATACCGGGTACGGCGATATGGTCATGAAAATTGACCCTCGCACAATGCGCTACGTCGATTGGCATGAAGGAACTGCGCTAGTACTGGCTGACCTGGTTGATCATAATGACAATCCAATTCCAGAATCTCCGCGCCAGATTTTACAAAAGCAACTAAAGCGCTTGGAAGACATGGGCATGGTTGCCATGGTTGGCACCGAACTTGAATTCATTTTGTTTGAAGACACTTACGAAGAAGCTTGGAATAAGCGGTACCACGGGCTCACTCCAGTTAACCAATACAACGTTGACTACAGCATCATCGGAACTTCGCGCGTAGAACCAATCCTGAGACGGATTCGGTTGTCAATGGTGAACGCAGGAATGACTGTTGAATCTGTCAAAGGCGAATGCAATTTAGGCCAGCACGAAATTGCATTCAAGTACACAGATGCCTTGGCTACTTGTGATCACCACGTGGTCTACAAGACGGGCGCTAAAGAAATTGCTGCTCAGGATGGTTATGCCCTAACTTTCATGGCTAAATTCAATGAGCGAGAAGGTAACTCATGCCACATTCATTTATCTTTCCGTGGCACAGATGGCTCAATGGTTCTAGTTGACGATAATGATCCTGATGGTTTAAGTGACATCGGCAAGCAATACATTGCTGGTCAACTTGCACATATGCGCGAACTCAGCATTATGTATGCGCCAACTGTAAATAGCTACAAGCGTTATGCGCCGGGTAGTTTTGCTCCGACTGCAATCAAATGGGGACGCGATAACCGAACCTGCTCTTACCGATTGGTCGGACATGGGCCAAGTTTGCGCGTTGAGAACCGCGTACCAGGTGGAGATGTAAATCCTTACTTAGCGGTCGCTGGAATGATTGCTGCTGGTATTGATGGCATCGAAAAGAAGATGACACTTGAGCCCCGCTTTGATGGCAATGCGTACGCATTAGAAACGGATCGGGTCCCAAATACACTACAAATGGCCCGCGATCTTTGGGTAAATAGCACTTGGGCTAAAGAAACATTTGGCGAGCGCGTGCATAAGCATTACACCCATATGGTTGATACTGATTTGTCGCAATTCAACAAAGCCATTACGGACTTTGAACTAATCCGCGGTTTTGAGCGCTACTAAATCACTCGCACTTAAAACTGGCCCAAACCCGTTTGCCACGCTCTGTTAATTCATAGCCCCAAGCATCCGAAAACTTTTCGATTATGTGCATTCCCCTGCCCGTATCCAAGCTGACATCAAGTGGGGTTAACTTGGGAATTTGAAAACTAAAATCTTCAACCACCAACTTGACCATATATTGCCAACGCTCGAGCGAGACACTTAATTGAGTAGCTGCGTGCATTACAGAATTAGTTACTAGCTCACTGGTAACTAATGCAGCCAATTCTGAATCAATCGCAGGAAGGGCACTTAAGCTTTCCACCACATACTCCCGCGCTTCCCGAACTGTTTCCGCTGCAGCGGGTAGATCCCAACTAGCAATCAAGGTTTGGAAAGCGCCGAATCGCTCACCCAGATTTCCCTGAGAAGAATCGAGGTATGCGCCCATAGTTTTTAGTATGCCCTTAATGGAGTCTGCAAAACCCCTGGAAAAACGTTAATCCATACCTTTATTGCGGCGTCCGGTAGCACGCTGAGTTTCCCGCTTTGCGTCTTTTTCAGCAATTGCTTGGCGTTTGTCGTAATTCTTTCGACCGCGAGCAATCGCAATTTCGATTTTTGCCCGTCCGTCAAGGAAGTACATACTCAACGGAATTAAGGTTAAGCCGCTTTCCTTGAGTTTATTTTCGATTTTGGAAATCTCTTGGCGATTAAGTAAGAGTTTACGAGCTCGAGTTGGAGCATGGTTTGTCCACGATCCCTCGTTGTATTCGGGAATGTTTACACCGCGGAGCCAAATCTCGCCACCTTCGACGAGGGCGTATCCATCAACCAAGCTTGCCCGACCAGCACGTAACGACTTAACTTCGGTTCCCACCAAGACCATTCCGGCTTCAAATGTATCTTCGATCGTATAGTCGTGGCGCGCTTTACGGTTCTGAGCGATGACCTTACGACCGCGCTCTTTAGCCACTTAACTCACTTATCCCCAACAAGGTACAACGGTCTTGGATCCTCCGAACCAACCCATTGGATTGTACGGCACACCATTTAGATGTACTTCGAAGTGAAGGTGGTTACCCGTAGAGAAGCCAGTTGTTCCGACAAAGCCAATAACCTGTTGGTCCCCAACTATCTGGCCAGGAGCCACACCAAAGCGAGATTGGTGAGCATACATCGTTACCATGCCGCCGCCATGATCGATCAAAGTCATGTTGCCGTAAGCAATGCTTACCGAAGTACTTAAAACGACTCCTGCAGCTGCTGCGTGAATGGGTGTTCCGCCTGGGGCTGCAATGTCCTGGCCAGTATGGCAAGACCGATATCCGTAAACCGGATGAATTCGCCAACCAACACCTCCACCAGGTGCATACCCAGGAAGTGGCCAAGATAGCGGTCCCGTTGCTTGTGGGTCTACTGCACCTTGTTTTCCAGCGGCCTTCGCAGCAGCGGCAATACGGATTTGTTCTGCGCGGAGTTCATTAAATTGCTTCTGAACTTTAGCTCTGTCGTCTTGAGCTATCTTTAGGTCAACAGCCTGTTGCGCGAGCATTGTGTCTAATGAAGCTTTTGCTCTGGCAGCAGCATCCGCTGCATGCTGAGAATCAATAAGTGCCTGGGTAGCAATATCAGCCACGCGTTGCATATCTAAGCGAACAGTTTGAGCGGCCTGAGCATCTGACTTGAGTTGCTCTTTTGCTGCCAATAATTCAGTCAAACTGTTTGCCGAAGTTTGCGAAACCGCTTTGATAGTTTGCAATCGATCTGTTAAATCCGAAGGCGACTGGGATTGTAAAACAATTTCCCACTGCGATGTTGGTCCCTGCTGATACACAGAGCGTGCGAATTGATCAACCTGAATTTGAAGCTGACTAATCTCGGCCTCTTTGCTGGTTTGCTTCGATAGCGAATTCGCGTAATTCTGTTTAGCGGTGGCCAAATCAACCACAGCCTGGTTATAGACGCCCGTTGCTGCTGCTTCTTTTGCGGAAGCATCTGCTAGGGCTGCTCGCGCCAAAGGTAATTGCGCTTGCGTCTTCTTAAGGCGCTTCGCTGCTGCTGTAACTTGCTTGGATGCCTGTGTTAAAGCTTCAGACGCATCCGAAACCTTGTTATTTATGTTGGTTAGGTTATTGGCAACTGATGGAGTGGCGACGAAGGCCAGGAGCAAAGGCACGGCAACTAGGCCTCTCGCTAGGCGCGAGGATGCCAGACGCGTAGGGAAGGCGCGCACAATGCTCCGATCAACAGGGAAGTTACTTAATCGTAACTGAAGGGTCCAGTGTTACTGGTGTGACTGGGCCGTGTCGAGGCCGAATTTCAGCCAAAAATTGGACAATTTGGACTTCGGAGAAGGCTTAGCCCTTTAGGTAACGCCTTAGCGTTATCAACGAAGCAAGCACAGTAATTCCAACGCCGACTAGGTATAACCAAGGAATTATGGCGCCGACTTCCGTCCAGGTCACAAATGGAATAAAGGTTAAGTTCGGGGCTAATTTGCCATCAATCACCCAGTATTTAGCAGCAACCAAACCGCCGCTCGCAAGTGAGGCACCGATCGTTGAAGCTACTGCTGCCTCCAAAATGAACGGCAATCGAATCGACATATTGCTGGCACCAACGGCACGCATGATCGAGGTTTCTCGGCGACGGGCAAATGCGGCAACTCGGATTGTGTTCATTACTAACAAAATTGTCACAGCAAGCATGGCCAGCGCTACGACTAAGGCGAACGACTGCAACCCCTTCAAAATAGTAAAGAAGCGATTGAGTAATTTGCGTTGATCCTGAATTGATTCAACACCTTGCATTGACGAAATTTGAGAGGCTACCTCTTGGAAATGATCCGGGTTATCTATTTTCACTCGAAATGAGGCAGGTAAGGCATTCGGACTAACGTTAGACAAAATTGCCGATCCAGCGAATTGCTGCTTGAACTTATCGTAAGCGGCAGAGGATGATTCATAAAAAACATGTTGGACTGTTGGCGTAAGTGAATTAAGTTTCATCTCTATATTTGTGCGCTGATCGTCGGTAACACTTCCGGTGCATGTGTAGGTGACAGAACTGGATCCGCAAAGGAATATAGAGACTTCAATTTTGTCGTACCAATAGCCTTTCATGCGATCAACTTGAGTACTAAGCAAAAGCGAGGTTCCAAAAAGAGACAATGAAACCGCCACAGCGATAATCAATGCCAGCGTCATGGTGAAATTTCGACGCAAGCCTCCGCTAACTTCTTTAGCAACAAATGAAATCCGCATGATTAATTTCCCGTGTGTCCGTACATTCCGCGCTCTTGGTCGCGCACGATTCGTCCACTTTCCATTTGCACAATTCGCTTTCGCATCTGATCCACAATCGCTACGTCGTGTGTTGCCATAACAATTGTGGTTCCAGTTCGATTAATTCGATCCAAAAGTTTCATAATTCCAACACTCGTTGCCGGATCCAAGTTTCCAGTCGGTTCATCAGCAAGTAATAGGCGAGGTTGGTTAACAAATGCGCGTGCTAACGCAACGCGCTGTTGCTCGCCACCAGAAAGTTCCGAGGGCAAACGATGTGCCTTCTCTTCCAAGCCAACAAGTTCAAGTACCGCTGGAATTCGGTTTCGAATTTCCTTACGTGACTTTCCGATAACTTCCATGCCAAAAGCTGCGTTGTCGAAAACTGACTTACCTGGCAAAAGTCGAAAATCCTGAAATACAATTCCCATCTGGCGACGGAATGCTGGAACTTTGCGATTTCGGAGCTTGGCAACATTTATGCCATCTACTGTTACCGTGCCTTCGGTTGCCTTCTCCTCTTTAAGTAAAAGCCGAAGCAGCGAAGATTTACCTGAGCCTGAGGACCCAACCAAGAACACAAATTCACCCTGCTCGATGGTCAAGTTCACATCATTTAGGGCAGGCTGTGGAGAATTCTTGTATTGCTTAGTAACGTGGTCGAACACAATCACGAATTAACTCCTCATGGTTGTCATGGTCGGTACGTGCAGCAAATTTTTCAGGAAAACTGAATATCTTCAGCCTAAATTGCTTAATGTGCGGACTGGGGATGGCGCGCCGACCTTGACCGAATCCGAACATTCGCCCATTCCAAAATTTTGCTTAATTTGCCTGCTCTAGGCGCCAGCGAATTCCCGCTTCCACAAACATGTCTAAATCTCCGTCGAGCACTGCTGAAGTGTTACCCGTTTCGACTTCAGTTCGAATATCTTTAACCATTTGATACGGGTGCAAAACATAAGAACGCATCTGGTTTCCCCAAGACCCGCTGGTGTCCCCTTTTAATGCGTTGATCTTTTCCTGCTCTTCTCGACGGGTTCGTTCTAAAATCTTTGCCTGAAGTACCGCCATAGCAGTTGCTTTGTTCTGTAGTTGGGAACGTTCGTTTTGACAAGAGACCACTATTCCGGTGGGTATGTGTGTTAAGCGGACCGCGGAGTCAGTTGTATTAACACCTTGACCTCCCGGACCTGAAGAACGGTAAACATCGATTCGAATG
This sequence comes from Actinomycetota bacterium, assembly GCA_947452765.1. Lineage (GTDB taxonomy): Bacteria > Actinomycetota > Actinomycetes > S36-B12 > UBA5976 > UBA5976. The sequence goes on along the minus strand of CANGDR010000001.1, from coordinate 118,076 downwards.
TCATCGTCAGGTATTTCAACCGAGTCAGTTTGTTCTACCACTGGAATAACTTCAACTTCAGCAAATGAAGTTTGGCGCCGACTCTGATTATCAAATGGGGAAATTCGAACTAACCGATGCGTGCCCTGCTCTACCGAAAGTGTCCCGTATGCGAATGGTGCTTTCACCGCAAATGTCGTGGACTTAATCCCAGCTTCTTCGGCGTATGAGGTTTCATAAACTTCAGTAGGCCAGCCATGCCGTTCGCAATATCGCAAATACATGCGCTGCAACATTTCAGCCCAGTCGGCAGCGTCAACTCCACCAGCGCCTGATCGAATTGAAACTAAAGCTTCCCGATGATCGTATTCGCCAGAAAGTAAGGTTCGAACTTCTAACTCACCAATCGATTTTTCAAGTAACAACAATTCACTTTGCGCTTCGTCGAGGATCGACTGGTCGTTTTCTGACTCACCCATTTCTCTGAGCACAGAGAGGTCATCAACTCGCGCTCGGAGGCTCTTGATCCGTGCCACATCTGCCTGCAGGACTGAAAGCTTGCCCGTTATTTTTTGGGCATTGGCTTGGTCATCCCAAAGGTCAGGGGCAGACGCGAGTACCTCCAATTCGGCGATTTGTGATTGCATTACATCAATATTTAGAACTTTTTCGATGCTGTGCAACGTGGAGTTAATAGCCGCAAGGTCTGCAGGGAAGTCTCCGGTAGCCATAGGAATAAAGGCTACCGTTAATTACTGAACTTTATTAATTGCCTTTGCCGCGCTTACTACAAGTGGGTGTGATTCAGGCAGCAAGTAACCAAATGGCAACTTGGGTTGCGCTTGTACTGTAACGGTTATCGATCTTCCCGTAACTCGAACTGATTTCACCTTGAAATTTGAAACTTGCTTTCGGGCACCGCTTTCGATTACATACTGTTCCACTCGAATACGAGCAAGTGGGTCACTCAGCACCAACTTTGATTCAAGGCCGTTTACATATATTGAGTTTGCATCTACTGCCTGAGCCCCCGCAAGCGCGGCCCCATCGGCAATGCCATCAAGATAGTTTCTAGTGCTCCACAAAGCAGCAACATTTACAGAAGCCGTTAGGACCATTAATCCTGCAACTGCGAGCCCAATCCCAAAAAGAAGGATAGTTCCGTCTTCTGCCCGTAAAGACTTTAACTTCAATCCCTTAACCCAATTCATCTACAACCGAGGTACTACTCGCTTTTACCAAAATTTTCCGAGACCCAAAAGGCGCTGGAAGGGCAAGTAAAACTTGACGCTGAACAGTCACGGTAACGTAGCCGCTCGGAGATAAGCACGGAGAATTACTACATGAGATTTTGGTTACGACGGAATTATCAAAAGCTCCATGATCTTGCATTGCAACTTTAGCAACAGCATAAGCATGTTTTCGGGCATTTGTTTCCGTATTTGAAATGACGAATGCTCGGGAAGCAGCCCGCGATGCTACCTCTGTTGCTAAATATGACTGCGAGATTGAGACACTCGCGCTTGCGATGATTGTTATTGGCATTACTAACGCCATAAGGACTCCGATGAACTCCACAATCACGTTGCCTTCATCTGTGTAAATTTTCATAACGACTTTTCATCCAATGCTCGTGAAGTAGACGAGATATGAACAACTTGATCTATCCAGGGAATCTTAAACTCAAATTCAACGGTCATCCGGACAAAATCCACTCCAGAAGTTTGTTCTCGACTAACCGAAATCTTTGCAGAATTTGAAAGGTCTTTCTTACCTGACAATATTTTCTGCGCTAATGCAACCCCCTTTGCCGAACTTGCATCGGCCATGCTCGCGTTCCGCGCACCTGCTATTGCTGCTGAACTAATGGTGCTCTTGTCCGCCAAAAACATCTCAGCCTGGGTTGCGGCGACAAAGACCACAATTAAAAGTGGTGCGACTAAGACAAAATCTACAACGCTTGACCCGCGAGACGAATTAAAACTCATGTCGACCCTGCGAAACACTTCGCAGTACTTATGGCTGCGAGACACTTCGCAGTGAATTCGAAAGTACCGACTTAAGCTGTCCATCCGCTACTGACCAAATTGCGACGACCAATCCAGCAGTCATAACGGTAACTAAAACCCAGCCTGGTACATCACCACGATCTTCCCTTGCTTTAGTTGAAATGCTAGATATTATGCGAACATAACTGCGTAGTCCGATTTCTTGGATTGCTTTCATTTTCATTTCTCCCCCTATTTCAATACGCAATCTGCGAATTGTTACTGCATGGCTTGTAAGGCTAATAACCCTGGATAAAGGGCAACTCCAACGATCATCGGCAGAATTAAGAATATGACTGGCAACATCATTGCCGTCTCTTTCTTTCCAGCCAAGATCAGGAGCATTCGAGCTTCATGCGCTCGAGCATCAGATGCCTGTGCTCGCAACACTTGGGCTAGAGGTGTACCGCGCTCAAGCGCCAAATTCAAAGCATGTGTAGATCGGGATACGGCCTGGGATCCCAAATCAGCCTGGAGCCGGTCGAGCGCAGCTACTAGGCCCTCCCCGGAATTAACTGCGTAGACCAGTTCTCGAAGTTCAGCGACAAATGGGCCGGTGCACGTTTGGGTAACCCGACGTAGGGCTAACAAAACCGGTTCTCCTGCCGCTACTGCAAATGCTAAGAGTTCTAATACCGAAGGCAGTTGGCGCTCAATTGTTTGAACGACACTTTTAGCTGATTCATTTAGTCGCCATTGCTGGAACCAGCCACCGGTAGCTAATGCTGCCAACAGAAAAATTATTCCGGCCAAAGGATTAATTCCCTTTCCGGATCCAAGCCGAAGTAAAATCCAAATTGCCATAGCAAGGGCAGACCAACCTGCGGCAATCAATTGGCTTCTACGAAAACCAACTAGATTCAGTGGACTCCTGACTAGCCTAAGTTGGTGCGTTACAACTTCGTCAGTTGCCCAAGGCGCCCAGGGCTCTAAAGTTCCTAGCTCCTTAATCCAGGTCGCTAACGCTTCAGCAAAACTCGGCGACACTACCTGAAAATTACCAACGTATGGACCAATTCGATTCGCTAATGAAACCTTTCGCGGGCGCAAGACTTGTCCAATTAGAGCTAAACCCAAAGCAAAAGCAATTCCTAAAATACCTCCACTCATGCCAACAATCTTTCAGTGGTAGGCAATTTTGCAATCCGCATCATTGCAAAATATGCGAGACAAGAAATAATTAAGCAAATTGATAACATGCGAATTCCTATGACGGAAAAATACACAGCTGCAGCATCGTGGCGAGCTGATAGCACTAGGACTGTCATCCATGGTGCGGCAACGGCTAATTTCGCTCCGTTAATCGTCCAGCTTTGTCGGGCCAAAATTTCACCTTTGACTTTTAATTCATCTCGCATAACTTCAGATAGGGTGCGAAGCAAAATCCCTAAGTCGGCGCCACCAACTTCATATGCAACTTGAATGACTGAAACAAATTTATCAGCCGTGGGATCGGCTAATTCGACTGCGAGTAATTTCATGCCGGCTACGAAGTCACCGGTAGCTTGATAGGAAATTACGCATCGCTTAAATGGTTCACGCAACTCAACTGGACCAATTTCACTAAGTTCGCCAATTGCTTGTGGTAACGATAATCCAGCGCGAATAGCCGAACCTAAATCATCCACAACATCTGGCCAGACCAAACTTAGATTCCGTCGCTTTACTTCAAATATTTTGAATTTATGTAACAAATAGAATGGCAACCCAGAATTTGGTGAACTAAACGATTGCCTAATGAGTAGGAGCGCAATTGAAAAAAGTAGGCCAATAATTACACCCATTGTGATGCACCGACTAACGGACCAAGATTAATACCGTGAGCCTCAAAGAGTTCTTGGCGACCAGGATAAATTCCCTGCGCAATCAATCTAGAATCGCGGATCGAGAAGATGTCTCCAGTCTCGATATTGCTACCCTCAACTCGACCAGTTACCGATGTGATCTGCTTTACTCGACGTGATCCATCGGGTTGGAGGGATGTGTGCACCACTATATCCACAACCGAAGCGACTGTAGGAATAACAAATTCAGCTGAGACATTACTGCCAGCAAGCATCGGGAGCAAGCACAGCTTAGATACTGCTTCCCGAGCGCCATTAGCATGCAGCGAACACATGCTAGGCATCCCCGCATTCATCGCGACTAACAAATCAAGACATTCTTCTTGGCGGACCTCACCAACTACCAGTCGAGATGGGCGCATTCGCAAAGCTTCTTTAATTAACCGGCGCAAGGGAATTTCGCCGGTTCCTTCGAGACTTGGTTGCCTAGTTTGAAGTGCCACCCAGTCAGGACTTGTGAGTTGAAGTTCGAAAACTTCTTCACAAGTTATTACTCGCTCACTTGACGGTGCGCAATTCAATAATGCATTCATCAATGTTGTCTTACCTGCCTGAGTAGCACCAGCGACAATAATGTTTAATCCTGCAACGACACAAGCTTGTAAGAATGCGGCAGCCTGATCCGAAATCGTTCCGACCTGAACCAAGGAGTCAAGTGACTTCGATCCCATGATAAATTTTCTAATATTTATCGACCAGTGCTTTCGAGTTATGTCGGGAATTGCAACATGTAAGCGTGATCCATCAGGCAAAGTTGCGTCCACAAATGGATTAGAAAGGTCTACTCGTCGACCAGTAGATGCCAGCATTCTTTCTACCAGTGAGCGGATTTCGGATTCGCTCAAAATTACCTTCGTTAGTTCACTTCGTCCGTTTCTAGCAGCAAAGATTCGACCAGGTTCGTTTATCCATATTTCCTCTACCTCAGGATCTGCAAAAAGTGGCTCTAGTTTGCCAAATCCCATAAGTTGAACTGCAACTTCCGAAACTGAAGGCAACGGAGGCTCATGTCCTGGCGCGAATTCACCTCGATGAAACCCTTCAGCAAGTATGTCCTCAACAATGTGCCGCATTTCGATATTGTCCGATTGTGGATTGATCCCCCCAGTCCGAACCCGCGACCGGACTTCATCCACGACATCAGAGATAACGCCTGACATGAGCTCCCCCGTTACTTTCTCTTACTCGGGCCAAGCCGAGTTCAAGAACCATAAGCAGGCTAAATGGGATTACATAGGGGGAAACCAATTTTGTGGATAACTTGGAAATCGAGCGCAGTTTCGGAGTAGTTTTCCACAGTGGAAATTACATTAGATTGACAGTCTTACGACTTACGGTTATTCCACCAACTACGGATACCCGCAACTATTGAACCGACTATGAAGAAAGTTGCAATCGCATACGATCCAGTTTTTACCGCGGGGATCGTGACTGCGTAGTATCCGGCCAGAGTTAGACCAACGCCCCAAGTTATTGCGCCAACGAAATTGGCGCCAAGGAATTTGTAGTAATTCATGCGCGCAATTCCTGCGATGGCTGGAACTAAGACGCGCGCCCACGGCATGAAGCGAGCAACGACAACTGCCCACCAGCCGAGTTCCGCATAAAATTTCTCGGATTTAACAATTGCGGAACGTAGACGTGGACCTTCACGCTTATCTAAGTAAGGTCTTCCGTAGTGTCGGCCCAGCACAAACCCAACCTGATCGCCAAGAAATGCGGCCAGACCTACACCCACCGAGAGGACGATGATGTTGATGCTTCCGGAACTAGCCGCTAAAACTCCGGCAGCAAAGATTAGTGAGTCCCCAGTAATAAACGGAATGAAAGCTCCAATAAAGAGACCAGTTCCAGCAAATACCAGGCCCCAAACGATCAGGTAAAAAATTATTGGACCAAAATTATTTAGCCAATCAGTAACTTGACCAGTTAGCGCTGCCGCCAAAATCACTGAATCCACTTAATAAGAGTACTTGTGACTATAAATCCGATCACCTTGGGCGTTGTAACTTAACTTGCACCTTGGCCAGCAAGGGTGCGAATTGCACGCAATGCAACTGACAATGTCGCCAAGTCAGTTTGGTCACTATTTGCAATTTCTTTAAGCGTTGCCCGAGTTCTTGCCACACCTTCTGCTGATTTAGATTCCCATTCAGCAATCCGAGAATCTATTGATTCACCAGCTTTAGTGGAGGAAACTACCCGAGCAGTAAGTCCAGCAAGTGCGACATACAAATCACTTCGGAGTGCGGAACGTGCGTAAGCGGTCCAACGGTCATCACGTGGCAATGCAGTTATGTGAAACAGCATGCGATCTACGTCGTAACGCTCACTAAGTGCAAAGTAGAGATCCGTAACTTTCTCAGCATCCTCCCCGGCTTGACCAGCAATTTCCACTATGTCCAACAGGCAGAATTCATCGAGAAGTCCAGAAATACGAGTTGCGATGTCTTTTGGAGCACCTTGCGACGTAAAGCGTTCGACTCCCTTGTCGAAGCGAGCTTTTTCAACCCCTCGAAGTTTTGCTGGAATTCCACCTCGAAGTTTTGCAACCACCGGCGTGAATTTCGCAATTTCAGCCTCAACGTCCAGGCGACCGCCGCGCGATTGTAGGAACCAACGAGTGGCCCTATCCAATAAACGACGTGACTCTAGAAATAATTCAGTTTGGCAATCTGTTGAAACTGCACCGTCAAGATTTTCTAATTGTGACCAAAGTGATTTGAAATCAAAGACATCACGTGACACTACATAAGCACGCAAAATTTCAGACGCTCCAGCGCCACTTTCTTCGGCAGCTCGCCAAGCGTAGGTAATTCCACCACGATTAACCATGTCGTTGGTCATAACCGTAGAAATGATTTCTTTGCGCAATGGATGAGTTTGCATTAAATCTGCGTATTTAGAGCGCAAATCTGTTGGAAAATAGTTCTTCAAAATCTCACGACACCAGGGTTCATTCACGATATCGTCATTTGCGCGATCACCGGTCAGGTCGATTTTCACGTATGCCATGAGTACTGAAAGTTCAGGTGAAGTTAGGCCGAGCCCCTGAGAATGTAAGTGATCAATTTGGGTATCAGTTGGTAAGTATTCAATAGCGCGGTTCAACAAGCCTTCGGCTTCTAATCCCTGCATTAGGCGTTGGTGAACCCGCAACGTGGCTGGGGCTTGGTAGCGGGCCTGTTCGAGAATCAAATTTTGTTCGAAGTTATCCCGTAGAACCAATGTGCCCACTTCAGCAGTCATAGCTGCTAGCTGTTCATTGCGAGCATCAACCGAGAGATTTCCTGAGGTTACGGCCTGATCCAAGAGAATCTTGATGTTGACTTCATGGTCAGATGTATCAACACCAGCCGAGTTATCAATTGCGTCAGTGTTTAACTTCACGCCTGCGCGAGCAGCCTCAATGCGGCCGAGCTGAGTGCAACCAAGGTTGCCACCTTCGCCGATTACCTTGGCTCTAACGTCCTCGCCGTTGATACGTATCGAATCATTTGCCTTATCCCCCACCTGAGCATGAGTTTCCATCGAAGACTTAATGTAGGTTCCGATTCCACCGTTCCAGAGCAAGTCAACAGGTGCTTGCAAGATGTAAGCCAGCAGCTCATTAGGCGTAACGCTAGCGATTGTCGAATCAATTCCCAGCACAACTTTAACTTCGGCAGTCAGGTCAATTGATTTGGCTGAGCGCGGGAAGATTCCGCCACCTTTGCTAATCAATTTAGTTGAGTAGTCTTCCCATGAGGAACGAGGAAGCGCAAACATTCTTTGACGTTCTGCAAATGACTTTGCAGTGTCTGGATTTGGATCTAAGAAAATGTGACGATGATCAAAAGCTGCAACTAACCGGATATGTTCGGAAAGGAGCATGCCGTTTCCAAATACGTCGCCGCTCATGTCGCCAACACCAGCAACAGTGAAATCTTGAGTTTGCGTATCAACGCCGAGTTCATGAAAATGACGCTTAACGGATTCCCAGGCTCCCTTAGCGGTAATACCCATTACTTTGTGGTCATAGCCAACGGATCCACCGGATGCGAATGCATCGCCCATCCAGAAGCCGCGATCGACCGAGATTTTGTTTGCGATATCAGAGAACGTGGCAGTTCCCTTATCTGCTGCTACTACTAAGTAAGGGTCATCTGAATCATGGCGGATGACACGTTCAGGCGGCACAATTGCGCCATTTACTAAATTGTCGGTCACATCAAGAAGTGCGCCGATAAACATTTGGTAGCAGACGATACCTTCAGCCAGCCAGGCATCGCGATCGCTTGGTTCAGGTCCGCGCTTTAGTACGAAGCCACCCTTCGCTCCGCTTGGCACGATGACTGTGTTTTTAACCATCTGGGCTTTAACTAGGCCAAGGATTTCCGTACGGAAATCTTCTTGTCGATCAGACCAGCGGATGCCGCCACGTGCCACCGATGCGAAACGTAAGTGCACACCTTCGACTCGAGGCGAGTAAACCCAAATTTCAAATTTGGGAAGTGGCAAAGGTAAGTCTGGAACCAGTGCAGGATTTAGTTTGAAAGCCATTACATCTGGGTAGTTACCGTCAGCATCTTTTTGATAAACGTTAGTGCGAAGCGTTGCTGTCACTAAGGCAATACTGGATCGCATTATTCGGTCATGGTCCAAACTCTCGACCGCATCGAGTGAGGCGTCAATCTTTTTAACCAATGCTGCTTCTTGGCTCACTCGATCGCCAGTGAAGTTCGGGTCAAATCTAGTGGCAAATAATTCAATCAATCTCTGTACGATGCCGACATTTGCAAGCAGTACCTGCTGAAGATAAGCGCGGCTAAATGGCGTACCTGCTTGACGTAGGTACGCAGCATAGGCGCGGATAATTCCAACATTGCGCGCAGACAGGCCGCCGTGAATAACCAGCGCATTGAATGGATCACTGTCCACTGCCCCAGTCCAGGTCGCCATAAAGGTGGCGCAGAATCGATCTGCGAGCGTATCGATAGCTGGTGCCTTAGTGGCGTCAAAGTTGAGTCCAAAGTCATATACCCAAGCAACTGGGTTCCCCGCTCTGCGCAAGTCATAAGCACGCTCATCTATCACTTCCACGCCAAGGTCGTGCAACATCGGAAGCACTGAAGAAAGCGTTATTGCATCGCCAACGCGATAGATAGTGAAGCGACGGGGGCCATCTTCAACAGTTGCTGGTTCATACATTGCAACCTTTATCGCGCCAGTCGGTTCAGATTCCAATGCTTCTAAAACTCGCAGGTGCTCAACTGCGTTAGCTGCCGGGATGTGCTCTTTGAATGACTCTGGGAATGACTCACTCCAAGTCCGAACCAGACGGACCGCTTCTTCCTCGCCTACTTGCTCTATTAATGAATCAGAGAAGTCGTCTTCCCAAAATCTAGCCGCTTCAGCTAACCGCTGTTCCAAAACATCGACGTCAATAACTGGAATTTCTTTTCCGCTTGGCTCGCGAATCACAAAATGAAGTCGAGCTAGTACAGAATCGGACACTCGCGCAGTGTGGTCGATTGAGTCTGCGCCATAGGTTTCCAGCAATATTTCTTCCATTGCAAGCCGAACATCAGTCGTGTAACGGTCACGCGGGAAATAAACCAACGCGGAAACGTATCGACCAAAACCTTCAGTTCGAGTGAATACCTTGACTTGTCGGCGCTCTTGCAAAGTTAAAACGCCACGTGCGATCTCTTCAAGTTCATCAACCGACATCTCGAACATCTCGTCGCGAGGATAAGTCTCTAGGAATTGCATTAAGTCTTTACCGATATGTGAGTCTCGTCCCATCGCCATTGACTCGAGTACAGCCGAAACCTTACTTGAAAGCACTGGGATGGACTGAACGGATTGCGTATATGCGGCCGAAGAGAAAAGTCCTAGGAAGCGGTGTTCGCCAATTTGTTTTCCGGCTGAATCGACGCGGCGGATTCCAACGTAATCTAGGTAGGCTGGCCGGTGCACTGTGGATCGCATCTTTGCTTTTGTCACAAGCAGGACCGACGACATATTTGCGTGGTCCTTGTCACTTTTGCCTAAGTAGCTACCAGTTTCCGCATCCCGTAACGTACCAAGTCCAGATCCAACGACATCGGTTAGCTCACCCTTAGCTAACGCATACTCGGAGTACCCGATAAACGTGAAGTGATTATCTGCTAACCAATTTAAAAATTCAACGGCCTCGGTTCGCTCTTGATCACTAAGGCCAGTTGCACTAGAAACTTCGGACACGACTTCAGCCAGACGCTTTCGCATTGGAGCCCAGTCGTCAATCGTTGCACGCACATCTTCCAAAACTTCGAGGATTCGCCGCGTGATGTCAGTTAATTCCAATTGATCAGTTTCTCGATCAAACTCTATGCACATCCAAGATTCTTGCGTGACACCTGGAGGCGCTTCATTGTCTGGTAGCACATCTTGATCAAGTGCCTCTAGAAGATTGCCATTTGTATCTCTGCGGACCAGAAAACGAGGATGGATTACAAGACGAATTGAACGTCCCTCCTGGGAAAGTTCTGCAGTTACTGAGTCAACAAGGAAAGGCATGTCATCAGTGACGACTTGAACTATTGAATGAGTGCTCTGCCAGCCATTTGACTCAAGTGACGGGGCAAGTACTTGGACGGCAGCCACTCCAATTTTTCGAGAAGATCCAAGTGAGATATGTGATGCCACCATGGCATCGAGGTCGCGTAGTTCGCGTCCTACTAAATCTTCGGGCGCGATGTGATCAAAATATCTCTTAACGAGAGGCTGGAAATCGCTTTGGATAGTTTTGCCTACTCGCGCGATTAGCTCGTCGCGAGCATCTTCAAGGCGGCGTGAACCACGCGGCGATGCTGACACTTTTTGGGCCTCCTGGGATTCACACATGGAGTGTGAATACCTGCTAAGACTACCAATTCGGACAGTCCTAAAGGTTGGGGCATGATTGTGGGGTGGCTACCCCGCTTCGCGCATCCTTGTATTTCTTGGCTTCTCCCAAGGAAGTTTTTGAGATGCTGCATGATCCTGGCTATTTATCAGCAAAGTCACAGCTAGCGATTGATTCTGCTGCAAGTGTGAACCGTACTGATTCTGGCTCTACCGTCACCTTGCAGCGACGATTGGCAAGCGATTTACCCGATATCGCGCGCAAATTTTTGGGAGAAGAGATCTCAGTTACGGAAATCCAAAATTGGAATACGCCAGCTAAGGACGGTTCAGCTGAAGCAAAACTCACCGTGACGATTGCGGGTGCACCAGTGACTATGAATGCCGGAATTAGATTGTTTGGTAATAAATCTGGTACCACGATTGAACTCATTGGTTCAGTCAAAGTTGCCGTGCCGATATTTGGAGCAAGAGCTGAAGACGCAGTTGCGGGCGAACTAGAAAAAATTATTTCTTTAGAGCAATCCATCGGTGAAACTTGGCTCACGAATAATCAAGCATGAACATTGACTGGCTGGTATCCGGCATTGGACAGCAACTTATTTCCGAGGCGCGAACCATCACGGATCCGATACGGGGTATAACTTCACTTCGCAAGAAATATCCTGAGGTAGAACCGCATCTGACTTCTGAATCGCTAACCCAGGCGCAGTTGCAACTCCGACTCGAAGAAAGGTGGCAAGTGGATGCCTCCGGACTTCTGCTGACTGAAGACGGCGTTATGCAGGCTACCCGCCCGGCTGCTGCGAAATTTCGAGCTGATCTTATTGCCAGCAAATTTGGAACATCGATTAAAGTTTTGGATTTAACTTGTGGGCTCGGCTTTGATGCGATGGCTCTGGCGAAATGCGGCATGCAAGTAACTGCGCTCGAGCGTGACCCGGATCTTGCGGAGTTAGCAAACTACAACTTGCGTGACCTTGGTGCAAAAGTCATAACTACAGACTGCACAACTTTTGCTGTACCAAGCGATGTGGACTTGATCTTTGTTGATCCAGCTCGACGAAATCCGGATTCAGCGCGCAAGGCTGACGGTAGTAGTCAACGAATTTTTAATCCTGATGACTGGTCACCTAGCTGGTCGTTTGTGAGTGAACTGGCACAACGATTCCCAGTTGTCGCTAAAGTAGCACCCGGTTTCGATGCATCCTTGGTTCCCGAGTGGGATGCAACGTGGATCAGTGTTGACGGCGACTTGGTAGAGACGCTTTTGGAATCGCAGGGTTCTGGGTTGCGATCCGCAACGTTAATCGAATCAAATACCGGAAAAATATCTAACTACGGTGGTGGCCAAATAACGCCACCAGCTGAAATCGGAAGATACTTAGTGGTCCCCGATGCAGCGTTGATAAGGGCAAGTGCACTCACCAACCTAGGAGATCAAGTTTCTGGAGGTTTGGTTAATGAGCACATTGCCTGGCTAACAAGTAATGAAGAGTTAGCTGTCCGCACTTTGATTGCGCAATCCCCAAGACCAGCCATGGGATTCGAAATTTTAAAATCCATTAAGTATTCGCAAAAGGCGCTACAAGTTGAAGTGACCGGGATTGCAGCTTCGGGAATAACTGTCATGACTCGCGGAATGCAATTGGATGTCGAATCGATCCGAAAGTCACTTAGTAAATCTGTCGCTAAAGGGACAGCCGAATTAGTTGTGGCAATTTATCGTGATGATGCTGGTCCACAAGCTCTTATTTGTCGAAGATTAGCGTAATTTTTCCAAGTCTTGATCAAGTTGAGAAATCGCATCTGGACCTAAGCCGCAGCAACCGCCAATAAGTTTGGCGCCTGCTTTCGCCCATTCACTAATGATTTGTGAGGGCAACGTAGTGTGCCCTTCACCAATCCAACACATCTCTGCGCCATCCCATACTCGGCCGGCATTCGGATAAACCACTAGCGGCAACTGAGACTTTTCTGAAAGTTTGCCTAGCAGTGACGTCACATGTTCAGGCATCGTGCAATTAATTCCAATCGCAACCACGTTAGGCGAATCTTTAACTAACTCAGCCAAATGTCCAATACCCTGTCCGGCACAAGTGGAATTTCCATCCTTGGCACTCATAGTTATCCAAGCGGGTGTTTCTGGATAATCCGCTAACACTTCTACTAGTGCGCGAACTTCATCTAGATCAGGAATAGTTTCGCAGGCAAAAACATCAGGTTTGGCGCTTGCCAAAACTTCAATTCGTTCACGATGGAACTTAACCAAATCCTTATGCGCAACGCCATAATTACCTACGTATTCTTGGCCACCACCTAAGACTGCGCCATAGGGTCCAACGCTGGCGGCAACCCAAACTTTTTGTGGTGCGGCTGAGGCAACCTCGTTAGCTAAAGTCACAGAAAGGCGCATCAAGTTGTCGGCTTCGTCAGTAGTCATACCGATTGCGGTAAAACCTTGACGGCTGGCTTGGTACGAAGCAGTAATTATTACTCGACCGCCGGCCGCCACATAGTCTCGATGAACTGCGGCAATGGCAGTTGGATCGTCACGAAGTAACCGGGCTGACCAGAGTGCATCGGCTAAATTGTGTCCGCGCTTTTCTAGTTCGCCAGAAAGCCCACCATCAATCGGCCATGGACCTTGTATTAACCACTCAGAAAAACTTTGGGTCACTATGCCACCACCGTTGTTACATTCATTGAAGAATCCATTGCGAAAGTTAATTGTGACGCACTGCGGCCGCGCTTGACCAATTCACTTCCAAGCGCAGCAACCATCGCGCCATTGTCAGTGCACAGTCCGGGGCTTGGAATCCGAAGATTGATCCCATGTTCTGTACACCGCTGTTGGGCCACAACTCGCAACCTGCTGTTTGCTGCTACCCCGCCGCCGATTACTAGCGTTCCAACATCATTGGATAAGCAGGCATCAATTGCTTTGCGGGTGAGCACATCAACTACCGCCTCTTGGAATGAGGCGGCAACATCGTTAACCATGACTGAATTGCCAGTTCGTTGCTCTTGCTCCACCCAACGGGCAACCGCAGTCTTAAGTCCAGAGAACGAAACATCAAACCGATGTTTTGCTAAATCCTTAGGTGTAGTTAAACCGCGCGGGAAAGAAATTGCTTCTGGATTTCCTTCTTTTGCTGCTGCATCAATATAGGGGCCACCAGGAAATGGCAGGCCAAGCACTCGAGCAATTTTGTCGAACGCTTCACCAGCCGCATCGTCAATAGTTTGACCAAGTTGAATTACATCTTGGGTAACATCAGGCACGAGCAGAAGCGAAGAGTGTCCGCCAGAGACGAGTAGGGCAATACTTGGTTCCGATAGTGGGCCATGCTCCAACTGATCCACACAAACGTGCGCAGCAAGGTGGTTTACTCCATAAATCGGCTTATTCAGTGCAAGTGCCAGAGTCTTGGCAGCAGCAACTCCAACGAGAAGCGCGCCGGCCAGGCCCGGACCTGCTGTCACGGCAATTGCGTCAACATCATCGAGTTTTATTCCAGCTTCGTTACATGCCCGATCAATGGTTGGCACCATAGCCTCAAGATGAGCTCGGCTCGCTACCTCAGGAACAACTCCACCAAATCGCGCGTGCTGCTCGACGCTAGATGCAACAGCATCGGCAAGCAGGGTTGTCCCCCTCACAATTCCAACCCCGGTTTCATCGCACGAGGTCTCAATTCCTAAAATCAATGGCTCAGACATCATGCAACTTCTTTCGCATTATGTTTGCGTCAACTTCATTACCGTAATAATTTCGGCGGATATCTATCCGGTCATAACTGCGCTTTTGATACATGGCATTGGCTGGCGCATTATCGCTTCGCACCTCAAGGAAGAGTTCACGTACCCCACGCTCGCGAGCCATATCTTCTAGCCAGTTCATCAGCTGTGTTCCGATTCCGGATCCTTGTTCGGAGCTAGCCACGGCGACGGTATTAACGTCTCCTTGCTTTCCAACAAATCGAAGTGACGCATAGCCAACTACCCTGCCGTCTAGCTCGGCAACCACGACATCTCGAGAGATAGCCACTTCCGCTAGTTCGCTTAGAAAAAGGTCGGTACTCCAGGCGTCAATTGGAAATAGGTCATCTTCAATAATTTTGACGATTGGGATATCGCTTGTTTGCATCGCGCGAATTATTATCGACATCACAGCACCGACTTTCGTGTTGTCGGTTCAACTGCATCTGGCTTACGTAAGTACATTGGTGTTGTTGGTACCACTTGCGCCTTACCCTGAGCAAATAACTCAGCTAGGGCTGCGGCGCGAAGGGGCAAAACTTCACCAGAGATTATCTCGGGATAAAGGTTTGCACCTGGTCCAACAAATGTTGAATCTGAAAAACGTTCAGCAATCACTGCAGGAGTTGCAACTTCAGGTCCTTCAACCCGACCTGATTCATATCTCGCCCAGTAGAGTTCTTTGCGCCTAGCATTCGTGACTATGACACAACTTTGATTCACATCAAAGGCAACCGCATCTAACGAACAAATACCATGCACAGGGATCTTCCGGGCATAGGCAAACACTTCTGCAGTCACTAACCCAACTCGCAAACCAGTAAACGGCCCAGGTCCAACCCCAACAACAACGTCCGTTATCTCTTCGGGCTTTAGGCTCGCAGAACTTAATACCTCCGCTATTGCTTGAGTTGTCATTTCACCTTGGACACCATGGTCCGGAATATTTTTTTCAAAGATCGAACCAGTGGACAATCTCACTGCGATCGAGACGCCAGCTGAGGCGTCAATGGCCAAAATGTTCATTGGGCCAACTTCGCTAAGTCCACAGATTGCCAGCGCTTGCCAACGGCAACCAGTGACACATCGCGCAACCCGCTTGCTGGGTCCGCCACATCGGTTAACTCATCGTCACGGCTCACATGGACTTCTAGCCAGTCGTCTGTGAAGTCTGCGACGTACGGTAGGCCCCACTCGATTACGAATACAGCATTTTGTTGGTGATCTAGATCTAGATCAACCAAGTCAGAGCCACTTGCTAAGCGATACGCATCTACGTGGACCAAGGCTAGACCAGCTGTGCTCGCTTTATGAATTCTGGAAACTACGAAAGTTGGACTGGTTACCGCACCTACAACGCCTAGCTGTTCACCAAGGCCTTGCACCAAGGTTGTTTTTCCCGCTCCTAGTGGACCATCAAGTACGACGACATCACCGGCAACCAAAAGTTTTCCGATGCGAGAGCCAAACTTTCGCATTTCGTCAGAAGTGCGGATTGAAATATTCACGATTTACCAGGAATTATTTAGGAACTCGCGGTGAACCCGTGGTCCAATTCGAGTAATTATTTCGTATGAGATTGTCCCGGCAGCGTCTGCCCAATCTTCCACACTTGGCTCGCCGCGTTCCGGATCGCCGAACAAAACAACTTCATCTCCGAGTTTCAGATTTAACCCACCGACATCAAGTAAGAACTGGTCCATACACACCCGGCCAGCAACTCGTCGAGTTTCACCCGCAACCAGCACCGGGCCTTTATTGGTAGCACTCCGAGGAATTCCATCGGCATACCCAGCCGGAATTAGCGCAAGAGTTGTGTCCTGCGTTGTGTGATATTGATGGGCATAGGAGACACCTGTGCCAGCAGGAACTTCCTTAAGTAGCGAGACCACAGAAGTAAGAGTCATAACAGGCTTTAAGTTGAAGTCAGTTGCGTTGCCGACTTCAGCACCGGGCGATACGCCATAGACCGCAACGCCAGGACGAACCATGTCAAAGTAGGTATGTGGCAAGCCTAGAGTCGCTGCCGAATTCGCCAGATGGCGAACTTCTAACTCGAAGCCAGCAGCTTCAAGCAAATCAACTGCAGTTTTGAATTCCTCTATTTGGCTAGCAATGGTTGGGTTACTTGGTTCGTCTGCGTAAGCGAAGTGAGACATGACTCCAACAACGTTTACGGTTCCTTCATCCTGTGCTTTTCTAAGCGCGATGATTAGCTCTGGTAAGTCTGAAAGCAAGACACCATTGCGGCTCAGCCCGGTATCTACTTTCACATGCACACGGGCAATGCGGTCAACGGAATATGCGGAATTGGCGATTGCCTTCAAGGATGCAATTGAATTAACTGCCAAGTCGATATCTCGCGCAATACATTCGGTGAATCGGTCATTAGGAGTGTTGAGCCAAGCCAAGATTGGTCCTGGAACATTACCTTCGCGAAGTGCGACCGCCTCTTCGAGCAATGCCACACCTAAATAGTCGGCACCGGCGTTTACTGCTGCTTGGCCGCATTTAACTAAACCATGGCCATAGGCATCAGCCTTTACAACGACCATCACTTTGCGGCCACCCACATGTTCCTTGATGGTACGAACGTTGTGGGCAAGTGCGCCGAGATCAATTCGGGCTGTTACGTGTGCAGTCACAGTGTCATTCTTCCCTATTTATATGTTTCGGTCTTCGGCTATCACATAAGCAATAGCAACTGGTCCATCGTGACTCAATGAGACATGCCAGGTTGTGACCCCCAGCAAATCCGCAACTGCGGCTACGGTCCCAGAAACTTTAACTTTTGGCTGTCCACCATTGGTTACTTCACAATCATGCCAATCCATGCCAGCCGGTGCTCCTAGAGCCTTCGCAACAGCTTCTTTGACAGCGAAACGTCCCGCAAGCGACATCAGCGGAAGTTCATGTCCTTCTGCACTATGTTGCTCAGCATGGGTGAATAGTCGATTGACAATTTCAGGAGTCCGCTCAACTACGCCAGCAAACCTGGCAAGGTCCACTACGTCAACGCCGATACCCACAATTGCCATGGCTCAACTTTGCCGTTTAATCGCCCGATTGAAAAATCCATGCAGATTTCTCCGTTGGTTATTCAACTGTTCCAATTGGTTGAACACACAACTGCGTTGGTTATTCAACTGTCACACTCTTCGCCAAGTTCCTTGGCTGATCAACGTCGTACCCCTTAACGGTGGCCATCTCGCACGAGAAAATCTGGAGTGGAACTGTTGCAACCAAAGGCTGCATAAGCGCGGGGCACTTTGGTAACCGAATTATATGGTCGGAGAATTCATTGATCGATTCGTCGCCTTCTTCAGCTAAGACAATTGTTAGAGCTCCACGAGCTCGCACTTCTTGAATATTGGAAACGATCTTGTCATGGAGTTCATCATCTTGTGGTGGAACCACTACGAAGACGGGAATACCTTCTTCGATTAAAGCGATCGGGCCATGTTTTAGTTCGCCTGCTGCAAAACCTTCGGCATGCATGTAAGCAAGTTCTTTTAGTTTTAAGGCGCCTTCGAGGGCAACTGGGAAACCAACGCTTCGGCCTAAGAAAAGAACTGATTGCTTGTCGATCAATATCTTTGCAATCTCTTTTACACCAGCCGATGTGTCGAGCACTAAGTCAATCAAGTTCGGCATGTCACTTAGTTCCAAGGCGATCGTGGCAGCGTCGTCGCCAAAACCAGTCCCGCGGGTTTGTGCCAAATACATAGCAAATAAATAGCAGGCAACAATTTGGGTTAAGAACGCCTTGGTGGATGCAACTGCAATTTCTGGACCAGCATGCGTGTAAATTACCGCATCGCTTTCGCGTGGAATCGTTGATCCGTTGCTATTACAGATTGCAAGTACTTTTGCACCTTGTTCGCGCGCATAACGCATTGCCATCAAGGTGTCCATAGTTTCACCGGACTGACTAATAGCTACTACCAGCGTGGTTGGGGTGAGAATTGGATCGCGGTATCTGAATTCGCTGGCTAATTCAACTTCACACGGAATTCGAGTCCAGTGCTCAATTGCGTATTTAGCAATCAGTCCTGAGTGGTAGGCGGTACCGCAGGCAGTAATTATTATTTTGTCGATTGATTTCAAGTAGGAGTCATCGAGTCCGAGATCTGCCAAAGTAACTTTTCCGGAAGCATCAATGCGCCCAAGCAAAGTGTCAGCGACAGCTTTTGGCTGCTCGGCAATTTCTTTAAGCATGAATAAATCGAAGCCACCCTTTTCGGCAGCGGCAGCATCCCAAGTAACTTCATATTCGGTGTACTCGGCTGGCTTTCCAAAGAAATCAGTTACCGTAATTGAGTCAGGAGTGATCTCAACAATTTGATCTTGACCAAGTTCGATGGCATTTCGGGTGTGCGCAATAAAGGCTGCAACATCTGATGCCAAGAAGTTCTCGCCTACTCCTCGACCCACGACAAGCGGTGAATTTCGTCTTGCGGCCACAACAACATCAGGACTATCCGCATGAACTACAACCAGAGTGAATGCTCCAGTGAGAGTCTGACTGACTTCACGCAGCGCATCCGCTAATCCTGGAGTTGACTTCATTTGGCGTGAAAGCAGGTGTGCTACGACTTCTGTATCCGTTTGGCTACGGAGTGTGACACCATCGGCAATTAACTTGTCGCGCAGTAGTGCAAAGTTTTCTATGATCCCGTTATGGATGACGGCAATTGAGCCATCTTCGCTCACATGTGGATGGGCGTTGACGTCATTTGGGGCCCCGTGAGTTGCCCAACGAGTGTGGCCGATTCCAGTGTGCGATGCAGAAATTGGACTCTCAGCTAACTCAGCTTCGAGGTTGGCTAACTTGCCGGCTTTCTTGCGGGTTTCAATCGAACCGGTTGCCACAATCGCAATACCGGCTGAGTCATAGCCTCGGTACTCCAAGCGACGCAAACCCTCGATAACTACAGTTTGAGCTTGCTGCGGTCCAACATATCCAACGATTCCGCACATAGTACGAGTCTATCGTTGGGCAATAGCGCAATGCGCAGCTACAACTGCAGCGAGTTCTTGGGCGACTAACTGCGCCTGTTCTGCCGTAGTAGCTTCAACCATCACTCGAATCAGTGGTTCAGTTCCACTCGGGCGCAGCAGCACCCGACCAGTCTCACCAAGCGCTGACTCTGCCGCCGACACTGCACTGGAAACTTCTTTTTTCACTACTGCGGCTTTGTCGACGTTAGGAACATTAATCAGTACCTGTGGCAATCGGTTAACTAATCCAGCAAGTTCGGCTAGTGACTTCTCAGTGCGCTTCATTTCCGACATCAAATGAAGGGCAGTTAGTGCGCCGTCACCTGTCGTGGCAAATTCACTCAGCACCACGTGACCACTTTGTTCGCCGCCGATTGTGAAGCCACCAATCCGCATTTCTTCAAGGACATAACGGTCACCAACAGCTGCAGAGATGACTTCGATTCCATGTTCACGCATTGCAATGTTGAAGCCAAGATTCGACATCACGGTTGCTACAACTGTGTTGCCCACTAATTCACCGCGAGACTTTCTGCCCGCCGCCAAGATCGCCAAAATTTGATCACCATCAACAAATTCACCGGCTGAATCAACGGCCAAGCAACGATCGGCATCTCCATCATGTGCGATGCCTAGATCTGCTCCGTACTCCTTAACTGCCTTGAACAAGTCACCCATATGGGTTGAGCCACAATTTTCGTTTATGTTGTAACCATCTGGCTCACAATGAATTGTGATTACTTGGGCTCCGGCTCGACGAAGTGCTTCTGGCCCGACAAGAGATGCAGCGCCGTTTGCACCGTCAACCACAACTTTCAAGCCATCAAGTGAATTGGTAATACTCGAATTCAAATGATGAATGTATTTTTCAACTAAGTCATAGTCACTTCGAATTCGACCAACGCCAGATCCAGTTGGTAGATCGCTAACAATTTTCAAGTGTGCTTCGATCGCATCTTCAATTGCATCATCGAGCTTTACTCCACCGCGCGCAAAGAATTTAATACCGTTGTCTGGCATTGCATTATGCGAAGCCGAGAGCACAACGCCCAAATCTGCGCCGGTGAGATCAGTTAGGTACGCAACGGCTGGCGTAGGAATTACACCTACATCAATTACATCAACACCAGCACTAGCCAGCCCTGCACTAACTGCGGACTGTAAAAACTCTCCACTGGCGCGGGGATCTCTGCCAACAATGGCAAACGGACGGTCGCTAGTGTGTTCGGAAAATTCGCCACGCTCACCAAGAACTTGCGCAGCAGCAACACCAAGTGTTGTTGCTAGTTCAGCAGTAAGCAGTCCGTTCGCCAAACCGCGAACGCCATCGGTGCCAAACAGTCGGCCCGACATGGATTAACGCTTTGAGTATTGCGGAGCCTTACGTGCCTTCTTCAGACCGTACTTCTTACGTTCCTTGATGCGTGCATCACGAGTAAGGAAGCCAGCCTTCTTAAGGTCGCCACGGTTACCTTCAACATCGATCGCATTCAAGCAACGAGCCACGCCTAGACGCAATGCGCCAGCCTGACCGGAAATGCCGCCACCATCGATACGGGCGATTACATCGTAAGCACCTTCGAAGTTGAGAGTCTTAAATGGATCGTTTACCAACTGCTGGTGCACTTTGTTAGGGAAGTAACCCTCAAGGGTGCGACCGTTGATAGTCCAACGACCGGTGCCTGGAACGATGCGCACGCGCGCAACAGCTTCCTTGCGACGACCAGTTGCAGCACCAGGTGTGTCTGGTGCCTTACGTGGTTCGCGGACAGCTGCGGCTGGAGTCTCTGAGGTGTATTCAGTTAATTCTTCTTCAACACCTTCGACATCTACCACGTCTACTGCGCCTGCTTCGTTTTCGGTCATTATGTTTCCCTTCAAAAATTCTTTTATCCGCGAGCGCTTACTGCGCTACCTGAGTGATCTCGAATGGCTTTGGGTTCTGGGCAGAATGCGGATGGGCATCGCCTGCGTAAACCTTTAGCTTGGTGATCAAGACGTCGCTCAACTTGTTGTGCGGAAGCATTCCCTTGACAGCCTTTTCAATGGCGCGACGTGGGTTAGTTTCTAGCAACTCTGCGTAGTTCGTTGCGCGAAGGCCGCCTGGGAAACCAGAGTGACGGTAATCCATCTTCTGGTCGCGCTTCTGGCCGGATAGAGCAATCTTTTCGGCATTGATGACGATTACAAAGTCGCCAGTATCAACGTGTGGTGCAAAAATTGGCTTATGCTTTCCGCGCAGCAGCACAGCAACCTGTGATGCTAGACGTCCAAGAACAACGTCAGTTGCATCGATAACATGCCATTCGCGATTCACATCGCCTGGCTTTGGTGAGTACGTGCGCACAGTTAGCCTTCTTTTGTTAGTTCTCAAGTAGTTTTGGCCTTTAAGGACCACGCCTGGCCTATTTGCAAGGCTTCGCGAACTCAAAGATTACCTGTATTTAAGCCTTTGGGTCAAAACGAGACCAAGTCACCCAAAGCTCGTTTAACCCAGGTTTTCCCTTGAAAATAGGGAAAATTCGAACTGTGACAGGCATACTGAGGTCATGACTCGGCCCACACTTGATAGTTGGTTACTCCCAGAACACGTATTTTGGTCATTTCGGCACGTTAGAGAGCTGCTCCCCACTGCGCAGGTTGATTGCGCCTCAACCCCAAGAAAGCTAAATTCTGCAATTGATATGGGTCTTGGCGACGTTGAATTTGAGTCCTCAAAGGGTGTCGTAAAAGTTTTGGATTTTCTTAAGTCAAGTCATAGTGATTCGTTCACGGTAGTTAAAGGCGAAGACCTAAAGTTCGAGTGGGTTGTCGATGGCATGAAAAGCAACGAACCGCACCTGATTTTTAGCGTAACCAAATCAGTCACATCAATGCTGATTGGTGCTCTAGTTGGCGAAGGGTTAATCGGCGTTGACGAGTTAGTTACTAATTACGTTCCCGAGGTATCCGAAAGCGGTTTCGCTGGCGCGACGGTTCGCAACTTACTCGACATGACGACTTCGTATTCTTTCGTTGAGGACTACACGCCTGGCCCCGACATAATCGCTTACCGACATTCGGTTGGTTGGTACCCAGCCCCACTAGGCTCACCAAACTTGCATGATTTCATTGCTTCACGAAAACCTGATGGCGAACATGGTCAGCGGTTTCGCTACATGTCTCCAACTACCGACTTACTTGGCTGGGTAGCCGAGGCTGCAAGCGGCCTGCCTTACGCAACTGCTCTTTCTAAATATGTTTGGTCCAAAATTGGAACGGAAGCACCGGCACACATCACGCTTGACCGTGCAGGCTCACCTCGTGCTGCAGGTGGCTTGAGCGTGATTCCACGCGACATGGCTCGCTTTGGCATGATGATTCGCGATGGTGGAATGAGCGCTGTTGATGCAAACTATATTGCTGATGTGTTTGATAATGGCAGCCATGAACAATGGGCAAATGGTGACTTCAAAGACAGTTATGAAAATGGCATCTATCGATCCTGCTGTTACAAGCCAGGTGATGACCCGGATGTTGTTATGGGTATCGGTATCCACGGTCAAATGCTTTACATAGATCGACCGCGTGGAGTTGTGGTTGCAAAACAATCGTCTTGGCACGATCCAGACGAAAGCGCCGATCACAACGATGCATATTTAGCTTGTCAAGCCATAGCCCGCGCACTCGGCTAATTAATCAAATAAGCTCCAGTACTTATTGCAGGAACTTAATCAAATAAGTTCCAGTGCGTTACTTCTGGCGCATTTGCAAAAAATGGGCCAATTAATCCTCGCCATTGCGTAAATAATTCTGATTCGCGGAAGCCAACCATGTGGTCCTCCAAAGTGTCCCAGCCAATTGCAATTAGGTACGTCGAGGGTTTTTCCACGCCTCGGTGCACGTGAATAACATGAAATCCTTTGGCTTGCGCAACTACCGCTTTTGCCTTGTCCATTGCAGCTTCGAATTCCAGTTCTTTGCCCGGAACAATATCCATGAATGCGGTTTCCATAATCATGGTTTGAGATTATCGTTTAGCGCGAGTCTCATCCCACACCGGTACATCGGATTCCCGAACTATGGAATCCCCACCAAAAATTACGAAACGATCCATAGATTTTGCAAACCAGCGATCATGAGTAACCGCTAAGACGGTGCCTTCAAAGGCATCAAGAGCTCGCTCTAACGCCTCGGCTGATTCGAGATCCAAGTTATCTGTTGGTTCATCTAGTAACAGCAAAGTTGCGCCAGATAATTCAAGAAGCAAGATCTGGAATCGTGCTTGCTGGCCACCAGATAGCGATTCAAATTTTTGTTCGCTTGCCTGCACTAAGCCATACCTATCTAGGGCGCGAGATGCCGGCTCTTGCTGTATACCTTCCCGATGCTCATCGCCACGGTGCAAAATTTCAATCAACGTGCGGCCAAGTAACTCTGGGTGGTGGTGGGTTTGGGCAAACCAGCCTGGCCGGATTCGAGCACCCAGTTTTGCAATTCCAGTATGAGAAACAGGTTCTATGGTGACATCACTAATTGGTAAGTGCTCAAGTTCTGGTTCTGTGCCACCGGCAGCAAGCAGGCGCAAGAAGTGGCTCTTGCCAGAGCCGTTAGCTCCAAGTACTCCGATGCGTTCCCCGAACCAAATTTCCAAGTCAAAGGGAGTTACGAGTCCGGTTAAAGAAAGTTGTTCGCAAACAACTGCTCGCTTACCTGTCCTGCCACCCTTAAGTCGCATCTTCACATTCTGTTCAATTGGAATCTCTTGTGGCGGCCCAATTTCTTCAAATTTTTTCAAACGAGTCTGCGCCGCTTGGTAGCGAGATGCTAAACCATCATTGAATTTTGCTTTGACTTTTAAGTTTTGAACTAAGTCTTTGATCTTTTGGTGCTCTTCGTCCCAGCGACGACGTAGCTCCTCTAGGCGTGCGAACCGATCCTTTCTGGCTTGGCTATGAGTTGCAAAGCCACCGCCATGTATCCAAACCGAGTTACCTGCATTGCCGAGTTCAAGGGTCACGATTTGTTTCGCGGTGTTCGCCAGTAATTCCCGATCATGGCTGACGTAGAGAACTGTCTTCTTGGTTTCATTTAGCTGATCTTCAAGCCATTTCTTTCCTGGCACATCCAGGTAGTTGTCTGGCTCATCAAGTAGCAGCACTTCTTCCGGTCCACGCAGTAAAGCCTCAAGTACTAAACGTTTTTGTTCGCCACCAGAAAGGCTTCCGGCCGAACGGTGCTGTGCCTTATCGAATGGCAATTGAATTGCGGCCATCGTACAAACGTCCCAAAGAACCTCAATGTCATAGCCGCCAACGTCAGCCCAATCCGCAATTGCCTGAGCGTAGGCCATTTGATTTTTTTCGCTGCCGTCTTCCAGCATGGCAAGTTCGGTTGCGTCGATCCGAGCAGCATTTTTTGCAATCGCAGGTGGAGCGACTGTTAAGAGCAGGTCTCGAACGGTGCCATCCGTCATGTGCCCAACGAATTGGCGCATAACACCTAGGCCGCCCGTACGAGCGATTGTGCCTTCATGAGGTTGCTCGTCACCTGCAATCATGCGCATCAAAGTTGATTTGCCAGCACCATTGGCACCGATTAACGCAACGAGTGCACCTTCACCAACTCGAAACGAAACATCCAATAAAAGAATGCGACCATCTGGCAGCGAGTATGTGACATGTTGGACGTCAAGATGCCCCATCAGATTCCCTTACTTGTAGAGTCGCAGCAATTCGGCCTGCGTACTCTGATGGATCTGGGTATTCAACACTTGTAAAAGTTAAGCCAATTGCTGGAGCTGCAAAAACACTAGCTTCACGTTCGCGACCTTCCAGGTAATCAAGGAGCCATTGCTTATCTCGCTTGCCCTCGCCGATTGCGAGCACGGCTCCGACCAGCCCACGGACCATTGAGTAACAAAATGCATCTGCAGTCAGATCTGCGCGAATGATGCCATCTGGTAATTCCGTCCAATCAAAGCGCATTAAAGTGCGGATTGTGGTCGCGCCTTCACGCTTGCGACAAAATGAAGCAAAGTCATGCAAGCCAATTAGAATTTGGCTTGCCTCATGCATCGCCTTCACATCAAGTGGGATCCAACTTCGATGCGCTCGATCACGCAGTAAGGGATTTCGATTGCCTTGATAGATCAGATACTCGTAACTTCGCGAAAGTGCCGCGAATCTCGCGTCGAAATCTGGAGTTGCTATTTCTAGCTCCTGAATCGCGATATCCTCGGGAAGGATTGAGTTAATTTTGAAGGCCAGATCAACCATGTCGCATGCCAGGGACTCCGGGAGATCGAAATGAATCACTTGACCAATAGCGTGGACGCCAGCATCAGTCCGGCCCGCACATTGCACAATAACGCGATCGAGGCGCAAAACAGTTGAGATCGCATTTTCAAGTTCACCTTGAACAGTCCGCCTATCTGGCTGCATGCCCCAGCCTGAAAATTCCTTGCCGTCGTATGCCAAGCGGCCACGAACACGAATGAGCCCCTGCGCTGCACTAGCAACGAGGGGCTCATTCGATAGAACCATTTAGTTATGCTTCGTCAGTTTTTTCAGCGTCTTCATCAGATGAAGCAGAAACTTCTTCTTCAGTATTCACTGATTCCGATTCAACAGCTTCGCTGGAATCGGCTACTTCTTCAACAGCGGCTTCAGCTTCGATAACTTCAACTTCCTCGACTGCAGCTACTTCTTCAGCAGAGTCAACAACGTCATCTACGACAGTCTCTTCAGGTGCTGATGCAGCAGCAGCCTTGGCGGCTTTTGCTTCTTCCGCGGCCTTGGCTGCAGCAGCTACTTCGGCTTCTTTAACAGCACGACGAGCCACACCTTCAGCAGCGCGAGCTGCATCTAGTTCTTCAACAAGTTCAATCACTGCCATAGGAGCGTTGTCGCCCTTACGTGGACCAATCTTGGTGATGCGGGTGTAACCGCCTTCACGGTTTTCGTAGCGTGGTGCAATCTCTGCAAATAGCGTGTGGACTACATCCTTACTGCGGATAACTGTCAGTACTCGGCGACGGGCATGTAGATCGCCCTTCTTCGAGATGGTGATTAGGCGCTCTGCAACTGGACGCAGGCGACGTGCGCGAGCTTCAGTCGTTGTAATGCGACCATGCTCGAACAACGCAGTTGCGAGGTTAGCCAAAATTAGGCGCTCGTGGGATGGGCTTCCGCCCATTCGCTTGCCCTTGGATGGCTGTGGCATGTTTCTCTCCTGTCAATTCGTTACTGGGAACGAGAGCTCGTTAGAGCTGCTCATCCTCAGCAAAGCTCTGGTCGTCATCAGCGGTAGCGTCATCAGCTGCCGCAACTTCTGCTACTGCCGGTGCGGCAACTTCAGCCTGGAAGGTTGCGTATGAACCTGCAGGTGCGAAGGTATCTTCTTCTTCGTCTACGTAGTCATCGTCATATGCAGATGCGTACTGGCTTGGGTCGAATCCTGGAGGTGAGTCCTTAAGAGCGATACCCATGGAAGCTAACTTGTCCTTTACTTCGTCAATGGACTTAGCACCGAAGTTACGGATGTCCATCAAGTCAGCTTCGGAGCGTGTGATTAGTTCACCAACAGTGTGGATTCCTTCACGCTTTAGGCAGTTGTAAGAACGAACAGTTAGGTCAAGAGCTTCAACCGGCATGCTTAGTTGCTCTGCTGCGAACTGGTCCGTTACTGATGGTCCAATTTCGATACCTTCAGCATTAACGTTTAGTTCGCGAGCTAGACCAAACAGTTCAACCAAAGTTGCTCCAGCAGATGCAATTGCATCGCGTGGCACGATTGAACCCTTAGTTTCAACATCAAGTACTAGTGAGTCGAAGTCAGTGCGCTGTTCAACACGGGTTGCTTCAACCTTGTAAGTGACCTTAAGAACAGGTGAGTAAATGGAGTCAATTGGGATACGGCCGATTTCGCCACCGCTTGCTTTGTTGTTTGCAGCGGAGATGTAACCACGACCCTGCTCAACAACTAGTTCCATATCAAGCTTGCCCTTGTCGTTAAGGCTTGCAATGTAAAGCTCTGGGTTGAAGATTTCAACGCCTGCTGGTGGCTGAATGTCAGCAGCAGTTACTGGGCCTGGACCCTGCTTGCGAAGGTACATCGTTACTGGCTCATCGAACTGTGAGGAAACAACCAAGTTCTTGAGGTTCAAGATAACTTCGGTGATGTCTTCCTTAACACCTTCGATGGTGGTGAACTCGTGAAGTACGCCTTCAAGCTTGATGCTTGTTACTGCTGCACCCGGAATGGATGACAACAGAGTACGGCGAAGTGAGTTACCAAGTGTGTAACCGAATCCTGGTTCTAGCGGTGCAAGCACGAAGCGGGAACGTGTTTCGGACAGTACTTCTTCTTTTAGTTCTGGGCGGACTGAGATCAGCACAGTATTTTCCTTCCGGCG
The DNA here is from genome assembly GCA_947452765.1 of Actinomycetota bacterium. Lineage (GTDB taxonomy): Bacteria > Actinomycetota > Actinomycetes > S36-B12 > UBA5976 > UBA5976. The sequence goes on along the minus strand of CANGDR010000001.1, from coordinate 90,177 downwards.
ACGACCACTATTTGAAGTCGCTGTTTGATGGGGATGTTCTTATTACTTCGAGTAAAGTTCAACAATTAACTGTTCCTGGACCTGAGTGTCAATGACCTCACGTGCAGGAAGCGAGTGAACCAAAATGCGCATGCCAGCTGGAATTACTTCCAACCATGCAGGCACGGTACGTTCGCCAATTTCCGCATAAGCGACCTGGAATGGGGTCATCTCAAGGGAAGCCTTGCGAACTTCAATAACGTCGTTAGGGCTGACGCGGAAAGACGGAATGTCTACCTTCTGGCCATTAACAAGAATGTGTCCGTGACGAACGATCTGGCGTGCCATATCGCGGCTCTTTGCAAAGCCAGCACGGAACACTACGTTGTCGAGGCGGGATTCAAGAATGCGAAGTAGGTTTTCACCAGTCTTGCCGTGCTTACGGCTAGCTTCTTCGTAGTAACCACGGAACTGCTTTTCAAGCACACCGTAGATACGCGCAGTCTTCTGCTTTTCACGCATCTGTAATAAGTACTCAGATTCCTTCGCACGTCCACGACCATGCTGGCCTGGAGGGTACGGGCGGGATTCCATTGGGCACTTTGGTGAATCACACTTAGCACCCTTGAGGAATAATTTTGTTTTTTCGCGACGGCAACGCTTGCAATCGGGACCGGTATAACGAGCCATGAAATTTGTCTCCTAAAAATTCTTCGTATCAGACACGACGACGCTTGGGCGGGCGGCATCCGTTGTGAGGGGCAGGGGTTGTGTCTTGGATTGTTCCAACCTCAAGACCTGAGGCCTGTAGGGATCGGATCGCAGTTTCGCGACCTGAGCCTGGGCCTTTAACGAAGACATCGACTTTCTTCATGCCGTGTTCCATCGCGCGCTTTGCAGCAGCTTCAGCAGCCATCTGGGCAGCGAACGGTGTGCTCTTACGGCTTCCCTTGAAACCAACCTGTCCGGCTGATGACCAAGCGATTACTGCACCTGAAGGATCAGTGATCGAAACGATTGTGTTATTGAACGTTGACTTGATGTAGGCCTGGCCCACAGCAATGTTCTTCTTTTCCTTGCGACGGATCTTCTTAGCACCGGCCGCAGTAGCTTTCTTTGGAGGCATTTGATTCCTTTATCTAAATCGGGAAGAGGTAAGCGGCTACTTAGCCACTTTCTTCTTTCCAGCCACGGTCTTCTTCGGACCTTTACGGGTACGGGCGTTGGTGTGGGTGCGCTGTCCACGGACAGGCATGCCACGACGATGACGGATTCCTTGGTACGAGCCGATTTCAATCTTGCGACGAATATCTGCTTGTACCTCGCGACGAAGGTCACCTTCAATTTTGAAGTTGGCTTCGATGTATTCGCGCAACGGAATTAATTGCTCATCCGTAAGGTCCTTAACGCGAAGATCTGGGCTGATGCCGGTAGCTGCGAGGATTTCGTCCGCGCGGGTACGGCCAATGCCGAAGATATAGGTAAGTGCAATCTCTAGACGCTTTTCGCGCGGGAGATCAACACCAACAAGGCGTGCCATCAGGCGTTACTCATTTCTTTTCGTGGTAAAGGTCTCGCACGTTCACCAGTCCTTGCCGCCTGACAAGGTCCTCAGCCTTTACACACCTGAGGGTGTCGTTCCGAACTTACGCACGCGTTAATTCGGGATCGGGTGATCGTCTTTTGTCGTAGTCTTCCTAGCCCTGACGCTGTTTATGGCGTGGGTTTTCGCAAATGACCATGACTACACCGTGACGACGAATGACTTTGCACTTGTCGCACATTGGCTTAACTGAGGGATTAACCTTCACTTTTTAGTTCCTGATCACTTGTAGCGGTAGACAATTCGTCCACGGGTTAGATCGTATGGAGATAGCTCCACAACAACCTTGTCATCAGGCAGGATACGGATGTAGTGCATACGCATCTTGCCGGAAATGTGTGCAAGTACTTTGTGACCATTTTCAAGTTCTACGCGGAACATAGCGTTCGGTAGTGCCTCGGTGATAGTGCCCTCAATTTCGATGGCGCCGTCTTTTTTGGCCATAAAGGTCTTACACTCCCTTGGAAGCGGCACTCTTACGGAATTGCAAGAGGACCGACGTCCGATGTTACGGCAATACCCTGCAAAACATGAAATCCTGGGATATGCACCCCATTGAAATAAGGGTTTTCCTAATTCCAGTTCCCTTAATCAGCAATTTTCCTTGCTAAATATGGCTTAAACCGCATATTTTGAGGCTGGACTAGGGATGTTGTGGGCTGCAAAATAGGCAGCTCCCCCGTCGTGGGCGGTCAATACCCACGGTCCTTGTTCGGTGATTGCGACGGTGTGTTCCCAGTGTGAAGCCCTGGATCCGTCGGTTGTTACGACGGTCCAATCATCCTCGAGTGTGCGTACATGACGGCTGCCCAATGTTGCCATTGGTTCAATGGCAAGTGCCATGCCAGGAATTAATTCAGGGCCATGTCCTGGTGCTCCATAGTTTGGCACGGCTGGATCCATGTGCATTTTTGTTCCAATTCCATGCCCGGTGTATTCCTCAAGAATTCCGTAGTTGCCCGCGTTGCGAATCGTGGATTCAACTGCATGACTAATGTCAGAAAGTCTGTTGCCAAGTTGCATTTTCGCAATTCCAGCCCACATGGATTCACGTGTTACCCGACTTAGTTCGGTCTGTTCCGGAATCTTTGTGCCAATTTCAATAGTTATGGCCGCGTCACCATGCCAGCCTTCAACAATTGCCCCAAAGTCAACAGACAAAATATCGCCGTCTTTAAGTGGTCGCTCATTTGGAATCGCGTGCACGACTTCATCATTTACTGATGAACAAATTACTGACGGATATCCGAAGTAGCCCAGGAATGAAGGTTCAGCTCCTACCCGTTTCAACTCATCGCGTGCAATCAAATCAAGCTCGAGAGTGGTAACTCCAGGCTTGGCATGGTTTTGCATTATCGCCAGGACATCAGCAACAACTAGTCCCGCTTTACGCATCAACAAGAATTGCTCAGGTGTTTTTATTTCAAATTTACTCTTGCGACCAAACATTTGGTCCTACTAACTTTTTAGTGCTGCAGAAATTCGTGCGGTGACTTCATCAACTGTTCCGAGTCCATCAACCTGAACTAAGATGCCTCGAGATTTGTAAAGTGCTGTCAGCGGTGCGGTTTGCTCTTCATATACTTCAAGGCGGCGGCGAATTACTTCTTCCGAGTCATCAGCTCGACCTTGTTCAATCGCGCGACCAAGAAGTCGCTTAACAACCACGTCGGTGTCTGCGGTTAGTTCAACAACGCGATCAAGAGATTTGCCGCTTAGCATGCCGTCGAGTTCTGCTACCTGAGCTACGGTTCGTGGATAACCATCTAATAAGAAACCTTCGCGGGCATCATTTTCTTTCAGGCGTTCGCGCACCATGCCGTTTGTTACTGAATCAGGAACATACTCGCCGGCATCCATGTACTTCTTTGCTTCCTGGCCAAGAGCAGTACCTTGCGAAAGATTTAAGCGAAAAAGATCACCCGTTGATACGTGGGGAATTCCAAACTCGTCGCAGATCATGGCTGCTTGAGTTCCTTTTCCAGCTCCGGGCGGACCCATGATGAGCAGGCGCATTACTTAAGGAAACCTTCGTAATTGCGTTGTTGAAGTTGGCTCTCAATCTGCTTCACAGTATCGAGACCTACACCAACCATGATGAGCAAACTGGTGCCACCGAAAATGAAGCGGGAACCAACGCCAAGCAAGTCAAAGGCAATGTAAGGGATTGTTGCAATAGCAGCCAAGTACAGCGCACCTGGCAATGTGATGCGGTTTAGAACATAAGACAAGTACTCGGCCGTTGGCTTGCCTGCGCGAATACCTGGGATAAATCCGCCGTATTGCTTCATGTTGTCTGCTGTTTCATCCGGATTAAATGTGATCGAAACATAGAAGTATGCAAAGAACATAATTAATAGGAAGTTAGCCGTTAAGTAGCCAGCTCGTCCCGGCTGCATGTAAGTCGAAACCCATTGGGCCCAGTTTGCTTGTGAACCAGTTAGTTGAACGATCAAAGCTGGGATGTAAAGCAAGGAAGAGGCGAAAATAACTGGGATAACACCGGCTTGGTTTACCTTTATTGGCAAATAAGTCGACGTTCCACCGTAAGACTTACGACCCACTTGACGCTTTGCGTACTGCACCGGAATTCGACGTTGCGCTTGCTCTACGTAGACCACTCCAGCGATAGTTGCAAAACCAATCAGTAGCGTTAAGCCAAACTTCAAGGAACCGTCAACCTTCAAGATCGAAGTTAGCTGACCTGGGAATGTCGAAATGATTGAGGTGAAAATCAAGATTGACATACCGTTACCGACACCACGATCTGTGATTAATTCGCCAAGCCACATGATTAATGCAGTACCGGCGGTCATAACAATAACAATCGTCAGAAGCATCTGGATTGATTGGTTTGGTAGCAACTGTGCATTACATCCAGAGAACAGGCGTCCTGGTGTACGAGCAAGCGTGATGATCGTGGTGGACTGCAGAATTGCTAGGCCGATAGTTAGGTAACGGGTGTACTGCGTGATGCGTACTTGCCCGGCATTACCTTCCTTCTTTAGAGCTTCTAACCGCGGAATCACAACAGTTAATAACTGGATGATGATGCTCGAGGTGATGTACGGCATGATGCCGAGCGCAAAGATGGAAAGCTTGAGCAAAGCGCCACCACTGAACAAGTTAATCAATCCATAGATTGAGTTATCTTTTACAGCAGCGATACAGGTCTGGACGGCTGAGTAGCTAACGCCTGGGGCGGGCACAACCGAACCTAAGCGAAACAAACTAATGATCGCAAGGGTGAACAACAGTTTGTTACGCAAATCTGGCGTTCTAAACGCCGCTCCGAATGCGCTAAGCACTGTTGCCTCCTTGGGATTTACTCAGGTCGGCTTGGCCGAAATGAGCAGAATCAGATCTGAGTGACCGAACCGCCGGCAGCGGCGATCTTTGTCTTTGCGGATTCTGAAAATGCGTTTGCAGTTATCTTCACAGCAACACTTATTTCGCCTTGGCCAAGAACCTTTACCAACTCGCCCTTACGAACAGCGCCAGCCTTAATTAGGTCTGAGATTGTTACGTCTCCACCCTTTGGGAAAAGCGCATTGATCTGAGCAACATTAACAACCTGGTACTCAGTGCCAAATGGGTTTTTGAAACCCTTCAGCTTTGGTGTACGCATGTGTAATGGCATCTGGCCACCTTCGAAGCGCGCAGGTACCTGATAGCGAGCCTTTGTACCCTTGGTACCTCGACCTGCTGTCTTACCCTTGCTACCTTCACCACGGCCTACGCGTGTCTTGGCAGTCTTGCTACCCGGAGCCGGGCGAAGATGATGAATTTTGAGTGTCATAGTTACTTAACCTCCTCAACACTTACCATGTGACGGACGGTGTTAACCATGCCACGAATTTCTGGACGATCTTCTTTGATGACAGTATCGCCAATGCGCTTTAGTCCCAGGGAACGTAAAGTGTCGCGTTGGTTCTGCTTGCCACCAATGTCAGACCTTAATTGGGTTACCTTAAGTTGAGCCATTACGCACCAACCTTCTCTGCGTTAGCGCGAAGAAGTGCAGCTGGAGCAACCTGATCAAGCGGAAGTCCGCGTCGAGCAGCAACCTGCTCTGGGCGTTCTAGCATCTTTAGCGCAGCAACAGTTGCGTGAACAATGTTGATTGCGTTGTCAGACCCTAGAGACTTGGAAAGCACATCGTGAATTCCAGCGCATTCAAGTACGGCGCGAACTGGGCCACCAGCAATAACACCGGTACCTGGAGCAGCCGGACGAAGCATAACTACACCAGCAGCAGCTTCACCCTTTACTGGATGCGGGATCGTGCTCTGGATACGTGGAACTGAGAAGAAATTCTTCTTAGCTTCTTCCACACCCTTTGCGATTGCGGCAGGCACTTCTTTTGCCTTGCCGTAACCAACACCTACGTGCCCATCGCCGTCACCGACAACTACAAGTGCGGTGAAGCTAAAGCGACGACCACCCTTGACAACCTTTGATACGCGATTGATAGCAACAACGCGTTCTACGAAAGCGCTCTTCTCTGCTGGGGCTTGTCCACGATCATTACGATCACGGCGATCGCGACGCTCGTTGGTACCGCCCTCGCGGTTTTCACCACCACGTTGGTTAGCAGCCATAATAATTTCCTACTTCCTTCGTGACTTAGAAATCGAGGCCGCCCTCGCGGGCGCCATCAGCTAGGGCCGCAATTCGACCGTGGTACTTGTTACCACCGCGGTCAAACACGACTGTTGAAATTCCGGCTTGCTTTGCACGTGCTGCAACAAGCTTGCCAACCTCACGGGACTTGGCGCTCTTGTCGTCAGACTTTGCCTTCAGATCCTTTTCCATTGTGGAAGCTGAAGCCAAGGTGCGACCTAACACGTCATCAACAACCTGTACGGAGATGTGACGTGCAGAGCGACTGATCACCATGCGTGGACGAACTGCGGTACCGGATACTTTTTTGCGTACCCGAGTGTGGCGACGCTTACGAGCGACAGCCTTCTTGTTACCTGAACCTAATTTGGCTACGACAGACATGATTACTTCTTGCCAGCCTTTCCAGCCTTGCGACGAATTACTTCGTCTGTGTAACGGATTCCCTTGGCCTTGTATGGATCAGGCTTACGGAGCTTGCGGAGGTTTGCGGAAACTTCGCCGACCTGCTGCTTGTCAATACCGGAAACATGCAGCTTGGTTGGTGTCTCAACCGTAAATGTGATGCCTTCTGGGGCGGTCACCTTTACTGGGTGTGAGTAACCAAGTGCGAATTCCAAAGTGTTGCCTTGGGCAGCGACGCGGTAACCAGTTCCGGAAATCTCAAGTGTCTTTGAGTAACCGTCGGTTACGCCAATGACCATGTTCGAGATCAAGGTGCGAGTGAGTCCGTGACGGGCGCGACTCATACGCTCATCGTTTGGACGAATAACAACAATCTGTCCTTCGTCATTACGTTCAATTGTGATTGGCTCAACCACGGTGTGTGAAAGAGAACCTTTAGGTCCCTTTACGGAAACGTTTGAACCATCAATTGTTACTTCAACACCCGATGGGATGTTGATAGGCATGCGACCAATACGTGACATAACAGGCTCCCCTACCAGACGTAGGCAAGAACTTCTCCGCCTACACCTTTCTGTGCGCACTGCTTGTCAGTTAATAGACCGGTTGATGTCGAAATGATTGCAACACCAAGTCCACCTAGTACACGTGGAAGAGCTGTGCTCTTTGCGTATACCCGAAGACCTGGCTTGGAAACACGACGAACGCCAGCGATTGAACGCTCACGGTTTGGTCCATACTTCAAGCTGATATTTAGAGTCTTGCCAACTGGCGCATCTACAATTTCAAAGCTTCCGATGTAACCCTCACGCTTGAGGATTTCAGCAATGTGCTCTTTCATTTTGGAATGCGGCATTGACACGGACTCGTGGTGAGCCGAGTTTGCATTGCGAACACGCGTGAGCATGTCTGCAATTGGGTCGGTCATAGTCATTGGCTTATCGCCCTTCTCGTCGCGGTATCCCTTCCGGGACCTACGTCGTTGTTGTTATTACCAGGAGCTCTTTGTGATGCCTGGAAGTTCGCCGGCATGTGCCATTTCACGGAAACAAATACGGCATAGGCCGAACTTGCGATATACCGAGTGTGGACGTCCACAGCGTTGGCATCGGGTGTAACCACGAACCTTGAACTTCGGGGTTTCGTTTGCTTTGTTCCTAAGACCGGTTTTTGCCATGACTTAAGCCTCCTTGAATGGGAAGCCCAGGAGCTTTAGCAGCGCCCGACCTTCAGCATCGTTAGCAGCAGTTGTGACAAGCGTGATATCCATACCGCGCTGACGATCTACTGAGTCTGGATTGATTTCATGGAACATAACTTGTTCGGTTAGCCCGAAGGTGTAGTTACCATTTCCATCAAACTGCTTTGGGGAAAGACCACGGAAGTCACGGATACGTGGCAGCGCCAGTGTCAATAGACGGTCCAAGAATTCCCACATACGATCGCCACGAAGTGTTACGTGTGCACCAATTGGCATACCTTCACGAAGTTTGAACTGTGCGATGGAAAGACGCGCCTTAGTTACCTGTGGCTTCTGTCCAGTGATTGCAGTCAGATCGCGGATTGCGCCTTCGATCAACTTTGAGTCACGAGCGGCTTCGCCGACACCCATGTTCACAACGATCTTGGTAAGACCAGGAACCTGCATTGGGTTAGCAAAACTGAACTCTGCAGTTAATGCAGGCACGATTTCTTCGCGGTACCGCGCCTTTAGACGTGGAGTTACCTTGACATCGGTAGACATTAAATGTCCTTTCCTGTGCGACGAGCAACCCGAACGCCACGTGCGCCTTCGTAAGTTGTGCCATCAGCACGAGTCTTTTTGACTTCGTTACGACGAGAGCCAACCTTGGTCGGCTTTCCATCAACTAGAAGCTGAACGTTTGAGACGTGAATTGGAGCTTCGATTGTTTCGATTCCACCCACTACGACTCCACGAGCTGTCTGTTCTTTGCGAACGTGACGCTTCATTCGGTTAACGCCTTCAACGATGACCTTGTTGCGCTCATCGAATACGGCAAGTACCGTGCCCTTGGCACCCTTATCCTTGCCAGCGATAACTAGTACTTCATCACCTGTTTTGATTTTCATTACAAAACCTCCGGTGCAAGCGAAATGATCTTCATGAACTTCTTTTCGCGAAGCTCGCGGCCAACTGGGCCAAAGATACGGGTACCGCGTGGTTCGCCATCAGCCTTAAGAATGACTGCTGCATTCTCGTCAAAGCGGATGTATGAACCGTCTGGACGACGACGCTCTTTCTTCGTGCGCACGATGACAGCCTTGATGACATCGCCCTTCTTGACGTTGCCTCCAGGGATCGCGTCCTTGACTGTACCGACAACAACGTCACCGATACCTGCATAGCGACGGCCGGAACCACCGAGAACACGAATAACCAAGATTTCCTTGGCACCTGTGTTATCAGCGACTCGTAGTCGCGACTCTTGCTGAATCACTTTTGATCCCTACCCTTACTTAGCCTTCTCGAGGATTTCGACCATACGCCAGCGCTTGGTAGCACTGAGTGGACGAGTTTCCATCAACAGAACACGATCGCCAATGCCAGCGGCATTTGCTTCGTCATGAGCCTTTAGCTTGTTTGTGCGACGCACAACCTTGCCGTACAGCGGATGCTTAAAACGGTCTTCGACAGCTACAACGATGGTCTTATCCATCTTGTCGCTAACTACTAAACCTTCGCGGACCTTACGGTCGCCGCGCTCTTCTACCTGGCTCATGCTGCACCCTCATTACTTTCAACCGGTGTGATACCCAATTCGCGTTCGCGCATCACGGTGTACAGACGAGCAATTTCCTTGCGGACTGCGCGAAGACGGCCATGGCTTTCAAGCTGTCCGGTTGCAGCCTGGAATCGTAGGTTAAATAGTTCTTCTTTGGCTTCGCGCAACTTCGAAACTAGTTCGTCGTTGGCAAGACCGCGTAAGTCAACTGTGCTTGTAGTCGGCATTAGATCTCCTCACGGCCAACGATGCGACACTTCATCGGCAATTTGTGCATTGCGCGAGTCAGGGCTTCGTGTGCGACTTTCTCGTTAGGGTAAGCAATTTCAAACATCACTCGACCTGGCTTAATGTTGGCAACCCACCATTCAGGTGAACCTTTACCGGAACCCATTCGAGTTTCAGCTGGCTTCTTGGTGATTGGGCGGTCTGGATAAATGTTGATCCAAACCTTGCCACCACGACGGATGTGACGAGTCATTGCAATACGAGCGGACTCGATTTGACGGTTTGTGACGTATGCCGGCTCGACTGCCTGCAGACCCCATTGACCGAAAGTTACTGCGTTACCGCCCTTTGATGCGCCGTGGCGATCTGGGTGGTGCTGCTTACGGTGCTTTACGCGACGCGGAATTAACATGCTTATGCTCCTTCTACTGCAGCCGGTGCTGGAGCTTCAGTTGCGACTGCTTCAGCTGGCGCTGCTGCAGGCGAGGATGAAGCTGCACGTGGAGTGCGAGGTGCGCGAGTTGCTGGCCGTGCGCGCGCAGCAGCTGCTGCTTGTTCACGTTCGGTGCGGGTTCCAAGAGCATCGCCCTTGTAAATCCATACCTTCACGCCGATGCGACCGAAAGTTGTGCGAGCTTCGTAGAATCCGTAGTCGATGTCTGCGCGAAGTGTGTGTAATGGCACGCGACCTTCGCGGTAGAACTCACGACGTGACATTTCAGCGCCACCAAGACGGCCAGAAACCTGGATACGAATACCTTTGGCTCCACCCTTAAGTGCGGACTGCATAGCCTTCTTCATCGCGCGACGGAATGAAACGCGACTTGAAAGTTGTTCTGCAACACCCTGTGCAACAAGTTGAGCTTCGATTTCTGGATTCTTAACTTCCAGAACGTTTAGCTGTACTTGCTTGCCGGTTAGCTTTTCTAGCTTTCCGCGAATGATGTCTGCTTCTTGACCACGACGACCGATAACGATTCCCGGACGAGCAGTATGAATGTCAACACGAACGCGATCACGAGTGCGCTCGATTTCAACGCGGGCAATACCAGCGCGCTCCATACCTTCAGTCATGAGCTTGCGGATCTTTACATCTTCAGCGACGTAATCGCGGTAGCGCTCGCCAACCTTAGAAGAATCTGCAAACCACTTGGAGCGGTAATCAGTTGTGATGCCGAGACGGAAGCCGTACGGATTAATTTTCTGACCCATTGTGACTATCCCTTCTTCTGGGAGTCAACGGACTCGACGACTATTGTGATGTGGCTGGTGCGCTTTAGGATCTGGCTTGCGCGACCTTGTGCACGTGGACGGAACCGCTTCATGGTCGGGCCTTCGTCAACGAAAGCCTGAGTGATCACGAGTGTGCGTGGATCCAAGTTGTAGTTATTAGTTGCATTAGCGATTGCGCTACTTACAACCTTGCCAATTGGTTCACTAGCAGCCTGTGGGGCAAAGCGAAGTAAAGTCACGGCTTCTTGCGCGTTCATGCCACGAACCAAGTCGATAACACGACGAGCCTTCTGTGGTGTGACGCGGACGAAGCGTGCTTGGGCACGTGCCGAGTTAGTTGTTAAAGCTTCCATCACTATCCCTACTTACGCTTTGCTTTGCGATCGTCCTTCACGTGACCCTTGAAGGTACGTGTTGGTGCGAATTCACCTAGCTTGTGACCGACCATATCTTCGGTTACAAATACTGGAACATGCTTGCGACCGTCATGGACAGCCAGAGTGTGGCCGAGCATGGCAGGTGAAATTACTGAGCGGCGTGACCAGGTCTTGATCACGTTCTTAGTTCCCTTTACGTTTTGATCGTCGACCTTCTTTAGAAGGTGTCCATCAATGAAAGGACCTTTTTTCAGGCTACGTGGCATCTCAATAACTCCTAGCGCTTCTTGCCGGTCTTGCGGCGGCGGACGATCATCTTGTCGCTGGCCTTATTGGCACTACGAGTACGACCTTCGGCTTTACCGTTTGGATTCACTGGGTGACGTCCACCGGAAGTCTTGCCTTCACCACCGCCATGTGGGTGATCAACAGGGTTCATTGCAACACCGCGGACGGTTGGGCGCTTGCCCTTCCAACGCATACGGCCGGCTTTACCCCAGTTAATGTTTGACTGTTCTGCGTTACCAACTTCACCGATGGTTGCGCGACAGCGTGCATCAACGTTACGGATTTCACCAGATGGCATACGAAGTTGTGCGTATGGGCCATCCTTGGCAACAAGCTGAACGCTAGTTCCTGCGGAACGCGCGATCTTTGCTCCACCACCTGGGCGAAGTTCGATTGCGTGAATCACAGTACCTACTGGGATGTTGCGAAGTGGCAGGCTGTTACCTGGCTTAATGTCAGCTGAAGGACCGGTTTCAATGCGGTCACCTTGCTTCAATTTGTTTGGCGCAATGATGTAACGCTTCTCGCCGTCTGCGTAATGCAAAAGTGCAATACGTGCAGTGCGGTTCGGATCGTATTCGATGTGTGCAACCTTTGCTGGAACACCATCTTTGTCATTACGACGGAAGTCGATAAGACGGTATGCGCGCTTGTGTCCGCCACCTTGGTGACGTGCGGTTACGCGACCTGCGTTGTTACGGCCACCCTTGCTGTGAAGCGGGCGTACCAATGACTTCTCTGGTGTTGAGCGTGTGATCTCAACGAAGTCGGCAACACTTGAGCCACGACGGCCCGGCGTAGTCGGCTTGTACTTACGGATTCCCATTTGAGTTTCCCTGTCCTATTCTCGTCCGGTTACGAAACCGGACCACCAAAGATGTCGATACGGTCGCCTGCGGCAACAGTGACAATTGCGCGCTTGGTATCGGCACGCTTGCCAAAACCTGAACGAGTGCGAATTGTCTTGCCGCGACGATTGATTATGTTGACGCCTGTCACCTTTACTTTGAATACTTCTGCAACCGCGATCTTGATCTGGGTCTTGTTAGCATCCGGGCGAACGATGAATGTGTACTTATTCTCGTCAAGCAGCGCATAACTCTTTTCAGAGATGACTGGCGAGATAAGAATGTCGCGTGGGTCTGCGATAGTTGCCATGACTTATGCCTCTACTTCATTTGAGCCAGCGACAGCTTTCACGGACTTGCCGCGGGCTGGTCCAGCTACTAGCACTTCAAATGCTGTTTTTGTGAAGACAACATCATCGGACTTAAGTACGTCGTAAGTGTTCAGCTGATCGACAGCTAGTAAGTGGATAGCGTCTACGTTGCGTAGGCTCTTCCAGCTCACGAAATCAGTACGATCGACAACAACCAAAATGTTCTTTGCAGTTGACACTGCGCTGATTGCAGCAAGTGCCTGCTTGGTTGATGGTGCGTCGCCTTCGACAACTGAAGAAAGTACGTGGATGTTTCCATTGCGAGCACGATCAGATAAAGCTCCGCGAAGTGCTGCGGCCTTCATCTTCTTAGGTGTGCGCTGGTCGTAATCACGTGGGTGTGGACCGTGTGTGATGCCACCACCACGGTACTGAGGTGCTCGGATCGAACCCTGACGAGCGCGACCGGTTCCCTTTTGCTTGAAAGGCTTCTTACCGGAACCACTAACTTCGCCACGACGCTTGGTATCGTGTGTTCCCTGGCGAGCAGCTGCAAGCTGTGCAACTACGACCTGGTGAAGTAATGGGATGTTGGTCTGGACATCAAAGATGTCTGCAGGCAGATCAACTGATCCGGCGGACTTGCCAGCTGGTGTCTTAACGTCTACAGAAGTCATAACGTTATGCTCCCTTCGCTGCTGCGCGTAGAAGTACGACGGCACCCTTTGGTCCAGGAATTGCACCCTTAACCAGAATCAGTCCCTTTTCAGCATCTACTGCATGAATCTTTAAGCTTTGCGTTGTCTGGGTGATGCCACCCATACGACCTGACATGCGAACACCCTTGAATACGCGACCCGGGGTGGCACATGCGCCAATCGAACCAGGCTTGCGGTGGTTTTTGTGAGCACCGTGGGATGCGCTAACTCCATGGAAGCCGTGACGCTTCATCGTTCCAGCGAAACCCTTACCCTTTGTGACGCCAGTGATGTCAACAACACTGCCGGCTTCGAAAGTATCGGCGCCAAGTTCTTGGCCAATTGAGTATTCAGATGCATCGTCGAAACGCAATTCAAGTAGGTGACGACGTGGAGTCACGCCTGCCTTTGCAAAGTGACCAAGCATTGGCTGAGTTACCTTGCGTGGGTCAATCTGACCGAATGCAATTTGGACTGCGGAGTAGCCGTCAGCTTCAGCAGTACGAACTTGTGTAACAACACAAGGTCCTGCTTTAACTACGGTCACGGGAACAACGTGGTTGTTCTCGTCCCATACCTGGGTCATGCCGAGTTTTTGACCCAGGATGCCCTTTTTGTTGATAGCCATAATGTTCTGAATCCCTACAGCTTGATCTCGATGTCAACGCCAGCAGGCAAGTCAAGACGCATTAGCGAGTCAACTGTCTTAGGTGTTGGGTCGATGATGTCGATAAGACGTTTATGTGTGCGCATCTCGAAGTGCTCGCGTGAGTCTTTGTACTTGTGCGGCGAACGGATGACACAGTAAATGTTCTTCTCAGTTGGCAGCGGCACGGGACCGGCGACTTTCGCGCCAGTAGGGGTGACTGTCTCGACGATTTTGCGCGCCGAAGAGTCAATGACCTCGTGATCGTAGGCCTTGAGCCTAATGCGGATCTTTTGTCCAGCCATGTGGCTTGACCATCCTTTTCTTCTAGTTACTACCAAATGAGTTGTCTTGATTTGTTTGGAAGTTGGTGGCCCTCTCGGGCCACCAACCTACTCAAACGGTTGTCTTACTTAGATCAGGAAGTAATTACTTACTTGATGATCTTGGTTACGCGACCGGCGCCGACTGTGCGGCCACCTTCGCGGATTGCGAAACGCAGACCTTCATCCATAGCGATTGACTGAATCAACGCAACGGTCATTTCAGTGTTGTCGCCAGGCATAACCATTTCGGTTCCGCTTGGAAGCGTTACTACACCAGTTACGTCCGTGGTACGGAAGTAGAACTGTGGGCGGTAGTTGTCGAAGAATGGTGTGTGACGGCCGCCTTCATCCTTGGAAAGGATGTAAACGTTAGCTTCGAAGTCAGTGTGAGGATTTACTGAACCTGGGTGGCAAACAACCTGTCCACGTTCAATGTCTTCACGCTTTGTTCCACGAAGAAGTAGTCCTACGTTTTCGCCAGCGCGACCTTCGTCAAGAAGTTTGCGGAACATTTCAACACCAGTAACGGTTGTCTTTTGAATGTCTGGGCGAATACCTACGATTTCAACTTCTTCGTTGACCTTTACGATGCCCTGTTCGATACGACCAGTAACAACGGTTCCACGACCTGTGATGGTGAAAACGTCTTCAACTGGCATAAGGAATGGCTTATCAACTTCACGAGCTGGTGTTGGGATGTAATCATCAACAGCCTTCATAAGGTCAAGAACTGACTGTCCCCACTTAGCATCACCCTGAAGTGCTGGGAATGCAGCCACGCGAACAACAGGAATGTCGTCGCCTGGGAATTCGTAAGAGCTTAGAAGTTCACGAACTTCCATTTCTACGAGTTCAATAAGTTCTTCGTCATCAACCATGTCGCACTTGTTTAGCGCAACAACGATTGCAGGAACGCCAACCTGACGAGCAAGAAGTACGTGTTCCTTGGTCTGAGGCATTGGGCCGTCAGTCGCTGCAACTACAAGAATTGCACCGTCCATCTGTGCCGCGCCGGTGATCATGTTCTTGATGTAGTCCGCGTGACCTGGGCAGTCAACGTGCGCGTAGTGGCGCACTTCTGTCTGGTACTCAACGTGGGCGATCGAAATCGTGATACCGCGCTGACGCTCTTCTGGTGCCTTATCGATCATGTCGAATGGCGTGAATGGGTTTACATCTGGGTAAGCATCGTGCAGCACCTTAGTGATGGCAGCAGTCAGCGTTGTCTTGCCGTGGTCGATGTGACCGATGGTGCCGATGTTTACGTGCGGTTTTGTCCGCTCGAACTTCGCCTTTGCCACGGTGGGTCCTCCTGGATCCTTGTGCTGTCTGTAGAAGTGACCTTCACTTCGACAGGTTTTTTATTTCTTTTGGCCTGTGGGCCGTTACTCGCCCCGCGCCTTCGAGACAATTTCTGTCTGTACGCTCGCAGGAACTTGGGCGTACTGAGCAAACTCCATGGAGTAGCTAGCACGTCCCTGAGTACGACTACGAAGATCTCCCACATAGCCGAACATTTCTGACAACGGAACTAGAGCCTTGACTACGCGTGAGCCGAAACGCTCATCCATAGCCTGAATCTGTCCGCGCCGAGAATTAAGGTCTCCGATTACATCGCCCATGAAGTCTTCAGGGGTTGTAACTTCGACGCTCATTAGT
The DNA here is from genome assembly GCA_947452765.1 of Actinomycetota bacterium. Lineage (GTDB taxonomy): Bacteria > Actinomycetota > Actinomycetes > S36-B12 > UBA5976 > UBA5976. The sequence goes on along the minus strand of CANGDR010000001.1, from coordinate 74,209 downwards.
GGTTCAAGAATTACTGGGCCGGCGCTGCGAACGCCTTCCTTGAATGCCTGAGTACCAGCAAGTTTGAATGCAAGTTCAGATGAGTCAACGTCATGGTAAGCACCGTCAAGCAGTGTGACCTGAACATCAACCATTGGGTATCCAGCTAGAACACCGTTTTCCATTGCGTCCTGGCAACCAGCATCAACTGATGGAATGTATTCGCGAGGAATGCGGCCACCAGTGATCTTGTTAACGAATTCGTAACCACCCTTGGCAGTTTCGTCGCCATCGATTGGCTTGTTTGGTGCAATTGCAATCTGGACCTTTGCGAACTGACCGGATCCACCAGTTTGCTTCTTGTGGGTGTAATCGATGCGAGCAACAGTCTTGGTAATGGTTTCGCGGTATGCAACCTGTGGCTTACCCACGTTTGCTTCCACGTTGAATTCGCGCTTCATGCGATCAACCAGAATTTCAAGGTGAAGTTCACCCATACCAGCAATGATGGTCTGACCTGTTTCTTCGTCAGTGTGCACCCGGAATGTTGGATCTTCATCCGACAGACGCTGAATTGCAATACCAAGTTTGTCCTGGTCGCTCTTGGTCTTTGGCTCAATCGCAACTTCGATAACTGGAGCTGGGAAAGTCATTGATTCAAGAATGATTGGATTTGCTGGATCGCAAAGAGTTTCACCAGTTGTGGTGTCCTTAAGACCCATCACGGCAACAATGTCACCAGCGCCAACAGCCTGAATTTCTTCACGCTTGTTTGCATGCATTCGGTAAATCTTGCCAATGCGTTCTTTGCGTTCCTTAACTGAGTTAAGAACCTGGGAGCCAGCTTCTAGACGTCCGGAGTAAACGCGAACGTAAGTTAGCTTGCCAAGGTGCGGATCAGTTGCAATCTTGAATGCAAGTGCAGCTAATGGTTCGCTATCGCTTGGCGTGCGAAGCATTTCTTCGTCAATCTTGTTTGGCTTGTGACCAGTGATGCCTTCGACGTCTAGTGGTGAAGGTAAGTAACGGATAACTGCATCAAGCATTGGCTGAACGCCCTTGTTCTTGAATGCGGTACCGGTAACGATCGGAACTGCGCCACCGGAAAGAGTTACGCGACGGATAGCATCGTGGATTTCATCTTCAGTAAGTGCGTCTGGATCTCCGAAGAACTTCTCCATAAATACTTCATCGTTTTCGGCGATGGTCTCAAGCATCATCTGACGATATTCATCAGCCTGATCCTGTAGATCAGCTGGGATTGGTTCAAGTGTGTAATCTTCACCGATTGCTGTTTCGCCGCGCCAAACCATTGCTTGCATGCGAATCAAATCAACTAGTCCAATGAAGTCGCCTTCTGCGCCTATTGGAAGTTGCAGGATAAGTGGGTTTGCACCAAGACGATCCTTGATCATGCCAACACACATGAAGAAATCTGCACCGGTGCGGTCAAGCTTGTTTACGAAACAAATACGCGGAACGCTGTACTTATTAGCCTGGCGCCATACGGTTTCGGACTGTGGTTCAACTCCAGCAACACCATCGAATACAGCGACTGCGCCGTCAAGTACGCGAAGGGAGCGTTCTACTTCAACCGTGAAGTCAACGTGACCAGGGGTATCGATGATGTTGATCGTGTGATCTTTCCAAATACAGGTTGTTGCAGCAGAAGTGATCGTGATGCCACGCTCTTGTTCCTGCTCCATCCAGTCCATAGTTGCTGCACCTTCGTGCACTTCACCGATCTTGTAGTTGATGCCGGTGTAGAACAAGATGCGCTCAGTTGTCGTGGTTTTGCCCGCGTCAATGTGCGCCATGATCCCAATGTTGCGGGTCTTGGCGAGGTTAAGCGATGTATCGGTAGCCACTTACTCTCTCGTCTCTGTTTCTTGTTCTGTCGGTTTCTAGAAGTCTTAAGGTCTGTAAATTTCTTGGATTACCAGCGGTAATGTGCGAAGGCCTTATTACTTTCAGCCATCTTGTGAGTGTCTTCACGCTTCTTAACTGCAGCACCTAAACCATTGGATGCGTCCAGGATTTCGTTCATTAAGCGTTCGGTCATGGTCTTCTCGCGACGTGCACGGGAGTAACCAACTAACCAACGAAGTGCAAGGGTGTTAGCGCGAGCTGGCTTTACTTCAACTGGCACCTGGTAAGTAGCGCCACCAACGCGACGGCTACGAACTTCAAGAGTTGGGCGAACGTTGTCTAGTGCGCGACGAAGAGTCTGTACTGGATCAGTACCTGTCTTTTCGTGGCAACCGGAAAGTGCACCATAAACAATTGATTCAGCAGTTGACTTCTTGCCGTGCAAAAGAATCTTGTTAACAAGCTGCGTTACAACTGGTGACTGGTAAACCGGATCGACAATGATTGGTCGCTTCGGAGCTGGACCCTTACGTGGCATATCAGCTCTTCTCCTTCTTTGCTCCGTAGCGGGAACGAGCCTGCTTACGGTTCTTTACGCCCTGGGTATCAAGAGCGCCACGGATGATTTTGTAACGAACACCAGGAAGATCCTTCACGCGTCCACCACGAACAAGCACAATTGAGTGCTCCTGAAGGTTGTGACCTTCACCTGGGATGTATGCAGTTACTTCGGTACCACTGGTCAGACGCACACGAGCTACCTTGCGAAGCGCAGAGTTCGGCTTCTTAGGTGTAGTTGTGTACACGCGCGTGCAAACGCCACGGCGTTGCGGGCTGCCTTTTAGGGCAGGCGTCGTGTTCTTCGTGACCTTGTCCTGTCGGCCCTTGCGGACCAACTGCTGGATCGTTGGCACTCGATCTCCTCTTCATTCAAGTGACGCGACTTCTCGCGCTACTTTCTAGCGTTTGTTGTTACGACTTTTCAATCGCATGTTCCGACCCACGCGGTCGGGTGTGTTGCCCGTTTTAGCGCGCATTGCAAGAACATTTCTTCGGTTAAGAAGCCTGTCTCGCGAACACTGCGCCGACGGGGAAGCCCTAGGCATAGATGCGAAACCTAACTTTCGTTAGGCACAAGGTGAAACATTACCCACACTTATGGTTAAAGGTCAAAACGAGCCCGTCCCCCACCCACGCGGACGGCGTGTCGGGGCTGAAAATCGGACAAATTAGTCAGAAATTTGGGGTCAGGATTAAGTCGCTTTCACCCTCGCAAAAGCTCCCTTGCTCAAAAGAGTTGCTTCGCAAATTTTTCGCCCGGGACTTTTCTTCGGGTTCAAGCCGCTCGATTCCGAAGAAACCCTTATTTCTGGGCAGATTTCCAGGTTTCGAGTGCGATTTGTAGGTCCTTTTGAGTGCGGACCAGCTCGTTTAAGGAGGTCTCGATCATGAGGTTTACGACTTCGTGCTCGAACCGGGCTCGCCAATCGGTATGCAGCCCTATTAGGTACTTGCCGTTTGCATACGCATAGCCCAGTTCCCAGGCCGTACCATCGTCAGTCGTTATGCCATTCAGATTCGCAACGACTACATCGCAGGTATCAATCCCCCGCTTATCGTTTTCGAAGATTTCCTGGACGTTGTCTTTTACCTTGGGTGGGTTATCCCGATGCGGTAAGAAAGTCTCAAACCCAGCATCAGCCACCATCGCCTCGATCTTTTCGATGAACCAGCGTTCACCTTCATCAAAAAGCGGACCGGCAATGTAGGCGCGAGGTTTAGTCATGACTTCAGCCTGTCACAGGCTTTCTAATAGAACTTGATAAAGAACCAAATTGAGGCAAAGCCAGCAACTGAAAGCAGTGCAGCCCGATAAACCTTTGGTGACATTTGGCCAGCTCGCCGGCCACCGATCAATCCGCCATATCCCGAGGTGATAGCCAGAAGCAACACCAGCCCCCAATAAATCTGACCGCTTGCTAGGAAAATGAAATTCGAGACCAACGAAGTGAATCCAGTTATGAAGTTCTTTAACGCATTTAAGTGCGCTGGGTTTCGGCGATGGTCCCGAGCTAAAGTTGCAGCAACCATCACGCCCTGGCCAGGACCGAAATAGCCGCAATATATTCCAGTACCAAAGATCACTGCTTGCTCTTTAATTTCCGAAATTTCCGCCGCATCGGTTTTAACTGGAATCAATACCGATAGGCCGGCAATTAGCAAGAGAATCGGGACAGCCTTTTCTAGCGTCTCGAGCGGCATATTTAAAAGCGCAACTGCGCCGATCACCGTTCCGAGAATTGAGAGCCAAACAAGTTTCCAGTTCTGGCGATACAACTCCCCGAGTTTTCCGTTGTAAGCCCGAAGTGCCATCAAATTTGCCGGCATCACGCCCCAACCGTTTGTGACTACCGCCGAAACGGGGTTTAGGCCAATGGCCAAAAGGACTGTGTAGACAATTACCGATGCGCCACCGACCATGCCGTTGATGACGCCGACTACAAATCCGGCGATGCCGACGAAAGCGTAATCCAGGAGCGAAAAATCCAACACCTATTCAGGCTAGCAACCAAACACAAAACCGAATTGAAAACAAAGAAGGCCGAGCATTGCTGCTCGGCCTTCTTTGTTTTAACGAACTGTTTTTATTGAGTTTCGATCCCTCGGCTTTCGCCTCGGTCCTTAACTCCGATACTGACCCATGTCGTAATCTTCCAAGCGAACTGCTTCGCCGGAAGCCTGACCAAAGTCGCCGTAGTCGTAGTCGTCGTAGACGCTCATTGCGGCGTAGACGGCTGCCTTGGCTTCTTCGGTTGGTTCGACCTTCACGTTGCGGTAACGAGGAAGACCGGTACCAGCTGGGATCAGCTTTCCGATGATTACGTTTTCCTTTAGGCCGAGCAGTGGATCGCGCTTGCCGTTGATTGCAGCATCGGTAAGGACACGAGTTGTCTCCTGGAATGATGCAGCCGACAACCAAGATTCAGTTGCAAGTGATGCCTTGGTGATACCCATTAGCTCTGGACGAGCTGAGGCTGGCTTGCCACCTTCGGCAACTAGACGACGGTTGTCGTTTTCGTATGCAGAACGTTCAACAAGTTCACCAGTTAGGAAAGTTGATTCAGCCTGCTCGACAATAACGACGCGCTTTAGCATCTGGCGCACGATTACTTCGATGTGCTTATCGTGAATCGATACACCCTGTGAGCGGTAAACCTCTTGGACTTCGTCCGTAAGGTGAATCTGAACCTGACGTGGACCACGGATACGAAGAACTTCCTTAGGATCTGGCTTACCCACGAGGATCAAGTCACCAGCGTGGATGGTCTGGCCATCTTCAACTACTAACTTGGAACGCTTCGATACTGGGTATTCCAATTCTTCGGAACCATCGTCTGGAATAACGATGACCTTCTTGGCCTTGTCTGATTCATCAATCCGGATGCGGCCAGTGGCTGCAGAGATTGGTGAAACACCCTTTGGTGTACGAGCTTCGAAAAGTTCGACTACGCGAGGTAGACCATGAGTGATGTCTCCACCGTCAGATGCCGCGCCACCAGTGTGGAAGGTACGCATAGTTAGCTGAGTTCCTGGTTCACCAATGGACTGAGCAGCGATGATGCCTACGGCTTCACCGATGTCAACCAACTTGGATGTTGCAAGGGAGCGACCGTAGCAACGAGCACAAGTTCCAAAGCGGCTGTCACAAGTGAGAACCGAACGAACCTTGATTTCGTCAACGCCAGCGGCGACCATTGCATCAAGATCTAGGATGCCGATGTCCTGGCCGGCAGCAAAGAGTGTCTTGCCATCGACAACTACATCTTCTGCCAAGCAGCGAGATGCAATTGTGGTGTCCAAGTAATCTTCCGCAGATCCATCAGCCTTGCGAATTGCTTTCGCTAGGCCACGATCGGTGCCACAATCTTCTTCACGGATGATGACATCCTGTGACACGTCAACAAGACGACGTGTTAGGTAACCGGAGTCAGCGGTACGAAGTGCAGTATCAGCAAGACCCTTACGAGCGCCGTGAGTAGAAATGAAGTACTCAAGTACTGACAAACCTTCACGGAAGTTGCTCTTGATAGGGCGAGGAATAATTTCACCCTTCGGGTTAGCCACAAGACCACGCATACCTGCGATCTGACGAATCTGAAGCATGTTGCCTCGAGCACCAGAGTTAACCATCATCCAAACCGGGTTAGTGGTCGGGAAGTTTTCCTGCATAGCTTCGGCAACCTTGTTGGTTGTGTCAGTCCATACTTCGATGAGTTCCTGGCGACGCTCGGAGTCTGCAATCAGACCACGGTCGTATTGCTTCTGGATCTTGTCAGCCTTTTCTTCAGCTTCGGCAAGTAGTCCTGCCTTAGCTGCAGGTGCAACTACGTCAGCGAACGAAATTGTTACGCCGGAACGAGTAGCCCAACGGAAGCCTGCTTCTTTCAAGGCATCCAGAGTCGCAGCGACCTGGACCTTTGTGTAGCGCTCGGCAAGATCGTTAATGATTTCGCCCAGCTTTGACTTCTTAACTTCTTCATTCACAAACGGGTAGTTTGCTGGCAAAGTTTCGTTGAACAATGCGCGACCAAGTGTGGTTTCGATTGTCTTAGAAGCTGCTTCGCCACCCATTTCGGTAACAACATTTTCCAGACGAATCTTGACCTGGGACTGAAGCGCAAGTTCATTGCGATCGAAAGCCATAATGGCTTCGGAAAGCGAACCAAATGCACGACCAGTTCCGATACCAGCTTCGTCACCTCGGGTTAGCGAGTAAAGACCAAGCACCATGTCCTGGGTAGGAGAGGTAATCGGACGACCGTTTGCTGGCGACAAAATGTTATTTGTCGAAAGCATGAGCACGCGGGCTTCAGCCTGAGCTTCTGCCGATAGGGGAACGTGCACGGCCATCTGGTCACCGTCGAAGTCAGCATTGAATGCTGTACATACGAGTGGGTGAATCTGGATTGCCTTACCTTCAATTAGCTGTGGCTCGAAGGCTTGGATACCCAAACGGTGCAGCGTAGGTGCGCGGTTCAGTAGAACTGGATGCTCGGTGATGACTTCTTCAAGTACATCCCAAACAACAGAACGCTGACGTTCAACCATGCGCTTTGCACTCTTGATGTTCTGTGCGTGGTTTAGATCAACCAAGCGCTTCATTACGAAAGGCTTGAAAAGTTCTAACGCCATCTGCTTTGGCAGACCACACTGGTGCAACTTTAGCTGTGGACCAACAACAATTACGGAACGACCGGAGTAGTCAACGCGCTTGCCAAGTAGGTTCTGGCGGAAGCGGCCTTGCTTACCCTTAAGCATGTCGGACAGTGACTTAAGTGGACGGTTACCCGGACCAGTTACTGGACGACCACGACGACCGTTGTCGAACAATGCGTCAACTGATTCCTGAAGCATTCGCTTTTCGTTGTTCACGATGATCTCAGGTGCCCCAAGATCAAGCAGACGCTTTAGACGGTTGTTGCGGTTGATTACGCGACGGTAAAGATCGTTTAGATCTGAAGTAGCAAACCGGCCACCATCAAGCTGAACCATCGGACGTAGATCTGGTGGAATAACCGGAACTGCATCCAGGACCATTGCGGCTGGGTGGTTTGTGGTTTTCAAGAATGCGTTAACAACCTTGAGGCGCTTAAGTGCACGGGTCTTCTTCTGGCCCTTGCCATTAATAATGATGTCTTTTAGCTTCACGGATTCGGCTTCAAGGTCGAATGTTTCCAAACGAGCCTTGATTGCCGCAGCACCCATGCCACCCTTGAAATAGCGACCGAAACGGTCACGCATTTCGCGGTAAAGCATTTCGTCGCCTTCAAGATCCTGAACCTTCAAAGTGCGGAAGCGATCGAATACCTTTACGAGGCGATCAATCTTTGCGTCTTCGCGCTTGCGGATCTGGGTAACTTCACGTTCTCCGGATTCGCGAACCTTGCGCTTGACGTCAGCCTTTGCACCTTCTGCTTCAAGTTCAGCAAGGTCAGCTTCCATCTTCTTAAGACGGGCATCAACATCGGCATCGCGCTTTTTGATGAGGTTATTGCGATCTTCGTTTAGACGAGCTTCCAAACTTGGAAGGTCTTCACGACGAGCAGCTTCATCAACTGAAGTGATCATGTAAGCGGCAAAGTAAATAACCTTTTCCAGGTCCTTTGGCGCAAGATCAAGTAGGTAGCCAAGACGACTTGGGACACCCTTGAAGTACCAGATGTGTGTTACTGGTGCTGCAAGTTCGATGTGACCCATGCGCTCACGGCGAACCTTGGAGCGAGTGACTTCAACGCCACAACGCTCACAAACGATTCCCTTGAATCGCACGCGCTTGTACTTACCGCAGTAGCACTCCCAGTCGCGAGTCGGTCCGAAGATCTTTTCGCAGAAAAGACCATCGCGCTCTGGCTTAAGAGTTCGGTAGTTAATTGTTTCTGGCTTCTTTACTTCACCATGCGACCACGTACGGATGTTTTCAGCGCTAGCAAGGCCGATCCGCAGTTCGTCGAAGAAGTTGACGTCCAACACTTTGAGTTCCTCTATTTCTAGTTAAGTTTCGGGTTTCGTCTATCTGATCTAAATCAGAGTTCTTCGACGCTGAGCGACTCACGGCGCGACAGGTCGATTCCAAGTTCTTCAGCGGTGCGGAAGACTTCTTCAGCGGTGTCTCGCAATTCGATGGCAGAGCCATCGCTAGAGAGAACTTCCACATTCAGACATAGTGACTGCATTTCCTTGATCAGGACCTTGAAGGACTCAGGGATACCTGGCTCTGGAATGTTCTCGCCCTTAACGATGGCTTCGTACACGCGAACGCGGCCGAGGACATCGTCAGACTTGATAGTCAGCAATTCTTGAAGTGCGTAGGAAGCGCCATAGGCCTCGAGGGCCCACACTTCCATTTCACCAAAGCGCTGGCCACCGAACTGTGCCTTACCACCCAACGGCTGCTGGGTAATCATTGAGTAAGGACCAGTTGAACGAGCGTGAATCTTGTCGTCCACCAAGTGGTGAAGCTTCAAGATGTACATGTAGCCAACTGCAATTTCGCCTGGGAATGGTTCACCGGAACGACCATCAAATAACTTGGCCTTTCCGTTTTCGCCAACCAAGGACAAACCATCGCGAGTCTTATTGGTAGAAGCTAGAAGACCAGCAATTTCGTCTTCCTTAGCACCGTCGAAGACCGGTGTGGCCAACTTGGTACCAGGGGCAACGGAACGTGATTCCTTCACAATGTGCTTTGCCCAATCAGGATCTCCAACAACTTCCCAACCGCGTGATGCGATCCAGCCGAGGTGGACTTCCAGAATCTGACCGATGTTCATTCGTCCCGGAACACCAAGTGGGTTCAGCACGATATCAACTGGAGTTCCATCTTCAAGGAACGGCATGTCTTCTGGCGGAAGAATCTTGGAGATAACACCCTTGTTACCGTGACGGCCGGCAAGTTTGTCACCTTCGGTGATCTTGCGCTTCTGTGCGATGTACACGCGAACAATTTGGTTAACGCCTGGAGGTAGGTCGTCGCCTTCTTCGGAATCGAAGACGCGAACGCCGATTACCTTGCCGTATTCACCGTGTGGCACCTTCAAGGAAGTATCGCGAACTTCGCGAGCCTTCTCGCCGAAGATGGCACGAAGCAAACGCTCTTCTGGAGTTAGTTCGGTTTCACCCTTAGGTGTTACCTTGCCAACCAACAAGTCGCCAGGCACAACATCCGCACCAATGCGAATGATGCCGCGCTCATCTAGGTCAGCAAGAACTTCATCAGACAAGTTCGGAAGATCGCGAGTGATTTCCTCTGGACCAAGCTTGGTGTCGCGTGCGTCGATTTCATGTTCTTCAATGTGAATTGAAGAAAGCACGTCGTCTTGCACAAGACGCTGGTTCAGGATGATCGCATCTTCGTAGTTGTGACCTTCCCATGGCATGAATGCCACGAGCAAGTTACGACCAAGAGCCATTTCACCGTTTTCAGTTGATGGTCCATCTGCGATTACCTGGCCAGCTTCAATGCGGTCACCCTCATTGACGATTGGGCGCTGGTTGTAGCAGGTTCCCTGGTTTGAACGATCGAACTTACGCACTGCGTAAGTGATGTGCTTGCCAGCATCTTCCTGAATTGTGATTGAGTCAGCGGATACTTCGGAAACAACGCCTGCGCCGGTTGCAACGATTACATCGCCTGCATCCTTAGCAACGCGGTATTCCATACCGGTACCAACATAAGGTGATTCGCTACGAAGTAACGGCACGGCCTGACGCTGCATGTTCGCACCCATAAGCGCGCGGTTTGCATCGTCGTGCTCAAGGAACGGAATCATTGCAGTTGCAACTGAAACCATTTGGCGCGGGGAAACGTCCATGAAGTCAACGTCAAAACCTGGGATGTAGTCCACTTCGCCACCCTTGGTGCGAACTAGAACTTTTTCATCCTGGAAGGTGTTGTCATCGTTAAGCAAAGAGTTTGCCTGCGCGATAACGTGCACGTCTTCTTCATCAGCGGTTAGGTACTGGATCTTGTCAGTTACCTTGCCCTTAACAACCTTGCGGTATGGAGTCTCGACGAAACCAAAAGCATTGATACGTGCGTAGGACGCAAGCGAACCAATCAGACCAATGTTTGGACCTTCTGGAGTTTCGATCGGACACATACGACCGTAGTGAGACGGGTGAACGTCGCGGACTTCGAAGCCTGCACGCTCGCGAGATAGACCACCCGGTCCAAGCGCTGACAGACGACGCTTGTGCGTTAGGCCTGAAAGTGGGTTGGTCTGATCCATGAACTGCGACAACTGGGAAGTTCCGAAGAATTCCTTGATTGATGCAATTACCGGACGAGTGTTGATCAAGGTAAGCGGTGTAATCGCTTCTGGATCCTGGGTCGTCATACGTTCGCGGACTACACGTTCCATCCGGGAAAGTCCGGTACGAATCTGGTTTTGAATCAATTCACCCACAGTACGAAGACGTCGGTTACCGAAGTGGTCGATGTCATCAACTTCAACGCGAGTAGTACCGCGTGCAGAAGTGAATTCAGTTTCACCTGCGTGCAGGCGAACTAAGTATTCGATCGTTGCAAGCACATCATTGATGTCAAGAACAGTCTTGGTTGGTTCGGTTTCTAGACCAAGCTTCTTGTTGACCTTGTAGCGACCAACCTTTGCAAGGTCGTAACGCTTCTCGTTGAAGAAGAAGTTCTGGAGTAAGGAACGTGAAGCTTCAACCGTCGGTGGTTCACCTGGACGAAGTTTGCGGTAAATGTCGAGTAGGGCCTCATCCTGAGTCGACGTAGTTTCTTTTTCCAGAGTGGACATCATTGATTCGTAAGCGCCGAACTGTTCACGAATCTGATCAGAAGTTAAACCAAGAGCCTTCAAGAAAACTGTTACTGGCTGCTTACGCTTGCGGTCGATGCGAACACCGACAATGTCCTTCTTATCAATTTCAAATTCCAGCCAAGCACCACGGCTTGGGATGATCTTTGTGGTGTAGATGTCCTTGTCAGATGTCTTGTCGAGTGAACGCTCGAAGTAAACACCCGGGGAACGAACAAGCTGGGATACAACAACGCGCTCGGTGCCGTTGATGATGAATGTGCCCTTGCTAGTCATGATTGGGAAGTCACCCATGAATACGGTCTGGCTCTTGATTTCGCCAGTTTCGTTGTTCATGAATTCAGCGTTGACGTAAAGCGGCTGTGAGTAGGTTAAATCCTTCTCGCGGCATTCGTCTTCAGTGTTCTTCGCATCTTCAAGACTTGGCTCAGTAAAGGTCAACGACATGGTGCCGTTGTAATCCTCAATTGGGCTGATCTCTTCGAACACGTCCTGTAGACCGTGTGTCTGAGGAATTTCGTTGTTGCCAGATTCGATGGCCGCAGCGACGCGGTCCTTCCACATTTGATTGCCAAGTAGCCAATCAAATGATTCGACCTGGAGATCAAGGAGATTAGGAACTTCTAATGGTTCACGAATCTTTGCGAATGAGACCCGCTTTGGGCCTGTAGAACTGCGGGAGTGAGTGCGTGAGGCGGCCAACAGTCGTCCTTCCGAGCTAGCTGTAATTCCGCACGCTAAAGGCACCTAGTCAAATTGAATACACAAATGACAGGGAGATTTAGGGCACGGCGAACTTGTAGCATACCTAGAGGCGGCAGCCACTGTCCAATGCAGCTTAAATTTTCCTGAAAACCCTCGATTTTGGACTTCTGCACTGACTTGGACAGCTAGGGCCAAGTGCGCCAGACCGAAATCATCGGTTACAGGGGGAAGTCTGCATTTCTTAACTTGCTCGCCAATCGTTACCCAGATTCGGACACATGTCAAGCACCCAATACTGACTGTGACAAAGGCGTTATCTTTCTGCATGCAAAAAGGTGGCTCCCCGGAGGGAACCACCTTTTTAGGTTTTGCTTAGGCTGTAAAACCTTTCAGTATTTACGGCAGTTAAGTAGTTTCTTCGAAATCCCCTACTTGAACAGTTTTTATTGCTGTTAAGTAGTTTCTTCGAAACTACTTAACAGTTACCTTTGCGCCGGCTGCTTCTAGAGCTGCCTTTGCTGCTTCAGCTGCATCCTTCTTAACCTTTTCAAGGACTGGCTTTGGAGCTGCTTCTACAAGATCCTTAGCTTCCTTTAGACCTAGGTTGGTCAGGGTACGAACTTCCTTGATGACTGCAATCTTCTGTGCGCCGCCATCTTCAAGAATGACATCGAATTCATCCTGATCTGCTGCTGCGCCGCCGTCGCCGCCACCTGCTGCAGGTGCTGCAGCCATTGCTACTGGAGCTGCTGCAGTTACGTTGAATACTTCTTCAAACTGTGAAACGAATTCAGATAGTTCGATAAGTGTTAGTTCCTTGAATGCGTCGATCAACTGATCGGTGCTTAGCTTTGCCATTATGGCTTCCTTCCGGTTTGGGGCATTAGGCCCGGTGATTTCTTGCTGAGAGGGGCCTAGCCCTCAGTTGATTCCTCGGCTGCTTCTGCAACTTCGGCTTCTTCGACTACAGCTTCAGCGGATGCTTCTACTGTTTCTTCTGCTGGTGCTTCGACTGCTGCATCTTCGGCAGGAGTTTCAGCCACAACTTCCTCGACTACTGCAGGTGCAGGAGCAGCGGCGGCAGGTGTTTCAGATGCCACCTTTGCTTCAAGCGCAGCGATAGTACGAGCGGCCTGTGATAGCGGAGCCTGGAATAGTGCTGCTGCCTTGGCAAGCGTGGCATTTGCAGCGCCAGCGATCCTGGACAGAAGTACTTCGCGAGACTCGAGCTTTGCCAATTTCTTGATGTCATCAGCGGTGAGGATTTTTCCATCCATCATTCCGCCCTTGATAACAAGCATTGGATTTTCCTTGGCGAAAGTATCGATGCCCTTTGCGGCAGCGACAGCGTCACCCTTAATGAATGCGATTGCGGTTGGTCCAACAAGTAGATCGTCGAAACCTTCTACGCCAGCATCTTTCGCTGCAATCTTTGTCAGCGTGTTCTTGACGACGGCATAAGTGGTGTCTTCACCAAGCGAACGACGTAGTTGCTTGAGTTGACCCACAGTCAAACCGCGGTACTCGGTCAAGACAGTTGCATTGGACGCACGGAATTCTTCCGTAATCTCAGCTACTGCGGCGGCCTTGTCAGCGCGTGCCATGGTGCTCCTTAAGTAGTGGCCCCATGAAAAAAGCCCCGCGTAAGCGAGGCATGAACACAGCATCAAAGCTGTACTTCTTACATCACCTACGCTGGCGCTCCGATTCGGGAGCCTTAGCCTTTCTGGTTTCCCAGAAGGACCGGCGGTCTTCGGTTTGTTCTCTTGAACTTTAGGTGCTGGAGACCCGCTAAGTCAAAATGGCGGATCTCCAGCCTAAAAATTAGTCTTCGTCTTCAACCATTAGGTTGCGGGTTTTGTTTGGATCGACCTGGATTCCAACACCCATAGTTGTCGACATAACAGCCTTCTTGATGTAGCGACCCTTTGAAGAGGATGGCTTCACGCGAAGTACTTCATCCAGGGCTGCGGCGTAGTTTTCAACAAGCTGTTGCTCAGTGAAAGATGCCTTACCAATGATGAAGTGCAGGTTGGAATGCTTATCAACGCGGAATTCGATCTTTCCGCCCTTGATGTCATCAACGGCCTTTGCAACGTCAAGCGTTACAGTTCCGGTCTTTGGGTTCGGCATGAGGTTACGAGGACCAAGTACCTTACCTAGACGACCAACCTTGCCCATTAGATCTGGGGTTGCAACCACTGCGTCGAAGTCGGTCCAGCCGCCTTCAATTTTTGCAATTAGATCATCTACGCCGACAAAGTCAGCGCCTGCATTACGAGCTTCGTCAGCCTTTTCACCGGCGGCAATGACCAGGACGCGGGCGGTCTTGCCGGTGCCGTGTGGCAGGTTAACTGTGCTTCGTACCATTTGATCAGCCTTACGTGGATCCACGCCAAGCGCCATTGCTACTTCAACGGTCTGGTCAAACTTGGTGCTTGTTGCACCAGCCTTTGCCAAACGGGTCGCTGCTAGTGGGCTGTATAGCTGATCTTTATCAACATTCGCTGCTGACTTGTTGTATGCCTTACCGTGCTTCATGTCTTTCTCCTCTTTCGTTGGAGTTCGTGGTGCGAGCATGAAGTGCTCTCCCACTTGGTTTCTTTTGGTATTAATTAACCGACTGTGATGCCCATGGAACGAGCAGTACCTTCGATGATCTTCATAGCTGCATCAATGTCATTTGCATTGAGGTCTACCATCTTGGTCTGGGCGATTTCGCGCACCTGATCTTTGCTGATGTTTGCAACCTTTGTTGTGTGCGGAACGCCTGATCCCTTTTCAACGCCTGCGGCCTTGAGGATCATTCGTGCTGCTGGTGGAGTCTTTGTAACAAAGTCGAACGAACGGTCTTCGTAAACCGTGATTTCAACTGGAATTACATTTCCACGCTGTGACTCTGTTGCAGCGTTGTACGCCTTGCAGAAGTCCATGATGTTTACACCGTGCTGACCAAGTGCAGGACCAACCGGTGGAGCAGGGTTTGCTTCGCCGGCCTTGATCTGCAACTTAATAAGTCCAGTGACCTTTTTCTTTGGGGCCATGTCTATCGCGTCCTTTTTCTTTTCGTTGTTTCTTTAGTTCTTGTGAATCTGGTTGAAGCCCAGTTCCACAGGAGTTTCGCGGCCGAAGATCTCTACGAGACCAACGACCTTTTGTCCATCCAAGTTGATTTCAGAAATTGTTGCGTGCAATGTCGCAAACGGTCCGTCTACAACAGTTACCGAATCGCCAATGTTTAGATCGATATCGATCTTTTGGGATCCGGCACCGGTTGACTTGTTGCCACCGGAAGCTGCTGCGGCAGCTGCTGTTGCAACAGTTGCAATTGCCTTTTGTTCAGCTGGTCGAAGCATGTCGAAAGCTTCATCCATTGAAAGTGGTGCGGGGTTATGGCCCTGGCCAACGAAACCTGTAACACCTGGGGTGTGGCGTACAACTCCCCATGATTCGTCAGTTAGATCCATACGAACAAGTACGTATCCTGGGAACTTGTTGCGCTTGACTACTTTGCGCACACCATTCTTGATTTCAACTACTTCTTCCGTCGGGACATTAACTTCGTAAATGTAATCCTCCATGTTGAGGGATACCGAACGAGTTTCAAGATTCTGCTTAACGCGATTTTCAAAACCTGCGTATGAGTGAATTACAAACCACTCACCAATTTGTGAATCCAAACGAGCGCGGAAGGCTGCAATTGGATCTTCTTCTGCGGCCTCTTCATTCGCAGCTTCTCCGGTAACAATTTCAGTTGCAGCAGGTGTGACTTCTTCGGATACTTCTTCTACTGATGAGTCTTCCGCAACCTCACCTGAGATTTCCGCTTCGACGGATTCAGTTAGGTCAAAAGCAGCTTCGGTAGGTGCATCACTTACTTCACCGTCGATGTCGACATCTACTGCGCCATCGTAGGCAGCATCAGTTGCCTCAATTGCGGCTTCATTAGAAATTGGCATTTCAACAACAGCGTCATCTGACGGCGGTGCAACTGCTTCTAAGAACGGGGATTCAGACACTTGAATTTCCTTACCTAACGACTAACCGAAAACTGCGAGAACTAATTTGACGAACACGTAATCCAACCCAGCAACTATCAGCGCCATGATTGTTACGAAAACAATCACAACGGTTGTGTAGGTAATGAGTTGTTCTTTAGTTGGCCAAACTACTTTCTTAAGTTCGAATCCAACTTGGCGCAAGAATAAAGCCATACGACCGAATAGACCGAGCTGCTCGGAACTATTGACACTCATGATCTTTCCTTTCGCTTCATTACTTACGTCTTGCTGCAGGGCCGGAGGGACTTGAACCCCCAACCACCGGTTTTGGAGACCGGTGCTCTACCAATTGAGCCACGACCCTCTGTCACCGTTCTAACCGACGCCTACCTACCTACTTCTAGGCACGCTTGCGCAGACTAAGAATTGTGTCGGAGAGTCAAGTTTAGACCCATAATCAGGATGGTAAATACCACGGAAAGTGAACCCCAGCCTGACGGATTGTCTCGCAATAGGTCATACTTTACGCGTGAACAAGCCACGAGTTTCCGCCCGAATTGGGGCCATTGCAGAGTCCGCCACCCTTGCCGTTGACGCAAAAGCCAAGGCATTAAAGGCTGCTGGACGTCCAGTTATCGGATTTGGAGCCGGTGAACCGGACTTTCCAACCCCGGATTACATCGTCGAGGCTGCTGTTGCTGCGTGCCGGGATCCAAGATGGCACCGCTACACCCCAGCCGGCGGTCTACCAGAACTTAAAGAAGCCATCGCAATTAAATCCAAACGCGACTCTGGTTTAATCATCGATCCAAGTCAAGTACTAATTACAAACGGCGGCAAGCAAGCTCTGTACAACGCATTCGCCGCACTACTTGATCCAGGTGATGAAGTTCTACTGCCTGCTCCGTACTGGACGACGTACCCAGAATCAATTCGGCTAGCGGGTGGCGTCCCGGTTGAAGTCATGACTGACGAACTAACTGGATTCCGAACTTCGGTTGCGCAACTTGAAAAAGCATTGACTTCAAAAACGAAAGCACTGGTTTTCGTTTCGCCAAGTAATCCAACGGGTGCCGTGTACTCCCCCGCCGAAGTTGAAGCAATCGGTCAGTGGGCGGTTGAAAAAGGAATCTGGGTTATCACCGATGAAATTTATCAACACCTAGTTTATGGTGATGCCGAATTTTCCTCAATGCCAGTTTTAGTACCTGAGTTAGCCGACAAATGCATCGTAGTTAATGGCGTAGCAAAGACTTACGCAATGACCGGTTGGCGTGTGGGCTGGATGATTGGCCCTAATGACATTGTTAAAGCTGCAACTAACTTGCAGTCGCATGCAACGTCAAATGTTGCAAACGTTTCGCAAATCGCTGCCCTGGCTGCAGTGTCTGGCGATTTATCTGCTGTTGAAGAAATGAAGGTTGCATTTGATCGCCGACGCAAAACCATAACCAAGATGCTTAATGAAATCGAAGGTGTTCACTGCCCGGAACCTGAAGGTGCGTTCTATGTTTATCCTTCAATAAAAAATATTCTGGGTCGAGAGATTCGCGGCAAGAAGCCAATGACATCTGCAGAACTTTCTGCACTCATCTTGGATGAAGTAGAAGTTGCAGTTGTACCGGGTGAAGCATTTGGAACACCTGGTTACCTGCGCTTGTCGTACGCACTGGGTGATGACGACCTAATAGAGGGAATTTCTCGAATCCAAGATTTACTCAAGTAGCTCTACCTAAATTAGGCGGCGCGCTTGCTTCGGAATCCGGAGCGGGCGCGCTTTTTAGTTTCGATACTTAGGATTTGGCCAGAAGCGGACGTAATTTGAGTTGCTAACTTTGAATATGCCTTAGTCACTTCGCACTTTTGATCCAGATTGGAAATTGTTATTCCCCTTTCTAAGCTTGCACGCGCCGCTTTCCAGTTCAGCGGAATACATGAGATTGCCTGGATTCCAGTGTGACGCGTAACAGCTTGCGCTATTTCTCTTTCATCTCTATCACTCTCGGTTCCCCAGAGAACGGCACTTAGATTGGATTCAGCGAATAATTCGTGAAACTCCAAGTAGCCACGAACTAATCTCGCGGTTCCTACCGAATCTGCTCGAGCACATATAAAGGTGGAGGATGCAGTTGCCAGTGCTGTTAGGGAGGCAGCGTGACGTCTCGGCAGTGACGACTCATGAAGCAAGCTGTGGTCAATTTCCAGAACGCCACCTACGTCAACGATCACATAGTCATAACTCGAGATTGCTCGTTGCCAGGTTGTCTTTAGTGCCGGGATTCGCAAATCAGTCCATCGTGATGATCGAGGCAATCCAGCCAATAGGGATAAATTTGGTGTGACTACGGAAACCAGTTCCGAGAACTCAACATCAGATGCAGTGCGTTTCTCCATGGCCCGGCAGGCTTCTAATAGTCCCAAATTATTTGGTGCCATTCCTAGCTCTTGATGAAGTGATGCCCCATAGGTATCCGCATCCACCATTAGTACGTTTTTCCCCATGTTGCTTAATAGCCAAGACAGCTCTTTAACTAACGTACTTCGCCCACAACCACCGCCAAAGCCAGCAACAGCAATCAGTTCACCACTTGGGCTAGAAGTTTGCGGAACTACAATTGGCTTGATTCGCATAGTTTCAGAAATTTTAGCGAGCGCAGTTAGCGGATTTCCCAAATCTATTGCAATGAAATAGTCCGCACCTAAATCATTCCAATACTCTTCATCTGACCCAATTGCTATTACTGAAATATCTTTATCAATCAATTCGCTCATCAAGTCACGGTCAACTCGTGGGGTATAGTCCGAAACAATTACCAAGTCAGTGGATACGACTTGTACGGCTGCGCGAACATCAACGCCGTCCACACATCGACGTTGCAAACTCAAGCCAAGCATCGGATGACTTAAGCCACTTACAAATTGTGCTTCCCAATCAACCAGTCCAATTGCAGCAACGACATTTTTCATGACGACGAGCTCGGAATTGCTACTAAGTCGATTACGCCATCACGCATCGCTTGGACTAAAGCTTGTACTTGGATATCAGTAATTTGCAACGTTACCGAAGTATCCATTCCTTGGTCTGAAACATTCGGTACCGCATCTAAAACCGCACTGGGGATTATTAACTGGGCCGGGCCGGGCAAAGCAACACCATCCGTTGCAGGTGTCATCCAGACATCTACTTTTGATCCGTGAGCGAGTAGTGGCAAGTGGCCGGCGCGAATTGGGACGCTAACCAGTCGAGAATCAGAGGCAGCCCCTGCTGTAATCGAATGTTTTGTGATTAAGTCACCGGCTACTAAATCAACGGCTGCGAACTTTCCTATGACTTCACTTGGGATTGCCAGTAAAGAATCTGGATTTGGAACTGCCACTTGTGAAATTGAGATGTCGCTTTCTCGAATCATCGAACCGGCTGCGATGTCAGAAACGATCGAAACTGCGGGTGTCCTTGCTGACGCTCGCGTGAATATGGTTTGACCAAATATCGTCGATCCAATGAGGAGCAAAATTCCTAGCCACATTCTTGGATCAAGTGATCTGCGCGACTTTAAATCCTTTGTTACTTCAATTCGTGTTGATTTTTGTCCTAGCCGAAGTGGAATTGCCATAAGTACCCCCAAAACTTTTTTCTATCGTCACACAGTTAAAGCAATTTCAATATGCTTCAAATGGATCTGTGGAAAACTCTGATCCCAAAATTCAAGAATTTGCCACGATGGATTCATGCACACCAGATTCCTTACCTTGAGTGATGTCTCAGAAATCTTGAACGTTGCCCCGGCTCAGGTTTATTCATTAGTTCGAAACGGTGAGATTCCCGCGATAAAGATTGGTGCGCGCGGACAATGGCGAGTTGAAATTAGCGAGCTCGAAAGATACATATCTGACCGTTATGTAGAGACAGCAAAATTTGTAGCAAATAATCCTCGTTAGCCAAATAAGGGAATTTGTGCAGCCACAAGTGCGCGCTTTGGGATCGTCATACAATCTTCGCGTTGCCTAATATCAATTGCATCAAAGCCTGACCTTAAACATTCTCCAGAAACTACTTCACCACCAACCAAGTACCATGAGCCAAAGACTTGTCGGTCACAAAGATCGTGGAACCAGACATTCTCAAGCCAGCTAATTGTGTTGGGTTGTCTGGAAAATGTAGCTCGAGCATCCAAACCTGAAATTCCAACTAAGTATTTATTGTTAACCAAATATTCGAATTTTTCACCCGCGACAATTAAGAATTCTCCTGATTTGTGAATTAGATTCCCGGTCACGGTACTTAACGCCTGATGTGATAGTCGAACTTGAATTTGGGTGTGGTTAAGCGGAAGCCGATCAAACCATGAAACCTGGCCCTGTTCAAACCTGACCGTCTCTGCCACTTCATAATCCAGATCTAGCCGCGATTCACTTTTCACTTCGTCGAAAGCATCTGTAATTACTCGCCGAAGTTCTCCGATTATTGGCGGCTCGGGCTCAAAGTCTTCTAATTCCATAATTCAATGGACCTCAATAGTTAGGACAATTCAAGTCGTCAACTAAAGGTGTGGACAACCTGCTTGGGTTATCCACAGATTCGCTGTTAAAAATATGAACCATTGACACTCAATTACAAACAATTTAGAAAGTTTGTACTGGAGTTTTTGGGGGTATAAAAACTCCGGCAAGTACCTGCAATCACCTGAGGCCTAACTACCTTGATTGAAGTTACTGCAACTCGTTCTAAATGTTCAGGGGGGAACATGAGTGCAATTGTCTATGCCTTACCAACGCCGCACGGACGCCGCGCAAATAATGCGCAAGTATTAAATCTGCCAAAGCGTACAAAATATGGGTTACAGGAAACGTTGCCATTTGAATGGCCGCAGACCGATGGGGCAAATGCGCTTACTTATGTTCCGCCACGTATCGGAGATAACAGTGCAACTAGTTTCGATCCGCAAGCTACACCACGTGCTGAGCTACCGTCCGCGCAACAATGGTCAATGAGATTAGTTCATGCCTTGGTGGAAGTAGTAAATGGTTCCCGGCCAGCCACCCAATTGACTCGCTGGATAACTCCAGAAGTCATGACCCAATTGCAGGGACATATTGCGCGAAATAAAATGCCTCGGCTCGGAGTGCGGAGTATCCACGTACATGAAACTGATGATGGTGTAGCAGAGATTAGTTCAGTTTTTGGCACACCTAATCGCTCATTTGCTTTGGCAATGCGCCTTGAAGGGCTTGATGGGCGTTGGCGTGCAACCAGTTTGGTTTGGGCACTCTGATGTTAAACAGAAGCTCCGTGACACTTTTTGAACTTCTTCCCGGAGCCACAAGGACAAACGTCGTTGCGGCCAACATTTGCATACGCGCCATCGCTAACAACTGAGGTTTTCACCTCACCTGATTCACTTGGAGCGGTGTACTGCAAATTTGTTGCTGGCGCATGAGCTTCTAACCCCTTTGCTGCCACGTCAATATCGGAATGGGTTTCGCCATTTTCGTGTACATGTGGAGTGACCGTAACTTCAACGTTAAACAAATAACCCACGGACTCTTCTTTTATGCCATCCATCATGGCAACGAATAAGTCGTACCCTTCACGCTGATACTCAACGAGAGGATCGCGTTGTGCCATGGCGCGCAGTCCGATTCCTTCTTGTAAATAATCCATCTCGTAAAGGTGTTCGCGCCATTTACGATCCAGAACCGTAAGAATTACCCGGCGCTCGAGTTCGCGCATGACAGGTGCTTCAAGTTCATCTTCTCGAGCTTTATAAGCCTGTTCGATGTCCTCTCGCAAGGTGGCCTGTAAGAAGTCTGGTGAAAGATCAGCGATCTCACCGCCAGCCATCTTGGCGACATCTTCTGCGGTGAGACTAATTGGGTAAAGCGTCTTTAGGGCAGTCCAAAGTGTAGGTAAATCCCATTCCTCTGGATACCCTTCGGCAGTTGCTGCTACAACATATGCCTCGATGGTGTCATCCATGAACATTTGGATTTGATCTTGCACATCTTCGCCATCAAGTACTCGTGAGCGCTCAGCATAAACAACTTGACGCTGTCGGTTCATTACTTCGTCGTACTTTAATAC
Organism: Actinomycetota bacterium; assembly: GCA_947452765.1. GTDB lineage: Bacteria > Actinomycetota > Actinomycetes > S36-B12 > UBA5976 > UBA5976. The sequence goes on along the minus strand of CANGDR010000001.1, from coordinate 52,229 downwards.
ATTTTTTCTGATTTCAAAGTTTTGTGCTTCAACCTGAGTTTGCGCGGACCGGATTGAATTTGTGACCATCTTGGCTTCGATTGGCACATCGTCTGGAACATTGAAACGTTGCAAGAACGAATTAACCATCTCGCCCTTGAACAAGCGCATCAGATCATCTTCAAGTGATAAATAAAATCTGGTTTCTCCAGGATCACCCTGTCGACCAGATCGACCACGTAACTGGTTGTCGATTCGTCGAGATTCGTGACGTTCAGTTCCTAGAACATATAAGCCGCCGGCTTCAACAACTTCGTTGTGCTCAGCCTTAACTGCTTCTTGGGCAGCTTCCAATGCCGAAGGCCAGGCAGCCTCATACTCTGCCTGGTTTTCAACTGGATCAAGTCCTCGCCGTTCTAATTCCGCAGCGGCTCTGAATTCTGGGTTACCGCCAAGCATGATGTCAGTTCCGCGACCTGCCATGTTGGTCGCAACAGTGACTGCTGCCTTGCGCCCAGCTTCAGCAATAATTGTTGCTTCCCGATCGTGTTGTTTGGCATTTAGTACCTCGTGGCGAATTCCCGAACGAGTTAAGTAACCCGAAAGTAGTTCGCTCTTCTCAACACTGGTTGTGCCCACAAGAACTGGTTGACCAGCGCGATTCTTTGTTTCGATGTCTGCGATAACTGCCTTGAATTTTGCATCCTCAGTTCGGTAAACCAAGTCAGTTTGGTCAAGGCGCTGCACCGGACGGTTTGCCGGAATTGGAACCACACCGAGTTTGTAAATTTGGTGGAACTCAGCAGCTTCAGTCATTGCGGTTCCAGTCATGCCCGACAATTTGTCATACATGCGGAAGTAATTCTGGATTGTAATTGTTGCCAGCGTCTGATTCTCGTTTTGAATTTCCACGCCTTCTTTAGCTTCAATAGCTTGATGCATACCATCGTTATAGCGCCGGCCAGCCAATAGCCGACCAGTGTGCTCATCAACAATCAATACTTCGCCATTCATTACTACGTAGTCTTTGTCTTTCTTAAATAATGCCAAGGCCTTAATTGCATTGTTCAAGTAGCCAACAAGTGGAGTGTTAACTGATTCATAGAGATTTTCAATCCCTAGCCAGTTTTCAACTTTCTCAACACCTGGTTCCAAGATGCCAACGGTGCGCTTCTTTTCATCCACGTCATAGTCAACGTCGATCGTTAGCCTCGGAACTAATCGCGAAAATTCGGCGTACCACTTAGTCGCCACATCAGCTGGTCCACTGATAATCAACGGAGTTCTCGCTTCATCAATCAGGATTGAATCAACTTCATCGACGATTGCAAAGTTGTATTCACGCTGAACTCGCTCTTGTGGACTCCATGCCATGTTGTCGCGAAGGTAATCAAAACCGAATTCATTGTTAGTTCCATATGTAATGTCCGCGTTATAGGCATCGCGTCGCTGTTCTGGTGTCATGTCGGAAAGGATCGTACCTACCGTTAATCCAAGGAAACGGTGCACTCGACCCATCCACTGGGCATCACGAGCTGCAAGGTAGTCGTTTACGGTAACAATGTGAACACCCTTACCGGAAAGTGCATTTAAATATGCGGGCAAGGTTGAAACTAATGTTTTACCTTCACCAGTTCGCATTTCTGCAATGTTGCCTAAGTGAAGTGCAGCGCCACCCATTAGCTGAACGTCATAGTGACGCTGACCCAATGTCCGTTTACTTGCTTCTCTTACAACTGCGAAAGCTTCTGGCAGTAAGTCGTCAAGAGTTTCCCCATTTGCAAGCCGGCTTCGAAAATCATCGGTCATGCCGCGTAGGTCAGCATCACTCAATGCAACGTAATGCTCTTCGAGTAGGTTGATCTGATTCGCGTAGGACTCTAGTGTTCGGAGAATCTTGCCTTCACCGGCACGAAGAATCTTGTCTAGAACACTCACAGGTAATCCTTGCTATGGAGACGAATGCGCAATTGCGTTGTACTAATCGTAAGTCACAGTCTGGCGTGTCCTGAAAATCGCCCTGGATTCGCCGGTAGTCGTTGAAATTCGGACAATTCCTATCTAATTCTTGGATGTTGGTTCCCTAGATGTTCACATTGGCCGTGTAAGTTTCAAATAGCACACTTCCCCTAGTGAACTTGAGAATCATGAATAACTCCCGTAAGTCTCTAGTTTCTGCCTTAATTTCAGCCTGCTTTATTGGCGCGTCTATTGTGCCAGCCCAAGCAGCAGCTGCGGTACAAGTTCCAGCGGGATTCACAATTACGGGCGCCGGCTGGGGCCATGGCTTGGGTTTAAGTCAATACGGCGCTTACGGTATGGCACTTGATGGCTTTAAGTACGACCAAATTTTAACTCATTACTATCAAGGAACCACGGTGGCTTCGCAGCCAACTCCTGCTGCACTCAAGGTGGGAATTGAAACTGGACAAAGCACAATTTTTGTTCGTGGAGAAGACAATCCTCTTAATGCTTCAGCGGGTGGCGCTTTAAGCATCGTAATTGACGGCGGTTCCCTGATAACAATTCCAGCAGCAACTGATTTAACTTTTACTTTTGTTGATAGCACTTTCACCATGAGTGGAACAGGTGTTACGACAGCAACAGGCTCATCAGCAATCATTAGTTGGGATAACTCCAGCTCGTTAGTAAATTTGAACGCTGGAGTTGTTGCGGCCGCTGCACTTGGCACTGCGCCATGCAGTACTACTAGTTGCCCACATCGTTACAAGTACGGCACTTTTGAAATTAAAGCAAAGAATGCCATAAACACTTTGCAGTTAACCAATCAGTATCTGTATGGATTGGGCGAAATGCCTTCCTCTTGGCCTGCAGAAGCACTCAAGGCACAAGCAGTTGCTGCTCGCTCATTTGCATTAATGCAATCTCGAGCTGGGTTGAACGCTAGTTGCCTGTGCAATATCGGAGTTACCGACAGCGCTCAAGTATTCGTTGGCTTTAGCAAAGAATATGCTGCTTCGGGATCTGCCTGGGTAGCAGCAGTCGATGCAACAGCCGGCGCGCCTGATTCAGGGATGGTTGTTATGAGCGGTCCAGCAGTTATTACTGGCTACTACTCGTCTTCAACCGGAGGTATGACGCAGCCACGATCGCAAGTTTGGGGAACTTCACCAATTAGCTGGTTATCAAGTGTTGATGATCATTGGTCGCAAGATCCACGGGTTAACAATCCGAATGCCAGCTGGGTGGCGTCTATCGATCAAGCAACTTTAGTTAAAAGGTTAAATGCCGCGGGTGTACCCATTGCGGACGTATGGTCTATGACTTTAGTTTCAAATTATGTGAGTGGTGGCGTCAGCCGACTTGACCTTTCTGACTCTGCAGGAAATCTAACTTCTCTGACGATCGCTCCAGGGCAACCGTTAACCCCAGATAAATTGCGCGGCGTACTTGGAATTAAGTCAACATACATTTCCAAAATCACTGCTGGAATTGCAACCATTGCAGGTTCCACCACCGTGACCGCAAAGACACTTACTGGCATCACGAAGGTGAACTGGCCGAAGACCGCACTCACTCCAATTCCATACACGTTTACTGGCAAAATAACTCCGGCCCAATTGGGAGCAACTGTTTCGCTACAGCGCAAAGTTGGCGCAAGTTGGGTGACAATCACCAAGGCAACAACGACTGCCACGGGAACTTGGAAGATGGTTTGGGCTGCACCGCCGCCAGGGAAAAATGCGATTCGGATACGGGCAACCAACAGCAAGGGTTCAGTTAATACTGGAACTCAATCAATATCTGTGGCTGGCAAAATTTGGATTGCAGTACCCAAGTCGCTTAAGCGCAACGCAAAGGCGGTAATCACTGGCAGCGTTTCACCTGGACTTGCAGGCGTTAAAGTCTCCGTTGAACGCCAGGTTGGTGCTGGCAAGTGGCAGCGAGTAAGAATTGTCCGAACCAATTCGTCAGGTGTCTGGACTTTTACTAATTCAGTTGGCTCCAAAAGGACCACAATTTCTTACCGTGCTAAAACAAGTGACTCTCGACTTGGAACAATATCATCCACGACTAAAAGAGTGAGCATAAAATAACTAGCTAGTATTGCAACTAAGAAAATAATTTTAAATAGTTGTATAGGAAATTTATGTTCGATCGCCTGGGTTCATTTGTCGTCAATAACAGTAAGAAAATTTTAGTCGGATATCTGATTGCCATCACAGTTGCAGGCATTGTCGGGGCCGGTATGTTTGGCTCGCTCAAGAGTCAGGGCTACGACGATTTAGGAAGTGACTCTGCTGCTGTTGACACCATCCTTCGAAAAGATTTTAATGCCCATGATGCCTCAGCCATCTTAGTTATTGATACTGGCTCAAACATCGACAGCGAAGTTTCAAAGGCTGCTGCCACGGAAATCTTGGCCAATGTTTCCAAAGAAAAAAATGTTGAGTCAATAGTTTCTTATTGGTCTTCTGGCAATCCGACTGAGCTTAAGAGTAAAGATGGAAATGCTGGTTTAGCACTTGTCTACTTTAATAAGAATATTTCTGAATCTGAATCAGCGGCTACTGCTGCACATATCCAAGAAACTTACGATAAGGCGACAGGTAGTAATCGAACATATGTTGGTGGATTAGAGGTTCTTTACCACGCAATTAATAGCCAGATTAAAACTGATTTAACTAAGGCTGAGTCGATTGCAATTCCCCTGAATATCCTGATGCTATTCATAGTATTTGGCGCCGCAATTGCTGCTGGCCTACCGATGATCGTTGCACTTGGTTCAATCACTGGCAGTTTCTTCGTTATCTATCTGATCACTCGAGTGACCGATGTTTCTATTTTCGCCTTAAATTTGATCACTGGACTTGGGCTTGGCCTAGGTATCGACTATGCGCTACTGATTGTTAATCGATTCCGCGAAGAACTTAATCGGACTAGCGATGTGAAAGCTGCTGTCGCCAGAACGATAAATACTGCAGGGCGCACCGTATTTTTCTCAGGCTTGACCGTAGCTCTTGTCCTTGCCTCAATGCTGGTTTTCCCACAGTACTTTTTGGACTCGTTCGCTTACGCGGGAGTCAGCGTGGTGCTATTTGCCGTGCTTTCATCATTGGTTGCTTTGCCTGCAGTTTTAAATTTGCTCGGAACTAACGTTGATAAGTTCAAGGTACGGCGCGGTGACTTAAAGCCTCGGGAAGATGGCGCTTGGTCATGGCTGGCACGAAATGTAATGCGCCGACCGACTCTCGTAATCTTTGCCACATTGGGAATCATTTTCTTAAGTGCTGCGCCCGCCCTGAATGTAAAACTTAGTCAAGTAGATGATCGGGTTTTACCAGCAGCAAACCCAGCAGCGATTGCATCGGCTCAAATCCGAGAGCGATTCGACAACCAAGCGCCGATTGAAGTTGTAATTCCGACTACTGCGACCACGGCCGAAGTTGATAAGTACGCTCGCGAGTTAAGCACTCATACTGGGATCATCAGCGTTCTCACAAGTGACATCTACATACAGAGTGGCAAGGAAAGTCCGCTACCTCCGGATCAAGGGATTAAGTCGTCAGCCAACTTCCATAGAATTACGATGTTTTCTTCCGTTCCATCGCGCGCGATCGCTGCCCAAAATCAGATTGCAGACTTGCGGAGTGTGCCGGCTCCGGTCGCGGGAACTTTGATTGGAGGCCAATCTGCAGTCTTTACTGATTCACAAGCAGGAATCTCGAGTCATCTTGGAATTGTCTTTGCTTGGTTGTCTATTGCAACCTTGGTTATTTTGTTCCTATTTACTGGCAGCGTAATTCTTCCTATCAAAGCAGTCTTACTCAACCTGGCTAGTTTGTCGGCAACGCTTGGTCTTTTGGTTTGGGTTTTCCAAGAAGGAAATGCGCACTGGCTGGTTGGTAACTTCACTGTCACAGGTGCGCTAGATACGTCAACCTTGGTCTTAGTCGCAATTGTTGCATTTGGGTTGTCAATGGATTACGAACTGTTTCTGCTTTCTCGAATAAAAGAGGAACATGATGCCGGTGCCTCCACTACGGAGGCGGTAAGTAGGGGTCTTCAGAAGTCTGGTCGCATTATTACTGCAGCTGCCATCTTGATTGCAATTGTTTTTGCCTGTTTTATAACGAGTGGAGTTACTAGCATCAAGATGCTTGGCCTAGGAATTGCATTTGCAATCATGATCGATGCCACAATCGTTCGCGGACTTTTAGTTCCTGCGCTTATGCGAGTGGCCGGAGATTGGAACTGGTGGGCCCCTGCTCCGCTTCGCCGACTCCACAATCGATTCGGCATAACGGAATAATTTGTTATGGCGATATTGATCGACACCGCAATGTGGCCATGGCGGGACTGGTTATGGTGCCACATGGTGAGCGATACCTCAATTGAAGAACTAAAGGAGTTCGCTGCTGAACTTGGACTCCCGGATCGAGGGTTCCAGGGAGATCACTTTGATATTCCAGAACATATGCGGGGTTTGGCAATTACTAACGGCGCTCGAGTCGTTACAACTCGGGATATATTGCGTGCACTTTACGAGTCCGGACTGCGCAAACGGCCTAGCGAACGAAATGGCAGGCCCGAAAAAGTACCTCATCATCAGCCATAGTCGGGCCTCGCCGCACAAATTGATCTGTCACAATGAACTATGAGCGTTAATCAGAACGAGTCAGCACCAGTAAATCTACTTAAATTTGCCTATCTATCTATCGTGACTGGATTCGTAGTTTTTGGCATGAAGATTGGTGCCTACCTTGCAACCGGATCAGTCGGCTTACTATCTGATGCTCTCGAATCCATTGTGAATATAGTCGCAGCTATCGTTGCGCTCTTTGCGCTCCGTACTGCTATGAAGCCTGCGGACAATGTTCACCACTTTGGTCGTGGAAAAGCTGAATACTTCTCGGCAAGTATCGAAGGATTCATGATATTGCTTGCTGCGCTGATTATTGTGTTTACGGCAGTAGAGCGAATAATTACGCCACGTCCATTGGAGGCAGTTGGCTGGGGCCTAACGATCTCGTCGCTTGCCTCTTTGCTTAATGGTGCTGTTGCCGTAATTTTGATGCGCGCCGGCAAGAAGCATCGCTCACCAGTGCTAGATGCTGATGGCAAGCACCTGCTCACAGATGTTTGGACTTCTGTTGGTGTGGTTATCGGTGTTGGACTGGTTGTGGTTACCAAATGGGAGCGACTTGACGGAATAGTTGCAATGGCGGTTGGCCTTAACATCATTATTACTGGAGTGAATTTACTTCGATCCAGTACCGCTGGCTTGATGGATAAAGCACTCTCTGATGAAGATCACCAAAAAATTGTTGAAGTCCTAACCAAGCACGAAAGCGAAATTGTTAAATTTCACGCGCTCCAAACCCGTGAAGCAGGGCGCCAAAGATTTGTTTCTATGCATGTTCTAGTCCCAGGTGACTGGAGTATCCAAAAAGGTCATGACCTGTCTGAAATTATTGAAGCCGAAATTAAAGCACATCTTGAAAACACCACTGTCTCTACACACGTGGAACCAATTGAAGACGAGCGATCATGGGCTGATGAACCAGAAGGTCAGCACCGCTGGCTTTAGTCGCGTGCGGCCACTTCTTTGGCAACGCGGCGCTCGGTAATAAATGACATTGCTGGCACAGTTCCGGCAAGCATGATCAAAATGGTTTTGCCAAATGGCCACTTTAACTTTATCGACAATAAAAAAGTTGAAATTACATAGACCGGAAATATGTAACCATGTGCGGTCCAAGCAGCCACATAAAATGCTGGTTCTGGATTTCCTAAGGCGCGAACCCAAATCAGCAGAACTGTTAACACCAGTAATACTGTTCCCACCACGAAAGCCATAGTTCGATAGAACTTCCATTGCTTAGTAAAGTCAGCTGAATTAGTTGTCATGGCTCTAGTTTCTCCTATTTTCTAACAATGTGGTGGATTCAAGTTCATCTCTAACAATTTGCCGCCACATTGCTAGCACGATCAATCCAAAAATTAGCCAGTTGAACGTGTAAATAACATTGCGCACATGAAGTTTCGATTTGTGGCTTGGAGCAACAATTGGAACAACGGGTGTTAGGTCTCCATCCCCCGCATTCGCTACGAGATAACCATCGTGAGCAATCGTTTTCGCTTTGGCAGTGATCATATTTGTGGTTAGTAACTGCAATTTATTAACTAGGTGCACGTCAGGTGCATCCTCAGATGGCTGCAAAACTCCCGATACTTCAGCTCTGCCAACTGCAGCTGGTGTCGATTTCGGATCTGTGGTGAATCCCCGAACCACACCCACGCTCGAGCCATCAGCAAGTTCCAATATATCCACTACCCAAAATCCGATAGGAGCAACGAATTCCTTAAAGACAATTTTATCCGGATTTGGGTTTACCAAGCTAGGTCCATTTGGAATTCGCTCTGGTAACAAAATCCGCTCTCCAGGTTGCCAAATTCCCGACACTTTAGTTTTTGCTCCCACTGAAGAGAGCGGCAAGAAATCTCTTAGCGGGCTCAGCTTTTCAAATGGAACTGATTCTTGCGACGAAGTTGGGCTTTGTGCCATGTGTGCGCGATCCCATTGCCAGGCAGCTAAGGCAAGGCAGGATGCTAGCGCGAGGAAACCGAGAAAGTGAATTCCAATCATTTTTCTCGTTAGATAACGCGACATTCGAATTAGTCTTCGGACTCTTCGAAGCTAACACGTTTCATGTGGCGATTAAAACTAAACAACAAGACAACAACGGCAAAAGTTAAACCTAGAAAAACTAAACCGCCGACAGCACCTGGCGTGACTTTTGAACTATCAAATCCACTTGGAGATGGAAATGGGTCGGGTGAGGTGATGTGCACAATTGAAAGTAAGCGAAACATTTATTCTCCTCGTAACCCAGTAAATAAGTCATCTTCTTCAACAATGTCACCGATACGCGACAGTGCAAGTTCGAATTCTTCAGTTGGCCAAATTTCCATCAGCTTTTCGCGTGGCACTGGAAACCAAGTAACTGGATCAATTTGAGTTTCGTGTGCTTTTAATGCAGCCTCTCGAATTTCGAACCAATCTGCGCAATGGATTCGCGCAGTAACCCGATCTGTGGCTAAATCTTCATCATCCCAATTATCTAACCACTCTTGGTATGGGGATTCGATTCCTAATTCAACGCACGCATCATGTAGTGCTTGGGTTCGTGCCTTCGAAAATCCGTGCTGGTAGTAAACCTTCGCAGCTGCCCAAGGTTCACCTGCTGCGTCGAAATCTGGATCAGCAGCATTCTCCCAAGCATAAATTGAAACTTCATGAGTCCGAATATGATCTGGATGCGGGTATCCGCCATTTTCATCGTAAGTAGTTATTACGTGGGGTCGGAATTCTCGAACAATGTCTACTAGTGGCTTCCCAACTTGTTCTAGCGGCAACGCAGCAAAGCAACCGTCCGGCAGCGGTGGCTTGGGGTCACCATCTGGCCAACCGGAGTCTTCGAAACCTAACCATTTGTGTTGGACGCCAAGTATCTCGACAGCTGCCTGCATTTCAGCCCGGCGAACTTGTGAGATGTCTCGATCCCCTAATTCGAATGCCGGGTTAAGGATATCTCCGCGCTCACCTCCGGTACAGCTAACGACCATAACCTCAACACCTTGATTTACATACATCGCAGTTGAGGCGGAACCTTTACTAGATTCATCATCTGGATGAGCATGCACCGCGAGCAGTCGAAGTGGCTCATTTGGTGCCGGGTATTGCACCTTGGTTTCAGACATGCTTCTATTCTCCCCTACTCCGAACCTAGGTGCGAAACGGGAATTAAGTACTGTTGAGGGGTCATGCCTAATCTAAAAGATCTTTCACCGCAGATGCAGCAACGCTATGGCGTTCAGAGTTCTCGGACATCGTCCATTCTGCTTGGGATCCTAATTGCTCTCTTGGTAGTGGGCGGGGCTTTTTATGTGAACTTTCACCAGCAGAATCCCGGCATCAGCTCCCAGCTACTTACTTTCAACGTAGTTTCAGATACTGAAGTTGATGTGACATGGGAGGTCAACCGTAGTGCCGACACAACCACCTATTGCGTACTCCGCGCTCAGGATGATCACAGGACTGATGTCGGATATGCCACCATCACCGTGGCTGCAGGTGCTCCATACCAACAAATCAGATATCCATTAGCAACTGGAACCAAAGCCGCACTTGCCGAGTTATTGGGTTGCTCAGCCTCCTCAACAATGCGAGTTCCCCCTGCAAATTTCCCACCTGGCGTGAAAATTCCGGACCAGCCGGCTCCTGGAGTCGCACCGAGTGCCAGTTAGCGCGTAATCTTTCTCGAGTGAACGAAGTATGGCTAACCCAGGAAGCATTCGACCGCCTCAAGGCTGAGCTCGAACACCGTAGTGGTGACTTGCGAGAAGAGATCAAGAATCGAATTTCTGCTGCCCGCGAAGAAGGCGACCTGAAAGAAAATGGTGGCTATCACGCAGCACGTGAAGAACAAGGAAAAAATGAAGGCCGGGTTCGACAGCTTGCAAAAATGTTGGAGGATGCAATCATCGGCACTCCTGAAATTCAAGATGGTGTGGTTTCACAGGGAATGGTCGTTACCGTTAATTTCCCAGATCTCGACGACACTGAAACTTTCTTACTTGGATCTCGTGAAGAAGCAGCCCACACATCTATTGACGTTTATTCACCGACAAGCCCAATGGGTGCAGCTGTGATGAACCAAGAAGTTGGCGCTGAAATTGAATACGAAACTCCAAACGGTAAAACCTTGCGCATCAAGATTGTGGCAGCAGAACTTTACGTTCCTTAGCAAAATCGTTAAGCGTTGCGGTTCTTGAAAGCTCGTACTGCTAGAGGTGCAAAAATCGCAAGTAACAAAATGGCATAGCCGAAAGAAAGTTCTACTGGGTATCGCTCTGGGAACGAATGACCCAGCATTGGAACTGGATTATGAAACAGTGTCCGACCCGCTAACGCCAGACATGAAACTGGATTCCACAATACAAACGGCTGAAGCCACCCCGGCATAGTTGCCACCGGAGTAAAGATGTTTGATGCAAATGTAAATGGGAAAATCCAAGCCAGACCAGCCGTGCCAGCAACTTCAGAATTTGGCATATGCAAGCCAATCCAAGCGCCAACCCAGGTAATTGCATAAGCAAACATTGCAAACATTAAATAGGCCAGAGCGGCTTCTCCGAATGTGCCATGAATGCGCCAACCGATTGCTAGGCCGGTAACAGAAAGAATTCCGATTACTAATGTGTTCTGCAGGAGCGAAGCAAGGGTGTGGCCCGCAAGAACTGCACCAGGGCGCATCGGCAAAGATCGGAATCGATCCATAATTCCTTTACCTGCATCTTCGGTAATTCCGACGGTAATTCCAGCAACTGCAAACATTACGGTTTGCGCCAAGATACCTGGAATTAAGTATTCGCGGTAAGCCTGTGCACCACCCGGTCCAACGTTGATTGCGCCACCAAATACAAAAGCGAATAGCAGCACGAACATTACGGGTTGGATGAGCGCAAAGAAAAGTGATTCTGGAACTCGGGTAATTTTCAGTAGGTGACGCCTTGATACAGACATACTGTCCGTAATTAGCCATCCAAGTTTGGGACGAGGTGCAGCTTGCAAATTTAATGACGTTTCTGTTACAGCACTCATGGTTATCTCCGAGCCTTTCGACCGCGACGACCCTTAGGTGCACCTGCGGTTTCTGTTTTATCTTCAGCTGCATGGCCGGTCAAACTTAAGAACACATCATCAAGTGTTGGGCGGCGTAATGCAATGTCAGCAATGTTGATCTTATTTTCATCTAACTTACGAACTACATCAACTATTGCTGATGAGCCGCCAGAAACTGGAAGTAGCAAAGTGCGAATCTCCGGTTCAGTTGTTGCTGGACCGGAGCCAAATTCCCGTAACAGTCCTGCGGCACTAGGTAAATCACTAGCAGCTCCAACGACTAACTCGATACGGTCGCCACCAACCTGGGACTTCAATTCATCCGAAGTTCCCTTGGCTATAACTTCACCGTGATTTAGTACCACAATTTTATTTGCTAATTGGTCAGCTTCTTCTAGGTACTGAGTAGTTAGAAGTACCGTCGTGCCATCAGCAACTAAGTCTTCAATAACCTCCCACATCCCTTGGCGACTGCGCGGATCTAATCCAGTCGTTGGCTCATCGAGGAACAACACGTTAGGTCGGCCGATCAAACTTGCTGCCAGGTCGAGGCGACGACGCATACCTCCCGAGTAACCCTTGATACCGCGATCAGCTGCATCAGATAAATCGAAACGATCAAGAAGTTGATCTGCTCGCTTCTTGGCGTCGATTTTACTTAAGTGAAATAAGCGAGCAAAAAGCTCTAGGTTCTCGCGACCTGTTAAGTACTCGTCTACTGCCGCGTACTGCCCAGTTAGTCCAATCACGCTGCGAACTTCATCTGGTTGGGTCACAACATCAAAGCCAGCGACTGAAGCCACACCGCTGTCCGCTTTCAACAACGTTGCCAAAATTCGTACAATGGTTGTTTTGCCAGAACCGTTTGGGCCAAGGAGGCCCAGCACAGTACCTTGCTCAACTTCAATATCAATTCCATTTAGGGCTACGACATCGCCAAAACTTTTAGTGAGTCCAGCTGCCTTGATTGCAAGCGTCATTTTCAATAAATCCTTAAATCAAAGGTTCGACTCTTCAAAGATACCAGCGCCTATCAGGGCCGGTCACCTGCAATCCCGCCGTAAGCCCACCGGTTTGGTTTGTTCGCCATAGGCGTGACACGATTGGTCAGTGAAACCAGTAGCCATCGAAGACATCTACGACGCCGCTTCCCTCCTTAACGGCGTGATTCGTGAAACACCGACAATATCCGCGGGCTGGGTTGAAAAGAAATATGGCGTTAATGTCTCATTTAAGTGTGAGAATCTCCAGCGTGCTGGTTCGTTTAAAATTCGCGGCGCCTACAACCGGATCGCAAGATTAACTGGCGATGAGCGTGAGCGCGGAGTTGTTGCAGCCAGTGCGGGCAACCATGCTCAAGGTGTTGCCTTAGCGGCACAAATACTTGGTATCAAGGCAACAATTTTTATGCCATTTGGTGCACCCTTGCCAAAGCTGCAGGCAACTATTGGTTACGGCGCGACGGTTAAGTTTCACGGTCAAACAATCGATGAAGCGTTAGTCGCCGCTAATACCTTTTCCGAAGGAACCGGCGCAATTTTTATTCATCCGTTTAACCACGAACACATCGTGGCGGGTCAAGGAACTATGGGTCTGGAAATTCTGGCACAGAGTCCTGAAGTACAGACCGTGGTTGTTTGCACTGGTGGAGGCGGATTATTAGCAGGCACTGCACTCGCAATTAAGACTTTGCGTCCTGATGTAAAGGTCATCGGAGTACAAGCAGAAATGGCTGCGGCTTACCCACCGTCGTTAGCAGCTGGATCACCACAGATGCTTGCGAGTATGGCAACTATGGCTGATGGCATTGCGGTGGGAAAACCAGGTGACGTACCGTTCAAGTTAGTTCAGCAGTACGTGGATGAAATTCGCACGGTAAGTGAAGCATCACTTGCACAGGCGCTGCTACTAACACTCGAACGAAGCAAACTGCAGGCTGAACCTGCCGGTATCGCAGCGGTTGCAGCGATCTTTGATGATCCTGACTCGTTCCAAGGACCGGTTGTTGCAAGTATTTCTGGTGGAAATATAGATCCACTTTTACTAAACCGGGTACTTCGCACCGGCCTTGCTACCTCAGGTCGTTTCATGATGGTACAAGTTCGCTTAGCGGATACTCCGGGGAACCTTGCCAAACTATTGACCTACGTTGGCGCAATGGGTGCCAACATAACTGAAGTTTCGCATACCAGAATGAATCCAAGTCTGGCCACTAGTGAAGTGGATATTGAAATTGAATTAGAAACCCGTGGTTTTGAACATCGTGAAGAAATTTTGGCAAAGATAGTTGCACAAGGCTTTCACGTCGTGAATCACTTCTAATGCTACGAAAGTTTTTAGACCGCTACTTTAAAGACCTGCCACGCGAAGTTGCGGTACTAACAACTGTTGCTTTCTGTGTGGCACTTGGCTTTGGAATTGTGGCTCCAGTAATCCCAGTGTTTGCAAAGTCTTTTGGAGTATCTGCATTTGCAGCAAGCGCCGTGGTTAGCGTCTTTGCATTCATGCGATTTATTGGCGCAACACCAGCCGGCTGGTTCGTGAATAAAGTGGGCGAACGGGCGGTACTTTGGGTTGGCCTTGCAATCGTGTCCATTTCAAGTGCTCTCGCTGGAATGGCACAAACATTCGACCAACTCTTGATATTGCGTGGACTGGGCGGCATAGGTTCGGCCATGTTCACAGTTTCATCTATGTCGCTTTTATTGCGTACCGTGAATCCTGCACACCGTGGCCGAGCGACTAGTACCTATCAGAGCGGTTTTTTGCTCGGAGGTTTAGCAGGACCTGCGGTCGGTGGAGTTGTCGTTGGGATAAGTATCCGAGCACCGTTTTTCGTTTACTCCGGAACTTTGTTATTGGCTGTATGCACTGCTTACTTTGCACTACCCCGCGGCCTTGGCCACCCTGATAAGGATTTAACCCAGTCTGACGATGTTTCAGAAAAGATGGCGATTCGCGAAGCCTTGGGCCTACGCGCATATTGGACTGCGCTAGTTGTAAACCTTTCAACTGGAATGACATCCTTTGGTTTGCGTTCTGCATTGTTGCCATTATTCGTCATTCAAGTGCTACATAGGTCGCCGTCCACTTCGGCCTATGGCTTCCTAGTGACCAGCATTGTGCAGGCGTCACTACTTCTTCCAGGTGGGCGAATGACAGACACCCGTGGCCGCAAACCGTCGATGATCATTGGTTCACTGGCACTAGTGGCTGCAATGTTGTGCTTAGTTTTGAATGAGACTTTATATGGGTTCTTTGGAGCCATGATGTTCATGGGGCTGGGTGCTGCCTTCTTAGGATCGGCTCCCGCTGCCGTTGTTGGCGACGTAGTTGGTAGCCGTCGCGGTGGCGCCGTAGTTGCGACTTACCAAATGACTAGCGATCTGGGAATTGTTGCTGGCCCACTGATTTACGGTTACTTAACGGACGTTACAGGCGGATTTGCCTTGCCATTCTTAGTTGGGCTCTCAGTTGCTATCGCATCAACCGTAATGGTTGCATTCATGCCTGAAACTAGAGTTCAAGCCCAAGCTTCACCAAGCGGACTTCACGCCGACTAAACAGTTATCGCAATCTGTGCTGGCAAATCAATTCCGGTATGTGCGTGACAGTCATATCCATTTGGATTCTTAATCAAATACTGCTGATGGTATTCCTCGGCATACCAAAAAGTTTTTCCATCCGCATTATCCAGCTCGGTGGTAATTGAATCAAAACCTTTTCCTACCAAGATTGAGTTGTAGGCTTCGCGCGATCCACGCGCCCAATTAGCTTGCTCATCCGTCGTCCAGTAAATCGCACTGCGATACTGACTTCCCATGTCGTTGCCCTGCCGGTTGCCTTGCGTTGGATCGTGGTTTTCCCAGAAGCACTTAAGGAGTTCATAGATCGATGTCTTTGATGGATCGTAGGCCACTAACACGATTTCTGCGTGGCCAGTTGCGCCAGTACAGACCATTGGATAAGTCGGATCCGGTGCAGTTCCGCCCATGTAACCGACTGCCGTGCTTACGACCCCAGGAATAACCCAAAGCTTCTTTTCGGCTCCCCAAAAACAACCCATACCGAAGTAAATAACTTCAGTGCCAGTTGGCCATGGGCCGCGAATGTCGGTGTTAAGTACAAGATGGGTTTCGGTCATGAAACTACTCTGCCAAGGATTTACAACTTTTGCACATAAAGACGGGGGCTGGCCCAGCCAACCCCCGTCTTTATTAACTAATCGCTTAGTCGCGACCCTGCAGAATCGCAAGGAGGCGAAGTAGTTCTAGGTATAGCCAAACCAATGACACCATCAAGCCAAATGCCATGCGCCAAGATTCTTTTTCCGGTGCACCGGCATTTACTGCTTGCGTGATTAGTTCAAAGTCCACAACTAACGAAAACGCGGCTAGGCCAACACCTGCAACGCAAAGTAGCAAGCCGATGCCACTTACGCCATAGAAGCCCCAACCATTTCCGACGCCAAACATGGATGCCACAAATGAAGCAAGAGCAATTACCAGATAGGAAACCATGGCAACCATGAATACCTTCATGAACTTGCCATTTACCTTGATGATGCGCGAGCGGTATAGCCAGAGCATTACTGCGAACGCAACAAAAGTTCCGATGACAGCCTGGCTAACCAAGTTAGGTGCCGTTTCTTTGTAGGCCTCGGAGTAGTAACGACTAATTCCTCCGATAAACACACCCTCGGCAACAGCGTAGGCAACCATAAGTGGTGGGCTGACAGACTTCTTGAAGGAGTTCACCATTGACAAACCAAAAGCTACGATCATTGATATCCACAGCACGCTTGGTGAAGTTGTAACTAAGTTCCAACCGGCGTAAGCACCAACCATAAGGGTTACGAACATCAAGCCAGTTTTGACGATTACGTCATCCATGGTCATACGTGCACCATCGATTGGTGCTGAGTTTGCAGTTCCGGTTTCTGGGTTCAGAGTTTCGCCGGTGGCACGAACTAATACTGGATTACTCATCTATTCCTCCCGTTGAGCATCTTTTGACACTCGACTTGTGGGTATTTCTACCCTCAAATCTAGCTTTCTAAACACTGAAATTTGGTACCCCTGGTCGGACTTGAACCGACACTGGCACGATTTTAAGTCGTGTGCCTCTAACCGATTGGGCTACAGGGGCTTTGTGTTACAAGGGTCAATCTTTACAGGTATTGCCCAAAGTTCATAACTGAACTCGCGATTTATTCACTTTAGCGTTGAGATCCCCGACCTCAAGATGGAAAATTTCGCTAGCAAAGGCAGGTATGTTGCCATTAGCTAGTGTGCGAGATTTCGGGCAATTCCATCCAAGATGTCACGTTCTGAAACCAGCACCTCACGGATTCCCGTGCGCTGCATGATTCGGTCTAAGACCAAGGCTCCCCCACCGATAACATCAATTCGACCTTCATGCATTGGACCCAAGGCAGCTCGATCCGCTCGCGTCATATGAAGGAGATCTTGAGTTACCTGGTGCACAGCTTTGGCCGAAATTCGACTGCCGTGGATTTTTTCCGAATCGTATTCCGATAGACCAAGTGCTAGGGCCGCAACAGTTGTAACTGAACCAGCCAAACCAATCAAACTCTTTGCTTGCGCAATTGGTACTACTTGAAATGCCTGATCGATTGCGGCATCAACGTCGGCAGTTGCTGCGGCTATCTGTGCTGTGGTCGGGGGATCACTGGTTAGGTTTCGTTCGGTCATTCGAACGCAACCAATGTTTGTGCTAATCGAATCAGTCGGAGCAGAAGTGCCTAAAACAAATTCCGTAGAGCCTCCTCCAATGTCGATGACTAGGTACGGTGCTTCGGGTGGATTTACTTGGTTTAGCAAATCTGCCGTAGCACCTATAAATGAAAGTTCGGCTTCTTCGTCACCGCTAATTACATCTGGTTCAATTCCAAGTCGACTCTTTATTCCAGAAACAAATTCAGCTCGGTTTGAAACATCGCGGCTTGCACTGGTGGCGACAAATCTAATTCTTTCTGGCTTATGTTCACGAATTAATGCCTCAAAGGAATCTAGTGCGGCAAAAGTTCGGCCCAAAGCACCTTGTGAAAACTCTCCAGTCTTATCTACACCTTCACCGAGCCGAACAATAACCATCGTGCGAATTACATCAATTAGCGTGCCATCCGTGATGTCTGCAATAAGTAACCGAATGGAATTAGTACCACAATCAATCGCTGCTACCCGCATCTTCATCACCTCCGCAAGGTCCGCGCAAACCCCAGTCTTTCAACATTGCCAAGGCTCGATCACCCAAGGGATTTACTCCTGGTCCGGCGGCTAATGAATGTCCTATCAAAACGTGTAAACACTTAACGCGCGTAGGCATCCCGCCAGCGCTGATGCCTGCAATTTCCGCCACATGTTCGATGGCTTCCCGCTCTGCTAGGTACATTTCATGCGCATGAGCATAGTCAGCGGCTAATTCCGAATCTGCGGCAAGCTCATCTGCTAGGTGTTTCATAACATTGTTGGCTTCGAGAGTTCCAATAGCGCCAGTTGCTCGTGGGCAAGTCATGTAATACATAGTTGGAAACGGTGTGCCATCTTCTAGTCGAGGTGAAGTTTTTAGCACGTCTGGCTGACCGCATGTGCATCGATGCGCTACTTCAATAACGCTCCTCGGCTCACGGCCAAGTTGGGCAGTGACCGCTACAAAATCTTCAGGAGAAAGCATTGGTTCTATTGTGGCAGATTTTGGGACTGCACAACGAGCGGGTCATTCTTTACGGTTGGATGATCAGCTAATTTGGTGCTCGTCCAAAGTTTGGTGTACCAAGGCGAGTCATCGTTCGGAACTAGTGCACCAGAAACACTGCTAATAGCAGTGTTGGTTTGTTCGTCTAATACAACAAAACCGACTTCACCCGGGAAAACGTAATTTAACCGCTGCCGGGCTAGTGCCTGTAGGTACGCAGGATCGCTAAGGCGCGCCTTTCGATTATTCAGGTCATCGATTGTTACCTGTTGAGCGGAAACGTTTTCTCGTAACTTGGAAATATCTCGGCGCTCGGAAATTAAGGACCGGATGGGTACGGCAAGCATGACAATTACAAACATGCCAGTGACAATCATCGCGATTGCGCGACTATTGAACTTTGGAGAGTTAGCCACCTATTAAGTGTGCCCTGATTACGAGTTAAATCGTGGGAATGCCGAACGCCCAGCATAACGTGCCGCATCGTCAAGATCCTCTTCGATACGTAGAAGCTGGTTATATTTTGCGACTCTATCCGAACGTGCCGGGGCACCACTCTTGATTTGGCCACAGTTAAAGGCAACCGCTAAATCGGCGATAGTCGTATCTTCGGTTTCACCAGAACGATGACTCATCATGGTGTGGAAGTTTGCTCGATGTGCCATTTCCACAGATTCTGCAGTTTCCGTTAAAGATCCGATTTGGTTCACTTTAACTAGAAGCGCATTCGCCGAATTTAGTTCGATACCACGTGCGATTCGTTGAGTATTCGTCACGAAGTGATCATCACCAACTATTTGAATCTTGTCACCCATTTGGGCCGTGAAGTGCACCCACGCATCCCAATCATCTTCAGCTAACGGATCTTCAATTGAAACAATTGGAAAATCTCTAACCATTGCGGCGTAGAACTCAACCATCTCTTCGGTGGACTTTGCAGAACCTTCAACATGATATTTTCCATCTTTGAAGAATTCAGTTGCTGCTACGTCCATTGCCAGGACAATTTCATTACCAAGTTTGAACCCAGCCAGCTCAACTGCTTGCGAAATTAATTCCAGCGCAGCCCGATTACTCGGTAAGTTTGGTGCGAATCCGCCTTCGTCGCCTAATCCCGTTGATAGACCGTTAGCTCTAAGGACGCTTTTTAAACTGTGATAAACCTCAGCTCCCATCCGCAAAGCCTCACGAAATGAGTCAGCTCCAATCGGGGCAATCATGAATTCTTGAAAATCAACATCACTATCGGCATGCGCCCCACCATTGATGATGTTCATCATTGGAACTGGGAGCAGGTGGGCGTTAGGTCCACCTAGGTATCGGTAGAGCGGAAGTTTGGCTGAAGCGGCAGCAGCTTTAGCAACAGCAAGCGATACGCCAAGAATTGAATTCGCCCCTAGGCGGGCCTTATTTGGCGTGCCATCCAAGTCGATCATGGTCTGGTCTATCAGGCGCTGATCTGGCGCTTCGAAGCCAAGAATTGTAGGCATGATCACTTCATCAATTGCCCTGACCGCACTAATGACACCTTTGCCTAGATAGCGATTGTCATCATCCCTCAGTTCGACCGCTTCGAAAGCTCCGGTGGAAGCACCTGATGGAACGGCGGCCCGACCCACACTCTCGTCTTCAAGAGTTACTTCAACTTCAACCGTTGGGTTGCCGCGAGAATCTAGAATCTCGCGGGCGCGAATATCAGCAATGCTAGACACAGGATTACTCCAAATTTCGAGTTTTCATGACGAGTTATTCTCGCTTGGTAGTTACATTCTAGCGATCTTGCGGTTCTCGACCTGGCAACCGCTAGAGTCCTTCGGACTTACGGATTTTCGCGCGATACTTTGTCATTTCAGCGCGTAAAACTGATTCTGGGTCTATATCCTTTTCTCGAGCAAGTTCAACTGTTGCGATTAAGAGTTCAGCAATTTGCAGTTCAGACACTTCGGAAATCACGCCACGAAGTTCCTCTTTGAGTGAATTTTGAGTAGGCAGAATGTTTAAGTTACGAGACCGATAGATCAACTGAGCTGCAAGTTGCAGGGCAGGCATCGCAGCTGGCACTCCATCAGTTACTGAATCTCGTTGCTTCTCAGTTGCTTTGATGTTGGTCCAACTTGCTTCCAGTTCTTCACTGGTGGACAACTCTAAGTCTGAGAATACATGTGGGTGACGTCTCACGAGTTTGTCTACAACTCCTTGTGCAATTGCATCAAGAGAGAACTCGGGATCTGTTTCTTGCGCTATCCGTGCATGAAAAACAACTTGCAGTAAAAGGTCACCAAGTTCTTCCCGAAGCGAATCTAGATCACCTAAGTCCATTGCTTCGAGTACTTCATATGTTTCTTCGAGAAGGTAGCGCGCCAAACTCGCATGAGTTTGTTCTGCATCCCATGGACAACCACCGGGGCTGCGCAACTGATCCATAACTTCGACCAGTTGCTGAATTGGAGTTGTCATAAATTATTGCACGGCTGGCGCAGCAGGTGCGGCTGGCGCAGATAGTACAAGATCACCAGGAACACTGGACAAATTTTTAGGATCCCACGTACCGTAACGCGGGTTCAGACGAGTTCCAAGATCTTTACTAACGACGGAAAGGAAGTCGTAAAGGGTTTTAGTTTGAGTTGTTTGATCCGCCGCTGGCGCTAGCTTCCGCATAATTGCTTGTTGCACCATGATCAGATAGATGAACTCGTCAACATGCGAGGCAGAGACTCCATTTTGTGACACCAATTGTGCTTCAATTTTATCTTTGCCGTACTGCGCAAAAACCGAATCTCGGAAAGTTGCAACATCCGATTTTGAAATATTAATATTTTCCCGCTTAGTGGCTTCTGTAAGTATGTTTACCAAAATTAGACGCTCAACTACTCTTTGACTTATTTCAGTTAAAGTCGGGACTTTTGAAATACTTGCTGGATCAGTTCGTTCGATTTGCATTCGAGCTTCGTTAACTTGCTTGGTGACTTCAGACATTGGAATAGTCTGATCGTTAAAAACTGCTGCAGAACCAGCCAGCTTGCCATTCGTGGAGCATCCAGTTAGCAGCACAGCGCTAGCTAAAACTGCAATTACGGCGCGTAACTTCAAGGGAATTCCTCCATGATTTTCAACAAGTAGTACTTTGATTTTATTAGGCTTCTAACACCACTGATGTCACCAGTGCCGTTACCCATCCCACTAGGTCATCCGCCGAGTTATCTTGAGTGGTTCCAAGCATTTCGTCTCTGGTTCTAGGCACCACAATCGTACGAGATGCAGGCTTTATTGACGATCCTGGGTAGAGGCGATTGAGCCTCATGACTCGGGATTCAGGCAGCTCAACTGGGGACAACTTCACAGATTTTCCTGCTGCTATAACTTCAGTGATTCCGGCCGACTGTAGTAATACTCGAAGCTGTGCAATTGATATCAATGCCGCAACTGGTTTGGGCAGCGCGCCGTATCGATCAATTAATTCTTCTACGACTTGATCAACTTCATCATTGGTACGTGCATTCGCTAACCGACGATAGGCCTCGAGGCGAAGTCTCTCATCCGGTAGATAGTCGTGTGGTAAATGTGCATCGACGGGAAGTTCTACCTTAATAACGACTTCAGCCGTTGCTTCACCACCGGAACGCACTTCTTCTACGGCTTCGCTTACCAATCGAACATAAAGATCAAAACCAACGTCAGCTATGTGGCCACTTTGCTCGCCACCCAGCAAGTTACCTGCTCCGCGAATTTCCAAATCTTTCATAGCAACTGCCATACCTGAACCCAAATCAGTATGCGCAGCAATAGTAGAGAGTCGATCGTGGGCATTCTCACTCAGTGGACGATCAGCTGCGTACAAGAAATATGCATAACCGCGTTCACGACTTCGCCCAACTCGGCCGCGTAACTGATGCAGTTGAGACAAGCCGAAGGTATCCGCCCGATCGACTATTAAAGTATTGGCATTTGGAATATCTAATCCACTTTCAATAATTGTGGTTGAAACCAAAACGTCATATTTATGAGCCCAGAAGTCGATAATGATTTGTTCAAGTTGGTGCTCATTCATCTGTCCGTGCGCAACGGCAATTCGAGCCTCGGGAACTAACTCACCAAGCTTTGATGCAACTCGATTTATACTCTCTACTCGGTTGTGTACAAAGAAAACTTGGCCATCGCGAATTAGTTCTCGGTGAATAGCAGCAGTGATGAATTTCTCGTCATACGGGCCCACGGTAGTTAAGACTGGATGACGCTCCTCAGGTGGCGTTTGAATCGTTGACATCTCACGCAAGCCGGTGACGGCCATTTCGAGGGTTCGTGGGATCGGAGTCGCGGACATAGTAAGCATGTCGACATTTGTGCGCAATGCCTTTAGGTGCTCTTTGTGCTCTACTCCGAATCGCTGTTCCTCGTCGACAACTACGAGTCCTAAATCTTTGAACCGGACATCTGGATTGAACAGACGATGTGTACCTATCACTACATCAATCGTCCCATCGGTCATTCCAACAAGCACTTGCTTTACTTCTTTGTCGGATTGGAATCGGGACAGAGCTGCCAACTTAACTGGGAACTGGGCATATCGGCGAGAAAAAGTTTCAAAGTGTTGTTGCACTAATAAAGTTGTTGGTACCAATATCGCTACTTGCTTGCCATCTTGAACAGCCTTAAATGCAGCTCGGACCGCGATCTCGGTCTTGCCGTAACCAACATCACCACAAACTAATCGGTCCATCGGGACTTCACTTTCCATATCCCGTTTCACTTCATTAATCGTCGCTAGTTGGTCTGGGGTTTCTACATACTCAAAGGCATCTTCAAGCTCGCGCTGCCATGGCGTGTCTGGGCCAAAGGCGTAACCCTTGCTCGCCATTCGGGCGGCGTAGAGACGAATAAGTTCACCTGCAATTTGGCGAACTGCACGTCGGGCCTTTGATTTTGTAGCGGCCCAATCTCCCCCGCCTAGTCGGTTGAGAGTTGGTGCCTCGCCACCCACATATCTAGTTATCTGGTCAAGCTGATCACTTGGGACATAAAGTCGATCACCACGTTGGCCCCGCTTACTTGGGGTGTATTCGATTACCAGATATTCACGAGTTGCACCTTGCACGGTACGTTGCGTCATTTCAATATATCGACCAACACCATGCTGTTCATGCACAACATAATCGCCACTCTTGAGAGTAAGCGGATCAATGACCTGGCGACGTCGACTAGGAAGGCTCCGATTTTCTCGCTGGGTATCCCTCGACCCAAATAAGTCCACTTCGGTTACAACGGCAAGTTTTGCTGCCCCTAGCTGTGCACCATATTCTTGATGTGAAACGGTGACTTCAACTACTCGATCTACCAACCCTGGCGTCAAGGTATCTATCTGACGGGCTGGTATATCAAACTCAAGCAAAGTCGCAACTAATCGCTCAGTTGAACCATGGCCAGCCATAGAAACGACTACTCGATAGCCAGCTTTCCACCAAGTGCGGATATCAGAAACGAACGATTCAACGTTGGAACGATAATCCGTAATTGGCTCTAAGTCTGGTACTTCATCATCTGGCCTCGTGAGGAGCGAAAGCCCAAGCCAAGCTCGTGAATTGTAGGTCTCCTTCAGTTCCTGGTAATCCCGGAATGCTGATGCGCCCAAATCAATGGGGATTGCATTTCCAGCAGTTGCGTTATGCCACGAAGCCTCTAAAAATTCAGCACTCGTTGTTGCCAGTTCGTGCGCTCGAGTTTCAAGTCGCTCTGGTTCAACTTCAATGATAATTGCGGATTTCGAAATAACGTCTAGCAATAATTCCAGCTTAGGAACCAAAACGGGTATTAGGCTTTCCATGCCTTCGGCTGCAATTCCTTGCGCGACTTTGCCCAAGATTTCTGAAAGCTCAGGATGCAACTTTGAAAGTTTTTCTGCTCTAACTTTTACTTCATCGGTGATTAAGAGTTCTCGACAAGCTGTCGCAAAGAGTTTTGGAACGGCTATCCCAAGTGACCTTTGATCTGCAATCGAGAACGTTCTAATTTCCTCAACCGAATCTCCCCAGAATTCAATTCGAAGTGGATGCTCTTCAGCGGCAGGGAACACGTCAACGATGCCGCCGCGAACTGCGAACTGGCCACGTCTGTCTACCAGTTCAACTCGATCAAATCCAAGTCGAGCCAATTCAGTAACTATTTTCTCAAGTGGAAATTCATCACCAGTTGTGACGTGCAACGGGGCAATTTCACCTAATCCGGCAACAATCGGTTGAATAAAAGCTCGCACGGAAGTTACTACAACTGTTAGTGGCCCCAGATCTTCCGGATGCGCCAATCGTCGGAGTACCGCCATTCGGCGACCAACCGTGTCGCTGCTTGGACTCAATCGTTCATGCGGCAAAGTTTCCCAAGCTGGAAAGACCGCAAGGGAATCATCTGAGACAAAGTCTCTAATTTCGCGAACTAGGTCCTCTGCCGCACGTTCTGTGGGCGCAACGATAACTAATGGTCTGCCGACACTTGCCAAAGCGCCAACAACAAATGGGATTGTGGATTTTGGAACGGGAATCCGAGTAGAGACTCCAGCTGTGATATCAGAAACAACACCAGTAATTACCCGGTCTTCTAAAACTGCTGCCGCAATCAAATCCAGGGTCATGATCCTGCCAATGCGCTAACTACAGATACAACAAACTCGGGTCGGGTAATCAGCACGTCGCGGACGCGTAAATTTGCCTGGTTCAATGAAATCGTGTCACCCCGGCTATCCGTGACACTCAATCCGTAATGGATTGCTACTCCAAGCGGTGCAGCCAAGTCCCATTCATAAAATCCACCAGTGTTGAAATAGATATCCGCTTTACCAGAAATGATGGCTCCTACTTTGGCGCCGACTGATCCCATCGGAATTACTTCCACTGAACCTCTATCTGGGTATTTCAATTCAAGGGCAGCAATGACAGTGGCAATTTCCCGAGGTGGCCGACTGCGTGAAACTAATATGCGAATTGGCCGCGAAGAATCAGTCGGTACCACAGGCACATCCGACGTTGTCCAGATTTCATTTCGCATTGGAACTGAAACTGCAGCAACTGAAATGTTACTTGGTGCATCCGATGTAGCTTCCCAAAGTGCAATGTGGACTGCGAAATCTGGACCACCGGTTGAATACTGCGCAGTTCCATCTAGCGGGTCAATAATCCAAATTCGCTTGGCGCTGGTGCGGGCAACTTCAAGATCACCTTCTTCACTGAGCACGACGTCATTGGGACGTAATTTTGTTAACTGCTCAAACAGGTAGGAATGAGCTATCGAATCACCTTCACTGCCTAATATCTCTTGCGCTAAGGCAGCGTGAGACTCATCGCCTAGTGTCTCAAGGGAGTGGGCATGATTTCGTAACCCAACTAAGAGCTCGCCAGTTTTAACTGCTAGCTGCTTAGCGAGTTCGTTATCGCTCATGAATTAAAAGCCTGCTGGGTTTCATCTAAGCCACTGGTTAGTAAAGTTGCGACTGCGTCTGCACCTTGCTCTCGCAGGGTTGCGACATCCACGGCTTCTTGTGCGGCAAATGGTCGTAAGACAAAGTCTGCTGGATCTTGTTGGCCCGGAGGTCTACCGATACCAAGTCTGATTCGATACCAGTCACCATCTCCAAAGGCAGATCGAATTGATTTCAATCCGTTGTGCCCGTTGTCACCCCCGCCTAGTTTCGCGCGAATTGCGGCAAGTGGGATGTCGAGTTCATCATGCAGCACCACAATGCGCGAAGCAGGAATCTTATAGAAGCTTGCTAACGCCTTAACTGGTCCACCTGATTCATTCATATATGAAAGTGGTTTAACCAGAATTGCTTGAATGCCATTAATTCGAGTCTCAGCAACTTCAGCCAAGGCACGTTTGTGACGACTTAATTTGTCACCATTTCTAATTGCCAGTTCATCAATTACCATCGCGCCTATATTGTGGCGCGTAGATGCGTATGTGGGACCCGGATTACCGAGTCCCACAACAAGCCACGCACCGTTTTCTGACACGGTCTTACTCTGCGGATGCCTCTGCAGGTGCATCAGATTTGGCAGAAGTACCAGCAGCCTCTTCAGCCGCTTGGTACTCAGCGCGAGTTGCAGCCTTGGATGCTGCTGCTTCTGCTGCTGCGTTCATCTGAGCCTCTGCTGCTGCATGTGCTACCACTGCTTCCCGAGCAAGAGTCGCTGCTTCTGCAACTGACACGAGTATTAGGTCTAGGTGTTCGAGGCCACGAGTGACCGGATCAATTTGGATATCCCGCGGGGAAACAGTTTCAACTTTTCCATCAAGGTTGATATCGAATGATGTGACCTTCTTGCGAAGGGTGAGACGTAGTTCATGCGAATCAAGTGCGATGTGAACTACTTTGGTGCCGTGTCCATAAACAACAGCTGGGGTTTTTCCGTCACGGCGTAGGCGACGAGATGCGCCTTTGCCAAAATCAGAACGGGGTTCTGCGACTAATGCGTCACTCATGTATTTCTCCTCGATTTAGGTCATTGCTGAATAGCTCCACAACGGACCTTCGTCGATAACGGCTTTTTAGGGCCCTCGCCGAGGAGCACCTTCAGATTAGCCCAGGATTTAGTCTGGTGCCAAAACGCGTCTTATTTAAGTGGATTTAAACGCCGACGTGATCGAACAAGCTTGCAACCGAGCCTTCATCAAAAACTTCCTTGATGGCGCGCGCAAGCAGCGGTGCGATCGGAAGGATGGTTAGGTTCGGGAACTGGTTTTCGTGAGGAATTGGCAAAGTATCGGTCACTACAACTTCACGAATTGCAGAATCTTGCAGACGTTGTGCTGCGGGGGACGAGAAAATTCCGTGGGTCGCAGTGACAATTACGTCTTCGGCTCCATTTTCAAAAAGTGCTTCAGCCGCCTTTACGATCGTGCCACCGGTATCGATCATGTCATCAACTACTACGCAAATTCGACCCTTTACGTCACCGACAACTTCGAGAACTTTTGCTTCATTCGGCACATCAGGATCGCGACGCTTGTGCATAATTGCGAGTGGCGCCGACAAAATATCAGTCCAACGCTCAGCCACCCGTACGCGACCGGCATCAGGAGAAACGACCGTGATTTTGCTGCGATCAACTGTGCGACCTACATGTGCGGCAAGAATTGGAAGTGCGAACAAGTGGTCCACTGGTCCGTCGAAGAATCCTTGGATCTGGGCAGTATGCAGATCAACACTCATTAGGCGATCGGCCCCAGCAGCAGCAAATAAATCAGCCATCAAGCGGGCAGAAATTGGTTCACGGCCAGCATGTTTTTTATCTTGCCGAGCGTAACCATAGAACGGCGCAACGACCGTGATGCGCTTGGCAGAAGCTCGTTTTAGCGCATCAACCATGAGCAAGTGCTCCATGATCCACTCATTGACTGGCGCGGTATGCGTTTGGAGCACGAAGACGTCACAGCCACGAACGGATTCTTCGAAGCGAACGAAGATCTCGCCATTGGCGAAGTTAAATGCACGGGTTGGAACTAGCTCTACGCCAAGGTTGTCGGCAACTGCCTGCGCTAGCTCAGGGTGTGAGCGACCGGCTATCAGGACCATCCGCTTTGCGTTGTTTTGCGTGATGCCAGTCATCTAGGTTCCTTTACTTGGAGTTCTTATTGGATGAGTCTGCCAGTGCTGCTTGAGCCGAGTCGCTACCGGGTCTGCGTCGGAGTACCCAGTCCACAATATTGCGTTGCCGGGCGCGACCCACAGCCATGGATCCTGCTGGAACGTCTTCCGTGATTACCGAGCCAGCAGCCGTATAAGCGCCATCACCTATTTTCAGCGGAGCGACCAGCATTGTGTCGCTGCCGATTCGAACGTGCTTGCCAACCTCGGTGTGGTGCTTTGCTACTCCGTCATAGTTCACAAATACTGTTGCCGCACCGATGTTAGAACCTTCGCCAATTGTTGCATCTCCAACGTAGGACAGGTGAGGCACTTTCGCTCCGGCCCCTAGTACTGAGTTCTTCATTTCCACAAAGCCGCCAGCTTTGGCACCTGCCCCGAGAACAGTTCCAGGTCGCAAGTAAGTGAATGGCCCAACGGTTGCATCAGCTCCGATGTGTGCCCCGTTCGCAGTAGTGCGAATTACGGATGCACCGGACTCGACAACGGTGTCGGTCAGCGTGCAGTCAGGACCAACTGTTGCCCCAGCGTAAATCGAAGTAGTCCCTGAAAGTTGTACATTCGGTAATAGCGTGACGTCAGCTTCCAAAGTTACCGTCCGATCAATCCAAACGCTGGATGGATCAACCATGGTTACCCCGGCCAGCATCCATTCATCTGCAATGCGAGTTCGTAACACGGCGCCGGCAGCAGCGAGTTGGCGTCGATCGTTTACTCCAAGAATGTTTTCTTCCGATGTTGTAACGCCATTCACGTTCTTTCCTTTTGCGCGCAAAATCGCCAGCACATCCGTTAAGTACCGTTCACCTTGTGAGTTTTTGGTATCAACTTCTCCAAGTGCCTCACTGAGTGACTTTGCATCAAAGGCGTAAACGCCGGAATTAACTTCAGTTATCTCCTTCTGTAATTCCGTAGCATCTCGGTGCTCAACAATTTCTTCAACATCATTTGATGAACCGCGCACAATCCGCCCATAACCAGTTGGATCGACCAAGTTTGCAGTAAGCACCGCGGCGGCATGACCTTCTTGGGCATTTATGGTTCTTGCCATGTCCTCAGTTGTGAGTAACGGAGTATCGCCTGCAAGCACTAGAACTGAGCCAGTTATTTCTGGAAGAGTTTCAAGTGCAATTGCGACCGCGTGACCGGTACCGTTTTGCTCTTCCTGAATTACGATTTTTACGTCTGGGTATGTTTGCTTGAGTTGTGCCACAACTTCGTCGCGGCCATGCCCGACAACCACAACAGTATTAGTTGCATCTAATGGAAACGTGGCTCGCAAAACATGTTCCACAAGAGGCAATCCAAGAATGGTGTGAAGCACTTTTGGTTTAGCAGATTTCATGCGAGTGCCTTGGCCAGCAGCTAAAACAATGATTGCCGCGGGACGCCTTTTTAGTTCCCCGGATTCACTCACATAACTAGTTTACCGATTGAAAATGCTCCCGGACGTGGATTCGAACCACGATAAGCACCTCCAAAGAGTGCTGTCCTGCCATTAGACGATCCGGGAATCGAGGTTACTCTGCTCAAAAAACAGTTAACCCGCCTGCAAATCTTATGGCTGTATGTACCGGATTCCCAAAACGAATAGGTTTCTTAAACGCCAAGAAGCACCAATCCCAACTGCGGTAACCTTTATGAACGCACTTTTTTAGTACCCAACTCGCCTGGACTTGTCCACGCAACTACATATCCAGGCACTTAAGTAACTTTCCGGTCCCATAGCTAGATTAAGGAATCTCGGTGGCTATCACTCACGATAATGACGAGCTTGACCTTTCTGGTCGCAGTCGCACCGGTGATGTTGATCGCGTCCGCATGACCGGACACGAACGTAGGGCCCAACTTGTTGAAGTCGGCCGTGCCCTATTCGCCGAAAAGGGATTTGAATCAGTCACTGTCGAAGAAATCGCAAATACTGCAAATGTTTCAAAGCCAGTGGTCTATGAGCACTTTGGATCTAAAGATGGTTTATACGCAGTTGTCGTAGACCGGGAAATGAATTATTTACTCAATTCCATCACTAAAGCTTTGACAGCAGTGCACCCACGCTTACTTCTAGAGCAAACAGCTTGCGCGCTATTTGATTACATTGAAACCAACACTGATGGCTTTCGAATTTTGTTACGCGACTCGCCCGCTGCATCGTCTGCAGCAACTGCTACTGGAAGTTTTGCTTCTTTGCTATCTGACGTTGCACAACGAGTTGAAGAATTATTATCCAAAGAATTTCGACTTCGTGGATTTCCATTTCAAATGGCTCCTATGTATGCACACATGTTCGTTGGCATGGTGGCATTAACTGGGCAGTGGTGGTTGGACGAGCGCGAAACACCTAAAGATGAGGTAATCGCCCATTTAGTGAACTTAGTTTGGAATGGTGCGGTAGGTCTAGAAAGTGATCCACACCTAATCAGTCGACGTAAGTAAGACTGATTAGTCGCTCTGTGCTTCATTGTCGAATGGCAAAACAACATCTCGCAATATCGCGGCTAATTTTTCTCGATCAGTTTTAGCAATTTTGGCAAGTAATTTATTTTCGCGAGTAATTAGTTCGTCTAATGCCTTATCGACTGCGGACTTTCCAGAAGACGTAAGTTCAACTAAGACTCCTCGCCCATCGCTTGGATCTGGGGTTCGGTTAACTAAACCTTTTTGCTCTAGTCGATCGATCCGATTAGTCATGGTTCCGCTCGTTACCAGAGTCGGTGATAAGAGTTGCGAAGGAGGAAGGGCGTAGGGTTTGCCCGCTCTCCGTAATGCGGCCAATACATCGAATTCCCCCGGCTCTAAGTCGTGAGCCGCAAATGCTTCGCGACGAGCTAAGTCAAGGTGTCGCGCCAGCCGCGAGACTCGACTAAGTACTTGAAGCGGAGCTACGTCTAGATCAGGACGCTCGCGCTGCCAGGCTGCAACGATTCGATCCACTTCATCTGAGTTACTCACAGAATGAGTCTAGAAGATTATCTTGATGTCGAGATAACTCGCGCTCCGTGAACCGGGCCATGAGCATGAAATACGTGGTCTACCAAGCCTGTTGCTTTCAGCGCGACTACTAAATCAATCGCAGATGATTCATCGCGAGCGAGAAATGCGCAAGTTGGTCCGCTGCCAGAAATTAACGATCCGAGCGCCCCTAGTTCCAGACCAGCTTCCAATGCGTCACCGAGTTTTGATTTAGCTGCAATGGCTGCTGCTTGTAGATCGTTGTGCAGCAATCTGCCAAGTGCAGGCGCATCACCGCGGGTTAACGCCCCTAAGAGTTCCGTAGGAACGGCTGGATCTAACTCAAAATCCAATCCACGCATGTCGTCAATTTTGGCGTAAATTTGTGCGGTCGATAGACCATCGTCAAAAGTTGCAAAGACCCAATGGAAAACTCCTCGAGTCATTACTGGAGAAAGAACATCGCCGCGCCCAACACCTAAGGCACATCCACCGTGCAGCATAAAGGGAACATCAGAACCAAGTTGCCCTGCCATTGCGTCTAGCTGCTCTCGTGGAATTCCAGCATTCCAAAATGCATCACAAGCAACTAGAGTCGCTGCGGCATCCGCACTTCCGCCTGCCATGCCTGCCGCAATTGGGATTGACTTATCAATTTCGATATGGATGTTTGAATCTTCGCCACACGCACGAGCTACGAGCTCTGCTGCTTGCCAAGCCAAATTCCTAGAATCAGTGGGTACCCCCTCGGTATACCGACCTGAAACCGAGATCTTTAACTCAGAAGCTTGTGACACTGTAATTTCGTCGTACACATTTACTGACTGAAAGATAGTTGCTAATTCGTGATAACCCGAAAACTCACGCGGGCCGACCCCAAGGTAAACATTTACCTTGCCCGGGACTCGAACGGTTACTGACTTACTCACGGCTTTACATTACTTTCTTTGCGGCCTGCGCGATGGCCACAAATTCTGCTAATCCGAGTTGCTCACCTCTTGCACCAGGATCCACACCAGCGGCGCGCAATATCGCCTCAATTTCAGGAGGAGCTCCAAGAATCGATCCAAGTGCAGTGCGAAGTGTTTTTCTGCGCTGGCCAAAAGCAGCATCGACAATAGAAAACGTCAAAACTCTGATTTTCGGATCGTAAGTGGATTCGTGTCGAACCATTCGAACCAAGCCAGAATCGACATTCGGCGCTGGCCAAAATACGTTACGACCTACTGCGCCGGCTTTATCAACCTTGCCGTACCACGCCATTTTTACACTTGGCACTCCATAAATCTTGCTTCCAGGTCCAGCCGCCATTCGATCAGCAACTTCGGCTTGCACCATAACTAAGAACTCTTTTATGGATGGAAACGATTCTAAGAAATGCAACACAACTGGAACAGAAACGTTATAGGGCAAATTTGCAACCAGGTGAGTTGGGCTCATTGGTAAAGTTTCAATTCGCATTGCATCAGCGTTAATAACGGTCAAGTTTTTCGCCAGTGCTGAGGCATGCTTGGAAATGGTGACGGGTAATTGATTTGCAAGCACTGGATCTATCTCGACTGCAACTACATGCGCTACCTCTGGCAATAGCGCCAAGGTTAACGAACCTAGGCCCGGGCCAATTTCAACAACTACATCAGATGACGATAAATGCGCTTGATGAACAATGCGGCGAACTGTATTCGGGTCAATTACAAAATTCTGCCCCAACTTCTTTGTCGGCGTCGCATTCAGCGAAGTTGCAAGCGCGCGTATTTCTGCAGCGCCAAGAAGTGTTGGTTCAGACATTTATTGGTTTAATACCAGTTGTGGATTTGCGAATGCTGCCATGCATTGCACGGAGTGTCATAGCGCTTTTGAATGTAGTCGGCACCCCATTTGATTTGAGTAACAGGGTTTGTTGCCCAATCGCTACCAAATGATTGCATTTTGGCTCCAGGCAAACTTTGTGGAATGCCATAAGCGCCTGAGGTACGGTTGCGTGCAATGTGATTCCACTTGCTCTCGCGGGTCCAAAGTTGAGCAAGACATTTAAATTCGGATGCGTCCCAGCCATACTCTTGCTGAATAAAAAGTTTTGCATAATTCATGTTGCCTTCTACCGAACCTGTAGTTTCGGCAGCAGTCTGTAATGCGATTTTAAGATTTTTGGCATCGCCGGTTCCGCGAATTACCAATTCATTTTGTGGTTCATTTTTTACGATTCGACCAATCTCAGTCCGCGAAACTTCTTTACCGTCCACAACCTTGACTTCGTAAGTAACCTCGGCTGCGCCATTGATTCCAGTCGTATGGATAATTTCGGTTCCAGCTGCAATATTCGCATCTTCATTGACGGTACTTGCAAATTTGATTGGTTCGGTATCGGTTACAACCGAGGTCGATATATCGTGGTTCCGCACGTTATATGTAACTGTGCCATCTATCGCCATCGAAACAACATCTATATACGGCGCTGGCTGTTCCGACGAATTTGCCTGGACGACTGCACTACCGGTCAGTAAGACGACACCACCCATAACGGCAGCAAGAAACGGTAAGTTCCGTTCCTTGGGGCGCGCATGGCGACCGGGCGCACGATGGCGACCACGTTGTGTCATGTCTATTCCCCAAATCAAAGCTTGCTGGCAACCCAGCTTTAGTCGAAACTCCACGGTATCTCGTACCTACGGGGTAAAAGCAAGTTGAAATTTGTCAAAATGGGCCAAAAACCCTTTCAGCATTTGAGAAAAGTAGATTGCAAATTTCTATTTCAGATTGGTCTCTAACCTCGCAAATAGCCCGTACTGTCCATGGCACATTTGTTGAGGCATTCGGGGTTCCGCGCATCGGTACCGGCGTGAGAAATGGCGAATCTGTCTCTACTAGCAACAAGTCATCAGGAATTACTCGAACCGCATTTCGCAAACTTTCTGCATTCCTAAACGTGATAACTCCTGGGATCGACATATACCAACCATGGTCAGCGCAAATTTGCGCCATTTGTTCATCTCCAGAAAAACAATGAAATATGACAGTCTCTGGTGCAACATATTCCAAAAGAGTTTGAATTACGTCGTCGTGCGCATCGCGGTCGTGAATAATCAATGGCTTATTAACCGATTTGGCGATATCGATATGGGCGCGAAATGAAACGTGTTGCGCAGCAGCCTTGTTGCGCTCAGTTCGGTAATAGTCCAGCCCGGTTTCTCCAATGCCGCGGACTTGCGCCAGCTTTGCCAACTCCGCAATCTGGGCAAGTGAGGAATCCAAATTTGGATCATGGGCGGCTGCGTTCGGGTGTAGTGCCACAGTTGCCCAAACGTCGGAATGCAAGGCAGCGGTTTCGGCAGCCCATCTAGAGCTTGCAACGTCACATCCAACTTGGATGACTTTGGTGACATTCATTGCATTGGCTCGCGACATAGCAACTTCAACACTTGGGAGTTGGTGGTCGTCATCAAAAGTTACATCCATATGACAATGCGTATCCACCACTGGAGCCATAAGTGGCTCGGAGATTTTCGGTGTGCTCACTCGTCCACGTTACCGTTCCTTAGATAGCCTATTTCTAAGTCGGGGTGCAAAATCTGATCCCGGTATGCCAAGCCCTGTTTCCGATGTTTAAAGAGGCGAAGAAATGTTGAAGCGGATGCCAGGTCTAGATGGCCTCAGAGGCATCGCAGTTTTAGCTGTCATTATTTATCACGCTGACATATCAAAAGTTATGGGTGGATTTCTCGGAGTAGACGTCTTCTTCGTGTTATCTGGATTCTTGATTACTTCACTTTTATTGAACGAGGTCGCTCTCACCCAAAAACTTGACAGAGCAAATTTTTATATTCGCCGGATTCGAAGGCTATTTCCAGCGCTATTTTTGGTTTTACTTTTTGCCGTAACCGTATCCGGATTATTTGTTCATGATGCGGCATTCCAAGTTCGCCGAGATTTACCTTGGGCAATTACATTTGTTTTGAACTGGTCCTATTTATTTTTTGATCAGTCATACTTTGTGAACATTTCTCGCCCGCCATTACTCCAGCACCTCTGGTCACTTTCAGTAGAAGAACAGTTCTATGTAATCTGGCCGCTGGCAATTCTTGGACTAGCAAAACTTCGCTTGGGACGAATTACAACAAGAACTAAAGTTTTCATAACCTCTACTGGGTTTGCAATTGCGTCAACTTGCTGGATGGCGCAGCTGTCAGTAACCCATGGATACCCCGTTCCTAATGACCCAAGCCGGGTTTACTTTGGCACAGACACCCATGCCATGGGCTTATTGATTGGTGCTGCTACAGCGGCATTGTGGAATTCTGAAAAATTGAAGCCACGGATTACTGCAGATCGAGCTGCCGCAATGAATTTATTTGGCCTAATTAGTATCGGCGGTTTGTTTTATTTCTTCTTCGGAGTGAACGAACTTACGCCCTGGTTATATCGAGGCGGATTCCTGATCCTGTCACTTTTAACAGCCATACTAATCGTTGTCGCTGCCCACCCAGGCTTGAGATTTGGTACCTACCTTGGAAATCCAGCTCTACGGTGGTTCGGCGATCGTTCCTATGGAATGTACCTCTGGCATTGGCCAATTTTTGTATTGCTGCGCCCTGGGGTCGATGTTACATGGTCGGAATCTTTCACTTTGTTTTTCAAGCTTGCCCTAGTGCTAGCAATATCAGATTTTTCTTACCGATTCATCGAACTACCAGTTAGAAAGGGAGCAATCGGGATCCGCTTGGCAGCCTGGCGAAGTGCTGGAATCCCAAGGCCAAAGGTTCGAACTTTCGTAATCTCAGGAGCGACTGCAGCGCTCATACTCGTGAGTCTCTTTGGACTCGTAACTGCGCCTACTCCGAGTGCGTCGAGCGTTACTGGACTTGGTGGAATTACAGCGATCGACGAAGATCCGACTCCAGTGCCGGTTCCTAGTGTGCCGGTTCCTACAGCTTCACCATCAGAAGACTCAGTCGTAAAACCGGTACTAATTATTGAACGATCGAAAATTGCAACGGTGGTATTTGGCGACTCTGTCGTGCTGAGTGCCCGAGCTGGAATGAAACAAGCATTGGGAAAAATTTCTATCGATGCTGAAGTCGGTCGACAGCCAAAAGTCATTGCAGAGCGAATCAGGATCCGCAGAAATGAGGGACGGTTAGGCAATACGGTGATAATCCACATGGGAACCAACGGAATTATCCAAGCTGATGACCTAAAGTCCATTTTGGATGAACTGTCCGATCGCATTCGTGTTGTAGTAATCAACGACCAAGTGCCACGAGTTTGGATGAAGCCAAACAATCAGACAATTGCAGCCTTAGTCCCCTTGTATCCAAATGTTCGCTTGGCAGATTGGGCTACGACTTCCAAGGGCCACAAAGGCTGGTTTGCACCTGACGGCGTGCACCTGAATCAAACCGGCGCAATGGCATTTGGAGCAATGATTAACACTGCGCTAAGTGCCCCTTAAATCGTTTCAGGCTCTTCAATTCTTGGGAACATGGATTCACTCTTGGTGATTTTTACACCCGGCTTAAGTTGACCCCAAATCGCAACATCCGCAAAGGATCTACCAACTCCTGATTCCCTTGCTCCAATGTCATCCCATAGGCGCGCCATACTTTTTGGCATAATCGGCGAGTACAAAATGGAAATTGCGCGAAGTGATTCACAAATTGTGTAAAGGATGGTTGCTAAACGAGCCTGGCTAGCTTCGTCCTCGCCTTTAGCAACTACCCAGGGCTCTTGTTCTGTCACGTAAAGATTTACCGCATCGACAAATTCTTTGATAGCAACTATTCCGGATTGAAAATCAAATAATCGAATAGCGCGATCCGCTTCGGCAGCAGTCTTGGTTAGTAAATCTGCTAGCGCACGGTCAGCCGGCGTGACTTCCCCTGCAGCCGGCAATGAACCAGCAAAATACTTTCCAACCATTGCCTGAACTCGGCTGGCTAAATTACCTAGACCATTTGCAAGTTCAGAGGTATAGCGAGCTACCAAGTCTTCCCATGAGAATGAGCCATCTTGACCGAAAATTATTGCGCGCATGAAGTAGTACCGAAATGCATCAGAGCCTACTAAATCCACAATGGTTTGTGGCTTGATACCCGTCAGCTTGCTCTTACTCATTTTCTCGCCACCGACTAGTAACCAGCCGTGTGCGAAGACGCACTTTGGGAGCGGCAAATCTGCAGCCATCAACATTGCTGGCCAGATCACTGCATGGAACCTAAGAATATCTTTGCCAACTAAATGAACATCAGCAGGCCAAGTTTTGGCAAACTTGGCTGCGCCTTCACTGCCTGGATCATCACCAAGTCCAACTGCTGTTGCGTAATTGAGTAGTGCATCGAACCAAACGTAAACAACTTGCGAGTTATCCCAAGGAACAGGAATTCCCCAATCGAAAGTAGATCGAGAAATCGAAAGGTCTTGTAATCCGGAGCGAAGGAAAGACATCACTTCGTTGTATGCCGACTCTGGTCTAATCGATTGTGGGTTGATTTCGTAGTGTTTAATCAAAGCATCAGCAAAGGAGGACAGCCGAAAGAAATAATTGGTTTCACTAACTTGTTCAACTGGCTTGCTATGAGTTGGGCAAAGTTTTTCGCCACCTTCACCGTCAATAAGGTCACCCGGTAGTTTGAATTCTTCACAACCTACGCAATACGGGCCGTCATAAGAGCCTTCATAAATGTGCCCTGAATCCTTGAGTTGCGTCAAAAAACGCTGCACTCTTTCAGTGTGGCGCGCTTGAGTCGTACGAATGAAGTCGTCATTAGCAGCGTCAATCACATTAAGGACCGGCAGCCAAGCTTCTCCAACTAGTTTGTCGACCCAAGCTTGCGGCTCAACGTTATTTGCTTCTGCGGTTCGCAGAACTTTCTGACCATGTTCGTCAGTCCCAGTCAGGAACCAAACTTCCTCGCCAGCCATTCGGTGCCAACGGGTCATGACATCACCAGCGACAGTTGTGTAAGCATGCCCAATATGAGGTGCATCGTTTACGTAATAGATCGGCGTAGTTAGGTAATACGCTTTTTCACTGGAAGTCATGAGCTAATTCTAGAGGCGTTTCGGTTATAGTTTTTCGTCTCGCCGGCTTGCTAGCACCGCGTCATAAACCTCGCGTTTTGGAACGCCAAGTTCTCGAGCAACTTCTGCAATTGCATCTCGCTGAGACTCGCCGAGTTCAACACGCGTGGCGACGTGAGCGATCCAATCAGACGGGGAGCTAGCGGCTAATGGTTCAGCCCCCGCTAATACCAAAGTAATTTCACCGAGAATTTCGCGGTCGCTCCAAGCGACAAGTTCAGATACGCTACCTCTAATTACTTCTTCATAGGTCTTGGTTAGCTCTCTGCAAATAACAGCGCGGCGATCGGCGCCCAGTACTGCTTCTAAATCGACCAAGGTTTCTATCAGACGATGCGGTGCTTCGAAGAAAACCATAGTTCGGCTCTCATGACGTAAATTCTCAAATACTTTGCGTCGTTCTCCAGATCTACGCGGCAGGAAACCTTCAAAAGAAAATCTATCCACGGCTAAGCCACTGACCGCTAAAGCTGTAAGTACGGCTGACGGCCCCGGAATTACCGAAACTACTACACCTTGTGCAATTGCTTCCTGCACTAATCGATATCCCGGATCTGAAACAGTTGGCATACCTGCATCTGAAATCACCACCACGATATCCCCGTTTAAAACACGCTCAATTAGTTCTGGACTTTTGGCTTCTTCTACAGCGTCATAGAAAGACCAAATTTGCGCAGTCACTGTAATTCCAAGATCGCTGATTAAACGATGGGCCCGCCTGGAGTCCTCAGCGGCTATCACTTGAGCGCTTTCTAATACTTCCCGGAGCCGAGCCGAAGCATCACCAACGTTGCCAATTGGGGTTGCCGCGAGAAAAAGTCGACCTGACATCACACCATCATCCCGCAGTTCTAGCATTCCCCTGTACTTTTAATTTATGACCATCAACCCAGATCCTGAAAGCAGCCTGATCTTGGCCGAAAAAATTCAACCTTTCCCATTAGACAATCAGGTAAAGCCATCGGGTGGGTGGGCCGGGTGGCGTGGCCCGCTACTTGTCACAGCGCTGGCTGCGATGCTTAGGTTGCCACGCCTAGGGGTACCGCATGCAATTATTTTCGATGAAACCTATTACGTAAAAGATTCACTTGCATTATTAAATTTTGGCAATGAACGTAAAACTGTTGATGGTGCAGACAAACTACTTCTTGGCAGCGACGGGAAAGATTATCTCAGTATCTTTACAAATTCACCTTCATACGTCGTTCATCCACCTGTAGGCAAGTGGGTAATAGCAAGCGGCGAAGCTATTTTTGGTGCCACACCTTTTGGCTGGCGCATCGCAGTTGCCGTACTTGGAATCTTAAGTGTCTTGCTGACAGCTCGTATCACTCGACGCTTAACGAATTCAAATTTCACTGGTACCGTTGCTGGATTTTTGTTAGCCATCGATGGCTTACATATTGCGATGAGTCGCTCCGCACTTCTTGACATGACTCTGTCATTTTTAGTTCTAAGTTCATTTGGTTTTTTGATCCTAGATCGAGACCGAGTAAATTCCGGTGGCACAAAAATTTGGCGATGGGCAATGATCGTTTCGCTCGGCCTAGCAACCGCAACTAAATGGAGCGGGGTTTATTACGCGACTGTGTTTGTAATCCTGATGTTGGCTTGGGATTACGGTCGGCGAACCGAAGCATTCGATCAGAGCAAAATATTTCTACGTTGGCTGAAAGCTGACTTACTACCAACTCTTGCTATGCCTTTTTTGTTGATTGCCGTTTACTTGGCGACGTGGTTCGGGTGGTTCAACTCGCAAGATGGCTGGAATCGAGGTTGGGCAAAAGTAAATGCTGCAAATTCTAGATTCCCGGACGCACTCGTAAGTTTGTTGCACTACCACCGCGATATGTTGAGTTTTCATACTCACCTAGTAAGCCCCCATAGTTACTCAGCAAATCCCTGGGGCTGGCCGCTTATGATTCGCCCGACCAGTTTCTTTTATGAGACTAAGGCGACCTGTGGAGCTAGCAGCTGTTCGCAGGAAGTTATTCCACTTGGAAATCCACTAATTTGGTGGGGCGGAGTAATCGCACTTGGCTTTATTATTTGGCTAGCAGTTCGCAAGCAGATGAGCGCCGCACTTCCGATTGCGGTTGCATTCGCTGCTGGTTGGGTTCCTTGGCTATTCTTCACGCACCGTACAATCTTCACATTTTATGCTGTGGTTTTCATTCCCTACACTGCAATGGCATTGGCTATGTCACTTGACTATTTAGATTCGAAGGTAAAAAGTAAAAGACAAATTTACTTACGTTGGCCAACTTTGGCTTTTATGTTAGCTGCACTTTTACTTACTATATTTTTCTATCCAATTTTAACGGGGATGTCGATCTCGTACAGTGCTTGGCATTTACGGATGTGGTTTCCCAGTTGGATTTAGTTTGTACTCTAACTTTCTAGTGACTTAAAAGATCGCAATCTTAAGCTATTTGATACGACGAAAACGCTGGAAAACGCCATGGCCCCGGCGGCAATAATCGGACCTAGTACTCCGGACATGGCAAGTGGGATGGCAGCAACGTTGTAAGCAAATGCCCAAAACAAATTGAGTCTGATAGTTCGCATCGTTGCTTGAGCTAACCCAAGTGCATCAACGGCGGCTGCCATGGTTGGCCGAAGTAACACGATATCTGCAGCACTTGCAGCCACATCCGACCCAGAACCCATTGCCATGCTTAGGTGCGCTTTAGCCAAAGCTGCGGCATCGTTGATTCCGTCACCAATCATCGCCACAACATCACCATTTTCCTGCGCCTGGTGAATCAGTTCTAACTTGTTGGCCGGGGAACTATTTGCAAAATACCTTACAATTCCTAGCTCATCACAAACTTTTTTAACGGCAGATTGATTGTCACCTGATGCGACGACTGGGGTTATACCCATCGACCGAAGTTGGGTTATTGCTTTTTTGGAAGTCTCGCCTATCTCGTCAGCCAACCCAATCACTGCAATTGCAAAGGCATCTCGATAAACAACTACGACACTTTCACCTAGTGATAAATATTTATCTGCTGCGGCCTTTAAGTCGCCATCTGGAACTCCGAGCCAAGATATTGAACCTAAGGTGCATGGGTGTCCATCGACCAAGCCTTGGACTCCCGACCCACCAACAGTTTGGACTTTAGTTGCCACCACTCCAACGTGGCCGAGACCTTTAGCATGTTTCCGGAGGCTAGTTGCAATTGGATGCGTTGAACTTGCTTCTAGCGAATCAACAATTGGCCACAGAATCTCATCCGACACTGTGCTTACGAAATCTGTAACTCCCATCATGCCTCGAGTTAAGGTTCCCGTCTTATCCAAAAACATTAAGTTGATGTCGCGACTAGATTCCAAGGCATGTGGGCCACGAATTAAAATGCCAAGTTGTGCACCTCGACCGGTGCCAACCAATAAAGCAGTTGGGGTTGCCAGGCCTAGGGCGCAGGGACAAGCAATTACTAATACTGCGATTCCAGTTGTTAAAGCGCGACTTGCGTCTTGCGTTGCTAGCCACCACCCGATGGCTGTACCAAAGGCAAGTAAGACTACGACCGGTACAAATATTTCAGAGACTCGATCAACTAATCGCGTTACTTCAGCTTTACCGGTCTGAGCTTGGTGCACTAACCGAGAGATCCCAGAAAGCACTGTGTCTTTTCCTACTGCAGTTGCTCTGACAGTTATTGCGCTATCAAGTAGAACAGTCGCGCCAATTACCGAATCGCCAACGCTTACTTGCACAGGTAATGATTCGCCGGTAACTAATGACTTATCAACGTGGCCCATTCCAGAAATTACAACTGAATCAATTGGAATTTGTTGGCCAGCAGGAACATAAATTTCGTCACCAACTACTACGTCTTCGATCAGCGTTTCAATTTGGTTTCCATCTCGAATTACCAGTGCAGACTTTGGATTTAAATTGGCTAAATTTTCGAGCGCTTTGAGTGATTGTTCTCTAGCTCGATGTTCAAGAAATTTACCAAGGAGTACCAATGTTGTAACGCTCGATGCCACCTCGAAGTACAAGGAAGCCGTGTGTGTGCTACCTGTTGATTCGAAAAGATTTGCTGACATTGTCATGCCGATTGTGCCCGCGTCTGTAAACAGCACAGCCCACATGGACCAGGTAAAAGCAACAATCACGCCCAGGCTTACGAGTGTGTCCATGGTTACGGCCAAGTGTCGCAAATTCAAAAAGGCAGCTCGGTGAAACGGCCAAGCACCCCAGGTCGCAACGGGTGTAGCGAGAACAGCACAAATCCACTGCCACCAATGCAATTGCATACTTGGAACCATCGACAAAGCCATTATGGGAATAGTTAAAGCGGTACTTACAATTAACCGAATTCGAAATTCTGCTAGTCCATAAAGTTCAATAGCTTTTCCCGAAACCGATGCGGTGTAGCCAGATTTTTCTATTGCAGTTACTAACGCAACGTCTGCAACAGAATCTTCAACATCTGCAACAGCAACTCCGGTTGCGTAATTTACCGAAGCCCGAACTCCATCAATCTTTTCGAGTGCACGTTCTACTCGGCGGGAACAAGATGCACATGTCATTCCGCCAACGCTGAGCTCGACCGAACGAATGCTCATTAGTTTTTGACTAGTTCGTATCCGGCTTCATCTATCGCCGCAGCTACTTGTGAATCATCTAGGTCTGACTCGGAGGTAACCGTTACGGAGCCACTTTCTAAATCGACATCAACTGCACTTACGCCCTTAAGTAGCGAAAGTTCCATGGTGACTGCGGCAACACAGTGGCCACAAGTCATACCTAATACTTGGTATTTTGACTCCACAAGGTAATTGTACCTCGGCTTACTATTCGTTAACAGCGCGCTTTTCTGCAACCTCTGGGTAAGAAATCTGGGCAGCCAATGCAGCCTTGCGGGCCTTTTCCATTGCAATTGCTCGTGCTTCTTCTAAGCGCTTTTGTGCTTCTTTCATACGTTCAGCTCGTTGCGCACGCACTAACTCCGCCTGATCAACCATGTCTTGACCAGTCCAAGGTTTTTCTGAATCGAGAACACGGTTGTAAGCAGTTGCTTTAGCAGCATTTACATAAGAAGGCAATGGGGTTTCTACTGGAGTCCAGCTGCGCTTTGATTCCTTAGTTGCAGGAGCAATTGAAACTGCTTCCGTGCTATGTGCCGGAGAAGCAACGTGAGTTCTCGAGGTTTGTGCAGCAGGCTGACTAACTCGACGAATCGAACTTTGCTTTGCAACGCCGGTCTTTGTCGCAGCTACCGCAAAACCGGAAATTAACATGACGGGGGCAGCAATCCAAAAAGCTGAAATTGCTCCGGCCGCAGTACCAACGACTGAAGCCACGAGAGCGGTAAGTAAAGCCATTAAGACTCTGCGGCGGCGCACGAAAGCTAGCTGACGGCTGGACATCGGCGTCCGTTGTTGCCAACGCCATTTTTGGGAAAGTTCGCCCTCTGCTCGCAAGCCTTTTTCAACTTGCGCTTGATCGTGGCTCTTAAGCCAAATCGGAATTAATACAACGGCCCACATCACGATCACGATGAGATATAACAAACCCGTCATGGTTATTTACGGTACGGCGTAAATGTGTGATTCGGTTGGATCTTAAGCCAGTCATGCGTTCGTGTCGCTAGCTTTTGCGGCGTACCCGATCAAGTACCGAGCCGGGTAAATCTCCTGGGCAAAGTACATAAATATTGTGATCTCGCCAAGCATTATTGATGTGGAGGAAATTATTACGCATCCCCTCAAATCTAAATCCCAAACGTAGGGCCAATCGATTGCTTGGTAGGTTTTCCGGCCGAATTGCGATCTCAATCCGATGCAATTTCATTGTTTCAAGTAAGTGGTCACTGACCAATGCAGCCGCCGTTGTCATGATCCCCTTGTCGGATGCGGATTCAGTGATCCAATAGCCAAAGTGACAGCCGCGCAACGAACCGTACGTAATGTCTGAAACATTAATTTGCCCCACGAAATTGCCCTGATACTCAACGACAAATGGCATCGCACTTCCTTCGCGCGCTTCGCGTAACATGCGCCGCGCACTTTGCCGAAACGTTGGTGGCGGTTCGACCGAAGGCATTGGGGATGTGGCTTCCCATTCCGTTAGCCAATCTTGATTTTCTAATCGAAGTCTTTGCCAAATCCGCGCGTCGGAAACTTTAAGCGGGCGAATTTTCACATTTCCATCTGACAGTGTTACCGGCCACGCTCTTGTCATTCATCAACCTGCGCTTCGAGTTGCATGACTTTAACCGTTTCACCTGCGTCCAGCTGAGCTACCCCACTTGGTACCACGATCAAGGCATCTGCGGTTCCGAGTCCAGCTAGCGGATGTGTTTCAGCATGCTCAACTGATCTCACAGTGCGTGATCCCTGCGACCTTGAAAGGTGTGCCCGAACATATCTGGTGTCATCCGGCGAGCCTTCAACCCGTTTCTCAAGTTTTGCTTCCAACATCCGATGATGGAGTTTGCTTTGCCCCATCAAGCGC
The DNA here is from genome assembly GCA_947452765.1 of Actinomycetota bacterium. GTDB lineage: Bacteria > Actinomycetota > Actinomycetes > S36-B12 > UBA5976 > UBA5976. Next base: position 7,751 of record CANGDR010000001.1, on the reverse strand, counting down.
CGAAGCAATGGACGGACGAAAATATCGAATGAAAGTAGCGCCCCCACTGGGTTACCTGGAAGCACAAAAATCGGTGTGGCATCTGGGCCAATTTGCCCAAATCCTTGAGCGCCGCCGGGTTGCATAGATACTCGAGTGAACTCAACTCGACCCAGTCTCCGCAGCACTCCGGTTAACAAGTCATAATCATCAGCATTCATGCCGCATGCAGTGATGATTACATCGGCGCGAACTAGTTGGTCCTCGATGGAAGCATGGACAAGTTCAGCATCGCTTTGCAATGGTCCGACGCGAAATGTCATAGCACCCGTTGCAGTTGCTGCGCTTGTTAGCGATATTCCATTTATGTCAGGGATTAATTCTTCTATCGTTCCTGGATCAGCCAAATCACTTCCAACAGTCAATATCACGACTCTGGGTTTTGGATGGACCCAAACCCTGCCTAGATTTGCGGCTGCTAGAAGCGCAATATGGCGAGCCGCGATTGTGGTTCCTTTAGCAAGCAGGATCTGTTCATGAAAATCATCAAGTGTCTTAACATCTTCAGCTAGAACACATCCGACCGCGCCTAGTAAACCAACTTCTAGTGATTCCAACGGAGAAATGTTTCCAAGAACAATTTCTAAGTGCTGCTCAACGGAGCGCATTAATTTCCACCTGCCAAGTAGTCCAAGAGCCAACTACGTAGATCTGGACCGAGATCTACGCGATCAAGTGCAATTGAAACCACGCTCTTTAAGTAGGAAAGTTTGTCTCCGGTGTCGTATCTCTTTCCCCGAAACACCACTGCATGCACTCCGCCACCTGCATTGGCGGGCATGTGAATTAACGAAGCCAAAGCATCGGTAAGTTGAATTTCTCCACCTCGCCCTGGAGCTTGTTTTTCTAACACTGCGAAAACTGCTGGGTCAATTACATAGCGACCTATCACTGCAAAATTACTTGGAGCAGTGCCTGGAACTGGCTTTTCAACTAACTCAGTCACTCGAACTACGTTCGGGTCCTCGGTTGCTTCCACTGCAGCACAACCATATAAATGGATCTGATTGTCTGGAACTTCCATCACAGCCAAAATACTGCCGCCAAACTTTGCTTGTGCCGCGAGCATATCCGGTAATACTGGGGTGCGAGCATCGACCAAGTCATCACCGAGCAGAACTGCAAATGGTTCATTTCCCACGTGATCCTTGGCCATACTCACTGCATGGCCCAAGCCCATCGGCACACCTTGGCGGACATAATGAATGGCAGCCAAATCAGCTAGTTCGCTGATCTGTTCCTTCATCTCTAGCGCACCACGTTCGGTTAACATTCGCTCCAAACTCGGTGCCCGATCAAAATGATTTTCTAGCGAATCCTTATTTCGTCCAGTTACAAATAAAATATTTGCAATATCTGCAGCAACGGCTTCTTCAACTACATATTGAATTGCTGGTTTATCGACAACCGGAAGCATTTCTTTTGGTGTCGCCTTAGTTGCAGGTAAAAATCGTGTTCCAAGCCCAGCTACTGGAATAACTGCTTTCCGAACTACGCGAGGATTGCTCATAACACGACTTTACTGGCAATACTGTTGAGTAATGGATAGCCGTTCTAAAGACACAGTTCGCGATCTTGCCGTTGCATCACGATCAGCCCGAAGTACCGAAGATATTCGCTTCGCTGACGTTGCTTTAGCTGCTCATGATTGGGGCAAACTGTGCCCTGGTTCACTAGTGACATGTTTCATGTCAATGCCTTCTGAGCCACCAACTTCGGCATTACGCGAAACTCTCTTAAGACTTGGCAAACAAATTGCACTTCCAATCATGCAGCCCGGTAGACAGCTTGCTTGGGGATTTGATGGAGGTGAATTTGTAGCGAACAACTTCGGTATCTACGAACCAGCTCCGGCTGAGGTAGATATTGCGAAGGCGAGTGCCATCATCATTCCAGCACTCCGAGTCGGGTTAGATGGAATGCGCCTTGGCCGTGGCGCTGGTTATTACGATCGAGCCTTGTCAATGATCCCGTTACATAGTGCTGGCGGACCCATTCGTATTTGCTTGGTTTTTGATGAAGATGTCTTTGAAACCGTGCCACACGAATCACACGATGAACCAATCGATGTAATTGTTACGCCTACCGAAGTACTGCAAATTAATTAAATAGTTGGTTCCCTAAAAGCAGACCCGCTCCCGCGGCAACAATACCGAAGCCAAGTAGTGCGCCTAAATAAAGTAATGCAGACTTGTAGGCCGCAGCATTCAGTCTGCGATGGAGTTGCAAACTAACCCCACTAAATGTCGTTAGTGCCCCACAAAAACCAGTACCCACAATTACGTACCATTGACCGGGTAGCGCTAAGGAAATTCCAAGTATGAATGAACCCACGACATTTACTAACAAGGTTGCTCGGGGAAATGCACTACTTCCAACTGGTGGCAAGTAGTACTCCACTGTCGACCGGGTAAAACCACCAAAGGCAGAAGCGGAAATAAATAATAATAAGTTCATGATCGTACCTTCACGAACCCACCAACGTGTGTTGCCAAAATTCCTATGCCGAAAGTGCCAATTACGTATATCACTGATGTGACCGGCTGTGTTGCTAGTTGCAAAGCATCGACCGCAAGAGCGGAGAAGGTTGTGAAGCCACCGAGTACGCCTGTTACTAAAAAGTGTCTGCGTGACTCATTGTTCATGACTGCCGGTTGAGCTGCTAAGAAGCCAATTAGCAATGCGCCAACAACATTCACTAAGAATGTTGCCCATGGAAATGCTTCCGCAGTTGGACGCTGGAACATGTATGCAATTTGCAGTCGAGCTAAAGATCCAATTACTGCGCCACCGGCTGCCAACAGACCGTACTTAAGCATGGGTTAACTTGCAGGTGTTGAGCTAGGGGTGGCTGGTTTTGCACTAGGTGTTGCAGGTGTTGAAGGAGCTGAAGCTGGCACACTTGCGGCCGTGGTGCCAGTAGCAGCAGGAGCCGAAGCGGAAGTGGTACTTCCCCGTGAATCATTTCGATAAAAACCGGACCCTTTAAAAACCACTCCCACCGATCCGTAAACCTTTTTTAAAGTGGGTTCGTTACATGTAGGACACAGCGTCAAGGCGTCGTCAGAAAAGGACTGCACAGCTTCGAGCGGTGTTTCACATGAACTACACACATATTGATAGGTAGGCATAGCGTCCTTTCCAATTCAACTCATCGTACCTGTGGATAATTCCAGACGCATATTTCAGTTCTCGACTTATCGTTGCGGTCTATGAAACTACAAATCTATCCTTATTTGGTCGCCTACCGCAGAGTCATATCAGGTGGCTGCGCCGGGTTGGCTGCGCTGCTTTTAATTCTCAATTTTCATCCCGGTGGACCGCCAACTACCCAGGTCGTGGTTGCCCTGAACGACTTGCCCATAGGAACCGAAATCACCGAAGATGATTTGAAGCTTGTCAAACTAGCTAAAGACTCACAATGGCAAGGCATTGCGACAGATCCGACTAAATACTTTGGGAAAGTTCTCGCGCACTCGATTGCAAAAAATCAGCCAATTACTAATACCGATTTACTCGGTCCACAATTGCTAACGGGACTCGACCCGTCTCTTGTTGCGGTATCAATACCCGTCTCGAATGGCAACGTTACGTCATTACTCCACACTGGAGACACAATAGATATTTATTCGAGTTCGTCCGATGCATCGATTGCAGCCACATTAGTGGCACATGGAGCGCGCGTAATTGCATTGCCCAAAAATTCCAGCTCTGGAATGCTCTCGACACAATCCCGGGGTGAGTCGATTGTAGTTGCAATAAATTCTGGTGAGGCACAACTAGTTGCTAGTAAATCAAGTTCGGGAGATTTCACTTACGCGGTATTGCCACCGAGTTAACCGCCATGGTGAGGCGGAACGTCGTCTACCAATTCTCGATCTCGCGAACTTTTTGGTGCAATGTCATCGGATGTTTGCTCTGGAGTTAATTCGACTTCTCCAAGCAATGCTCGTAGTTTTTTTACTCCCTCACTCTCAGTACGTTTACCCTTTTGTGACTCAGGGTCTGTCGCTGAAGTGGTCATACTCCTATGCTGATACTTGCGGAGTGAAAAACCTAATTCACACACCTAAGGATGCGTTTTATGGGAATAGTTTGGGACATCGGTGTCGATCGCCCAGAGTTCACCGCACTGAATTCGAATCTTGAAGTCGATCTCGTAGTTGTTGGATTGGGTGGGTCTGGCCTAACTGCACTGCTCCATGCGGCCCAACAAGGACTCAATGTAGTTGGCATAGATTCAGATCGAATCGCAGCAGGTGCTGGCGGTCGCAATGGTGGGTTACTTCTAGCTGGGATCGCTGCCTTTCACCACGATGCCCGACTGTCTTTAGGGCGGGCCCGAGCTGTAAAGCTTTACAACCACACACTTGCCGAAATGGACTTAATTGAAGCGACGACACCAATGGCGGTTAACCGTGCTGGCGCATTACGAATCGCGCATGATGATTCTGAACTTATTGACGTAATTAAGCATCGTGATGCTTTGATCGAAGATGGTTTCCCAGTTGCAGATTACGAAGGGGCACAAGGTCGCGGAATTTTGATTACCACTGATGGCACATTCCAACCTGCTCTTCGTGCAACTTTGCTCGCCAAGCTTGCCGTAGATGCTGGTGCACAAATCTTCACACACACCCCAGCAATAAGAATAGATTCTGGGGTCGTAGATACACCCAATGGAGTGATCACAGCCAAAAACATTATCGTAGCTATCGATGGCAATTTAGGAAAAGCACTTCCTCAGGTTGCAAAAGATGTGCACCCAGTTCGACTACAAATGGTTTCGACCGCTCCAGAACCAAAGTTGAAATTAGAATATGCTGTATACACTCGAGACGCTTGGGACTATTGGCAACAATTACCAGATGGTCGCATAGCCATGGGCGGCGGTCGCGATCAAGCGATTGAATCAGAAAATACAGATAACTCAGAACCAACACCATTGATGCGGGAATATCTATCCGAACGGTTGAAGAATATTGGATCAACTAGTCCAATCGAACATCATTGGGCTGCCGTTGTTAGTTATACCGAGACTGGGTTGCCACTAATAAGAGAGGCAGTCCCCGGGGTTTGGGCACTAGGTGGGTACTGCGGAACTGGCAACGTAGTCGGTGCTTTACTCGGTCGCGCAGTTGTTAACTTTTGTATTGATGGCCATAGCGAAGTAATTCAAGACTTTTCGAGTTAGTTATGACAAACCTGACTCAAAATGAATGGCACGACCTTCGAACGAAACACGAACAAATCGTTGAACCATGGATTGCTCCAAGGCTGCAGCGGCGTTCACGTCATGAAAAACATCCGGTGGATGATTTTCTTTTTGAGTACTACCCGATTAGTCCAGCAAAACTTCGCGACTGGCATCCAGGATATGGCACTTCCCTCGAAGCAACGGCGGAAGATTTTGAAACTTTCCCAAGTTCAATTTATCGCTTTCGAAATGGCGAGATTTCGATAAAAGATTCCTGGCTCATGAAGTCACGTCAGGCGGCAACCGGTCTAATTGATTTTTTGACCGTTACTCAAGAACGTCCCGCTCGCAACGGTTGCTTTGGATTACATGAATGGGCCATGGTGCTAGGAACGCAAGAAGTGCGTCATGAAAGTTGGCCGCTTCGACTTTCACAAGATGAAATTCGTGCAACGATTGATGCAGTTGGGTTGCGTTGCACTCATTTCGATGCATTTCGATTTTTTACACCAGTTGCAACACCACTAAATCCATTGCAGTTAACTAGAATAAATCAAATTGATGTAGAGCAACCGGGTTGCTTACATGCAAATATGGATTTGTATAAGCATGCGCAACGTTTCGCACCCGTGGTCGGATCACACATAGTGCGAACTGCCTTTGTACTCGCCAAAGATATTCGATCGGTAGATATGCAAGTCGCGCCTTACAACTTGGCGGATCTTGGGGTGATTCCAATTCGAGTAGAAACCGCAGCTGGCAGAATCAAGTTCGCGAAGTTACAAGACGAATTTGCGCACCGGGCACAAACCCTTCGTACTGAGTTGATATCGGCCCTGAAGCCAATGACGTTAATGGCTTCAAACTAAGCAAAATCAGCCACTTGGTTAAACGGTAAGATTCTGGTTATGTCCCGTCGTCGCGTTGATCCTGCGCCAAAACCCAGCACGTCAACCGGAAACCAGCCTCGAGTCCGCCGTGCATCTAAACCTGTTCCCGTCACGGTAGCCAATCCAGTCCCCTCAAAATTTGGAGCGCTAAGCCATGCAGATCGGCGCTTGATTGCAATAGTTATTGGTCTATTAATAGCTGCCGGAATTTTGCGTACTTCAACGGGTAACCCAATATTTGCTTTCGTAGTTTCGGGTTTTGCAGTAGCTGCATTAGCTCGACTACTGGTGCGCAGTGTTGAGGCACTTGGGGATCGATTTGGACTTGGAGCTGTTAGCTTGCTCCAATCTTTCTTAGGAAATCTGCCTGAAATTTTTATAATTCTGTTTGCACTTCACGCGGGACTATACGAAATTGTTAAAGCCACAATTGTCGGATCAATCCTGGCAAACATTCTGTTGGTAATGGGTTTATCGTTTTTTGTTGGTGGCCGTCGTTATGGCAGGCAAAAATTCGATCGCGATACTGGCCGGCAACTTGGAATGCTGCTGACGCTTTCAACTTTTGCATTGGCGATCCCAACCATGAGTTCACTGCTGCACACATCCGCGGTGGAACATGGCCGAGAATTGACGATTGCAATTTCTGGCTTACTGGTCGCGCTGTTCTTAATTTCAATCCCAGATACGATTCGAAATTCAAATCATGAATCACCATTGGCTGGTACAAAGGAAGCATTAGATGCAGCTAGTGATTCAGTGGAGCATGGCGTATGGCGCATCCGAACTGGTGTACTTATGGTCGCCTTGGCCACAATCGGTTCAGGTTTCGCTGCCTACTGGTTTGTATCTGAGCTTCCGGCTGCCGTTTCTAACATGGGCATTTCCGAATCTTTCACTGGTTTAGTAATCGTTGCATTAGCAGGTAACTCGGTAGAAAGTTTGTTTGGAATTCAGCTTTCTAGAACGAATCAGCCAAGTTTTGCACTTCAAGTTGTCTTGCAGTCTCCGGTGCAGGTGGCAATGATTGTCACTCCGTTTATTGCGTTAGCGGCGCCACTGATTGGTGCTGCGGCATTTACCTTAGTGCTTTCTCCGATGTTGCTGGCCGTACTTTTCATGTCAGTATTTATCGCTGTCGTTGTGGTATTCGATGGCGAATCAACCTGGTTCGAAGGGGCTGCTCTTATCGCACTTTATGTTGCGGTTGCGATTGCGTTTTGGTGGGGTTAATTCCCGATGTTGATTACAACTGATGTTGATAAAGCAGTTGCCCTATTAGCCACTTCTGGATTGTGCGCAATCCCTACCGAGACGGTTTACGGTTTAGCGGCCAACGCGATGGATGAAGCAGCGGTGGCTCGAGTATTTGCAGCCAAAGGACGACCCCAATATCACCCTTTGATAATTCATGTATCAAAAGTTGCTGATGTAGACCTTTGGATTAAAGAGCTCCCTACTTGGGCCGCAACCTTAGCAAATGCCGTATGGCCCGGACCGCTGACGCTGGTTGGATTTCGAACCGAACTGGCTTCAGACTTAGTTACCGGTGGCCAAGACACAGTCGCTGTCCGAGTTCCGAATCACGCAACCGCGAACGAATTGCTAACGAAATTACATGCAGC